>NZ_SMKT01000081.1 GCF_004348735.1 Actinomadura sp. KC06
GCTGAGGGGGGCTCGGTGGAGGTGGACACTGCAAGGAACACCTTCTGGGACCCTCTAGGCTTGAGGATATGGCCGAGTACATCTACACGATGCAGCGTGTGCGCAAAGCACATGGCGACAAGGTCGTCCTGGACGACGTCACCCTGCACTTCCTTCCAGGCGCGAAGATCGGTGTCCTGGGACCGAACGGCACCGGTAAGTCGACGCTGCTGCGCATGATGGCCGGTCTGGAACAGCCGTCCAACGGGGACGCGCGCCTCATGCCCGGGTTCACCGTCGGCATGCTGCAGCAGGAACCGCCGCTGAACGAGGAGAAGACCGTCCTCGGGAACGTGCAGGAGGGCGTCGCCGAGACCAAGGCGATGGTCGACCGGTTCAACGAGATCGCCGAGAAGATGGCGACGGACTACTCCGACGAGCTGATGGCGGAGATGGGCAAGCTCCAGGAGCAGCTCGACCACCGCAACGCGTGGGATCTCGACAGCCAGCTGGAGCAGGCGATGGACGCGCTGCGCTGCCCGCCCGGCGACGCCGAGGTGACGAAGCTGTCGGGTGGTGAGCGGCGCCGCGTCGCGCTGTGCAAGCTGCTGCTCGAAGCCCCTGACCTGCTGCTGCTGGACGAGCCCACCAACCACCTCGACGCCGAGAGCGTCCAGTGGCTTGAGCAGTTCCTCGCCAAGTATGAGGGCACCGTCCTGGCCGTCACCCACGACCGGTACTTCCTCGACAACGTCGCCACGTGGATCCTGGAGCTCGACCGGGGCCGCTGCTACCCCTACGAGGGCAACTACTCCGTCTACCTGGAGAAGAAGGCCGAGCGGCTGAAGGTCGAGGGCAACAAGGACGCCAAGCGCAAGAAGCGCCTCCAGGACGAGCTGGAGTGGGTCCGGTCGAATCCGAAGGCGCGGCAGACGAAGTCCAAGGCCCGCCTGGAGCGGTACGAGGAGATGGCCGCGGAGGCCGCCAAGACCCGCAAGCTGGACTTCGAGGAGATCCAGATCCCGCCGGGCCCGCGCCTGGGCAACACGGTCATCGTCGCGGACAAGCTGACCAAGGGCTTCGACGACCGGGTCCTCATGGACGATCTGACGTTCAACCTGCCCCCGAACGGCATCGTCGGCGTCATCGGCCCGAACGGCGTCGGCAAGACCACGCTCTTCCGCATGATCATCGGCGAGGAGCAGCCGGACGGCGGCGAGCTGCGGCTCGGTGAGACGGTCAAGGTGTCCTACGTCGACCAGGGACGCGGCGGCATCGACCCGAAGAAGACGGTGTGGCAGGTCGTCTCGGACGGTCTCGACCACATCAACGTCGGCCAGGTCGAGATGCCGTCCCGCGCCTATGTCGCGGCGTTCGGCTTCAAGGGGCCCGACCAGCAGAAGCCGTCGGGCGTCCTTTCCGGTGGCGAGCGCAACCGCCTGAACCTGGCGCTGACGCTCAAGCTGGGCGGCAACGTCCTGCTCCTGGACGAGCCGACCAACGACCTTGACACCGAGACCCTGTCCAGCCTGGAGAACGCGCTGCTGGAGTTCCCCGGCTGCGCCGTGATCACGTCTCACGACCGGTGGTTCCTGGACCGCATCGCCACGCACATCCTCGCGTGGGAAGAGGGCTCGAACTGGTTCTGGTTCGAGGGCAACTTCGCCGACTACGAGAAGAACAAGATCGAGCGCCTGGGCGCCGACGCCGCCCGCCCGCACCGCGTCACCCACCGGAAGCTCACCCGCGACTGATCCCCGGCCGTCCCCCAGCCGAGGCCGCCGCTTAACACCCCAAGGCCAGTGAAGACTGGCCTTGGGGTGATCTGCGCTATAGGACGCATCCTGTCGGTGCGGCTTTGACTCTGTGGTGTTGAGCGCCGGCTGGGCCAAGACGCAGTGGACTACGGTGTCGGCATAATCGGGCATTTGGGGCGCGCATTTAGATTGGTCTCCGGGTGGTGCCGCCTCGGGACGGCTTTTGGTGTGCCAGATCACTTCCGGGACGCGGAGGTGGCGCGAATTTGGTTTGAGGCCGTACGAGAACGTCGGCATTTTCCAATTCGGTCGTGTTCCTGACATCGGGCATCAACGCAGGTTGGACGCCCGGAGGCCCGCTGTTGGTATGACCTGGCGGTCATTGATGTGCCGATCACGCTCCGATATCGGCGCAGGTGGTGAGGTTATTTGAGATGGATGTCAACGTTTGTGACCTCTGGCGGCAGTTATGTGCGTAACACTGCTGGGGCGGAAGTCGCTCTCAGCATCACGCGGATACCCGAGGAGTGCCCGTGTCCGAGTCGCTGTCGTGGGAGGTCGCCGTGGTCGTCACGTCCACCGGCTGGGGAGCGGCGCGGTGAACGCGGACCCCGCTGACCGGGAGGCCCGCGAGACGCTGTCGTCGTTCCCCGCGTTCTACCGCCACTGGATGCCGCGCATCACCGGCTACCTGCGGTCCCAGACGTCCGACGGGCGCTGGGTCGAGGACATCGCGCAGGAGAGCATGCTCGCCGCGCAGCGCCGATGGGACGAGCTCGTCACCTACGACAAGCCGGGCGCCTGGCTGTTCCGGGTCGCGACGACCATGCTGCGGCGCTGGCAGGCGAAGGCGCGCGAGCAGTGCACGTCCCTGGACGACATGATCACGCGCGGGGACGCAGGGCTGCCGAGCGCCGGTGAGCGCGGGACGGACGGACGGCTCGACCTGATGGACGCCGTCCGGAGCCTGCCGCGCCGCCAGCGGGAGGCCGTCGCGCTGCACTGCCTGCTGGAGTTCCCGATGCCGGAGGTCGCCCGGATCCTCGACATGAGCGAGGGCTCGGCGAAGACCCACGTCTATCGGGCGCGCAGGCGGCTGGAGGAGCTGCTGCGCGAGCCGGCGGCGGTCGAACTGGAAGGCCGGAGATGAACCTGGACGCCGTCCTGGCCGCCGCCGCGTCCGCCATCGCCCGGATGCCCGAGGCCGAGTTCGCGGTCGGCCTCGCGCGGCTGGAGGAGGAGTTCCGGCGGCTGCGGTTCGACGACATCGCCTGCGCGCGGCACGCGGCGTTCGTCGACTCCCTGGACCTGGACCGGGCCGCCTACGAGCTGGGACGGCGCCACGACGCCGACGGGAACCTGGGCGAGGCGGCGCGCTGGTACCGGGTCGCGGCCCGGAGCGACCACGCGGACGCCGCGCTCCGCCTCGGCCGGACGCTCGACCTGCTCGCCGACCGGTGCGCGGCGACCGGTCCCTACAGCGTCCAGCGGGAGGAACTGCACCTGATCACCGAGGCCGCGCAGGCGTACGCGGAGGCCTACGCGGCGGGCTACACGGAGGCCGCCGACCGGATCGACGAGATGCTGGCCGCGTTCACGCGCAGGCAGCGGTTCCCGGACCGCCGGCAGCCCGATTCCGGGCCCGACGCGGCCCGCTGCGCGCACGTCCGCGACTTCGTCCCGGCGAACGGCGTGCTCACCGACGAGGAGATCCAGGAGCTCAGCCGGCATGCCGCGCAATGCATGTCGTGCCTGGAGGACTTCGTCGGCCTGGTCCGGGCGGCGGCCTCCGCGACCCCGTCGGGGGCGGTGGCCGACCCGTTCGCGCCGGTCCGGTGACGGGACGGCTCGTGGGGAGGGCCCGGGGCCGGGAAACCTACTGCCGGTAACATCGAGCCGGACAGGTTCCCCGTACCCCCAGGCGAGGACATGCAGCAGACCGACCTGCCCGCGGCCGAGTTCCGGCACGTCTACGAGTTCCACGTCCGGTTCGGCGACATCGACTCCCAGGGCCACGTGAACAACGTCAAGTTCCTCGGCTACCTGGAGGACGCGCGGCTGGAGATGTTCCACGGCGACCCGGTCCGCAAGGGGGAGAAGCCGGTCCGCGGCATGGTGATCTCGCGGCACGAGATCGACTACCGGCAGCCGCTGCTGCCGACCGTCTACCCGATCCGGGTCGAGACGTGGGTGACCGAGGCCCGCGCCGCCTCGTTCACGCTGGCCTACGAGGTGCGGGACGACGAGAACGTCTACGCCGAGGCCACCTCGACGCTCGTCGCTTACGACCCGGAGACGCACCGGCTGCGCCGCTTCACGCCGGAGGAACGGGAGTTCATCGGACGCTACACGGCGCCCACGGCATGACCGCCCTCGCCGGCCCCCCGCCCCCGCTTGACGACCGCCTCCAGCCGGGGGTGCGGCTCCGCGTCGTCCAGATGGCGGACGCGGAGGCGCTCGCCGCGCTCTACGAGGCGAACCGCGACTACCTGCGTCCCTGGGAGCCCGAACGCGACGACTCGTATTTCACCGTCGACGGGCAGCGCGACAACCTGCACCGCCTGGTCGAGGCGTACGCGACGGGCGACATGTGGCCGGGCGTCATCCTGCTGGACGGTGAGATCGCCGGACGGATCACGCTCAACAACGTCCTGCGCGGTCCGCTGCAGACCTGCTTCGTCGGCTACTGGGTGGCGCGCCCGTATGCCGGACGCGGTGTCGCGACCGAGGCGGTCAGGCAGGCGCTGGACGTGGCGTTCGACGGCCTCGGCCTGCACCGCGTCGAGGCGTTCACGAGGGTCGACAACCACGCGTCCCAGCGCGTCCTGGAGCGGAACGGCTTCACGGCGGTCGGGACGGCCCGCCGCCACATCCACGTGGACGGGCGCTGGCACGACGAGCGCTTCTTCGAGCGCCTGGCCCCCTGGGACGACGGCATCGCCCTGACCCCGCCCAGCTGACGCTCACCTGACGCCCATCTGATTCCCGCATGCTCCCCGCGTGACGCTGTCTAGCGATCATTCTTACCGGGTATTACCGGAAAGAAGTAGTTCGTCCTCGCCAGAGAAAGCGTCACATGTCCCCTTATCTCGCTGCATGGATCTTCTGGATCCTGATGTTCTTCGCCATCGAGCTGCCCGCCGTGTTCAACCGGCAGCCGGGCGACACGCTCTCCGAACTGGTCTGGAACGTCTTCGCCATTCGCGGCAAGCCTCTCGGCTGGCAGCTGCGCCGGCTGGCCCTCGTCCTCGGGCTCGGCTGGCTGGTCGCCCACTTCCTCACCGGTGGTGCCATCTGACCGTGTCCTCCCGGACTGACCGGGTGACAACCGAGCTGTCACGGATAGATAACAAGCACAGCAGCAATCCGTTTTCAGCCCACTTCTCGCTCTAGTGTCGCGACGCGAATGTGGAGATCCCACGTGGAAGGGGCACAAATGCGGCGCGTCTCACGAGGAGCGATGGCACTGCTGCTCGCCGCGGGAGTGACCGGGGTCGGCGCCACGACGGCGCAGGCGGTCACGGACCGGGCGGACACTGCCCAGACGGGTACGGCCCAGGCCGGCGACATCCTCGACCGGCTCAAGGCGATCCCCGGAATGCAGGTGACGGAGAAGACCTCGACGTTGCCCGGCTACCGCTGGTTCTGGCTCGAATACAAGCAGCCTGTCGACCACCGCAACCCCAAGGGGCAGTGGTTCGAGCAGCGCATCATGCTGCAGCACAAGTCGACGGACCGGCCCATGGTGCTCTACACCAGCGGTTACAACACGCCGGAGGTGATGTTCACGTCCGAGCCGACCGCGCTGGTCGACGGCAACCAGATCTCGCTTGAGTACCGCTACTTCACCCCGTCCCGTCCCGAACCCACGGACTGGACGAAGGACAACATCTGGCAGGCCGCGACCGACGAGCACCGGCTCATCCGTGAACTGAAGAAGATTTACAGCACCAAGTGGATTTCGACGGGCGCGAGCAAGGGCGGTATGACCGCCGTCTACCACAAGCGCTTCTACCCGCATGACGTCGACGGCAGCGTCGTCTACGTGGCCCCCAACGATGTGAACAACGACGACGACCGCGCTTACGACGCGTTCTTCAAGAACGTCGGCGACGACCCCAAGTGCCGCGCTCACCTCAAGGCCCTCGCGCGGGAGTTCCTCGAACGCCGTCCCGCCATGCTCAAGCGCTTCAAGGCGGCCGCGGACGAGGGCGGCTGGACGTTCGAGATCCTGCGCACGCAGGACCGCGCGTTCGAGAACTCGGTGATGGACTACGAGTGGGCGTTCTGGCAGTACAGCCTGCAGTCCGACTGCGCCGCGCTGCCTTCGCTTGACGCCTCCGACGACGACCTCTACAAGTCGCTGGACACCATCGCCGGTCTCTCGTTCTACAGCGACCAGGGCCTCGCCCCGTACATCCCGTACTACTACCAGGCGGGCACCGAGCTCGGCTGGCCCTCGCCGAAGTTCAAGCACCTGCGCCCGCTGCTGCGGTACGAGAGCAGCTACCAGCCGCGCACGTACGTCCCGAGCGACATCCGGATGCGTTTCGACCACGGCCGCGCCATGCGCGACATCGACCGCTGGGTGCAGCGGAACGCGAACCACATGCTGTTCCTGTACGGCTCGAACGACCCGTGGGGCTCTGAGCCGTTCCGCCTCGGGCGGGGCAGCCGCGACTCGGCCGTGTACACCGCGCAGGGCCTGAACCACAGCGCACGCCTCATCGACAAGCTGTCCGCCGAGGAGAAGGCCAAGTCGATCGCCTTCGTCAAGCGCTGGGCGGGCGTCGAGTCCGGCGCGCAGACGCTCAAGACCGGACCGTTCGCCGACGACCCGCTCCAGCTCCAGCGCCCGCCGCTGTAGCAACCCCGCTGTAGCGAACCACTTGTAGCGGAACCTGCGGTGTGCCGTGCCGTGCGCTGACCCCTGGCACGGCCGGCACACCGCGTCCTGCTTTTCAGCCAGTGGTGAGCCACACGGCGGCGTTGCCGGGCAAGAGGTCGCCGTCCAGGGGAGTGCTGGTCAGCAGCGGACGGCCCGGCGGAAGGCGCAGCGGGTTCTCGCCGCAGTTGAGCGCGCAGGTGAGCGTGCCGCGCCTGAAGAGCACGGCCGTGTCGGGGGAGTCGAGCCACTCCATGTCCTCGGGCAGAGCGTCCCGGAGGCGGCGGCGCAGGGCCAGCGCCTCGCGGTAGAACGCCAGCATGGAGGACGGGTCGGACGACTGCGCCTCGGCGGTCATGGACGCCCACCCGTCCGGCATCGGCAGCCAGGGACGGACGCCGTCGGGCGAGAAACCATAGGGCTCCGCGGTACCCGTCCAGGGGAGCGGGACGCGGCAGCCGTCCCGCCCCACCCGTTGCCCGTTCGTCCGTTTCCAGATCGGGTCCTGTCGCGCCTCGTCGGGAAGGTCGGTCACCTCTGGCAGGCCCAGTTCCTCACCCTGGTAGAGGTATGCCGACCCTGGGAGCGCCAAGAGCATCAGCAGTGCCGCCTTAGCCCTCGCATGTCCGATGCCAGGGACGCTCTCCGGCTGCTCGTACCGGGTGACGTGGCGAACGGCGTCATGGCTGGACAGCACCCAGGTCGGCGCGGCTCCCGTAGGGGCGACGGCCTTTATCGCGGCTGTCACCACGTCACGGAACGCCGGCGCTGACCACGGGGCGAGTTGCAGGTCGAACTGGAACACCTGGTGAAGTTCGTCTGGACGCAGGTAGAGCGCGAGGTCTTCGGCGCCGTCCGTCCATACCTCGCCTATGGCCATGCGGTCGCCGTCGTATCCTTCCAGGATCTGCCGCCACTTCCGGTACACGTCGTGGACTTCTGGACGGCCGTACATGGGGCCGTTCAGTACGCGGATGCCTCGTCCGTCCAGGTCGGGATAGGACTCGTCCTTGAACAGGCCGGCGGCCACGTCGATGCGGAAGCCGTCCACGCCGCGGTCAAGCCAGAAACGCAGGATCTCCTCGAACTCCCGCCGCACGTCAGGGTGGCGCCAGTTGAAGTCGGGCTGCTCGCGTGCGTACAGGTGCAGGTACCACTCGCCGTCGTCCAGCCGCGTCCAGGCCGGGCCGCCGAACGCGGACGGCCAGTCAGTCGGCGGCGCCTCCTCGCCGCGACGTTCACCTGGCCTCCCTGACCGGAAAATGTAGCGGGACCGCTCGGGCGACCCGGGCGGAGCGGCGAGCGCCTTCTGGAACCAGGGATGCCGGTCGGACGAATGGTTCGGGACGATGTCGACGATCAGCCGGAGGCCGTGCGCATGGACGTCCTCCACCAGGGCGTCGAAGTCGCCGAGCGCGCCGAACCGCGGATCGACGTCGCGGTGGTCGGCGACGTCGTAGCCGCCGTCCGCGAGCGGCGAGGTGTAGAACGGGCTGAGCCACAGCGCGTCCACGCCGAGGTCGCGCAGGTGGCCGAGCCGGGACCGGATCCCCTGGAGGTCGCCCTCACCGTTCCCGTCGGAGTCGGCGAAGCTGCGGACGTAGACCTCGTACACGACGGCGTCGCGCCACCACGGGATTCGCGTCATACAGGGCGATCTACCCGCTTACGTCGGGGCGTTCACCATGCTCTGCGCGGCCATCGTGAAGTAGTCCCAGAGCTGCTTCTCCAGATGCTCGGGCAGCTCCAGCTCGTCCACCGCGTCCCGCATGTGCCGCAGCCAGGCGTCCCGCTCGGCGAGGCCGATGACGAACGGGACGTGCCGCATCCGCAGCCTGGGATGCCCGCGCCGCTGGCTGTAGGTGGTCGGGCCGCCCCAGTACTGGATCAGGAACAGCCGCAGCCGCTCCTCGGCGGGCCCGAGGTCCTCCTCGGGGTAGAGGGCGCGAAGGTCGGGGTCGTCCGCGACACCCTGGTAGAAGCGGTGCACCAGCCGGTGGAAGGTCTCCTCGCCGCCGACCGCTTCATAGAAGGTCACCTGTTCAGCCATAGCGCCTCCCACCCTATGTGAGAGCGGGCGCGTTGCTCACCTTGATCCACTAGGGCGCGGGGGTGGCGACCGTGACGCCCGCCTGGTCGAACGACCGCTTGACGCGTTCGCGCAGCTCGCGGGCGATGTCGCCCTGCCTGCCCGGCGCCGTCTTCAGCACGACGCGGATGACGAGGGCGTCGCCGGCGAGCGCCTGCACGCCCCACACGGCCGGGGCCTCCAGGACGATGTCCTTCCACCGCTCGTCGGCGGCCAGCTCGTCGGCGGTGGTCTGCAGGATCTCCTTGACCTTCTCGGTGTTCTCGTTGATGTCGACGGGGATGTCCAGGACGGCCCGGCCCCAGTTCTGCGACTCGTTCCCGACCTTCTTGATCTCGCCGTTCGGGACGTACCAGACGACGCCGTCCACGTCCCGCATCCGGGTGACCCGCAGCGTGACGGCCTCGACCGTCCCCTTGGCGGTGCCCACGTCGATGAAGTCGCCGACGCCGTACTGGTCCTCCAGCAGCATGAACAGCCCGGCGAGGAGGTCCTTGACGATGTTCTGCGCGCCGAAGCCGACCGCGACGCCGATGACGCTCGCGCTGGCCAGGATCGGCGCGAGGTTCAGGCCGAGTGAGCCGAGGATGCTGAACGCCGCCGTCCCCATGATCAGGACGGACGCGATGGACCGCAGCACCGAGCCGAGCGTCTGGGCGCGCTGGGCCCGCCGTTTGTTGAGCAGGGCGGGGCTGCCCTCGAAGACCGTCCGGGACCTTTCCCTGGCCCGCTCGGTCATCGTGCCCTCGGCCATCCGCACCGTGACCCTGGTGATCATGCGGTGCGCGATGCTCTTCAGGATCATCGCGATCACGAACGTGACGACGATCCAGAACAGGGTGGTGAGCGGCCCGTCGAGCCACGTCGAGAAGAACTTGGTGAACTCGCTGTTGTGCGAGACGTTCCAGACGAGCCGGCACGCGGTGCTGGGCGTCCGGTCCCCGCAGGCGGCTTCGGGCGAGCCTTCCTGCGCCCAGGGCAGGAACGACGGCGCGGCGGCGAGAAGTGACATACGGCAGACCCTCCCCGGCCATTGTGCTGCCTGGACACCTCGCCGTGGACCCGCGGCGGGCTCGGAGCCGATCGTAGGGGACGTGTCCGACCGGTTCGTCCCGAAGTCCGCGAGGTCAGCGAGGTGCCGCGGCCCGGCCGGGGAGGGCTGGTCCGGCGAGCGTGTCCCGCGAGGTCCGCGGCTGCCGCGCCGTTCCGGCCGCGGCCCCGCGGGACACGCCCGGTCTCAGGGGACGCCGCGAATCAGGCGGCGCCCGCGCTTCCCCGGGAGTCTGGGGGCGGCTCCCTCAGGAGCCTGGGATGGGGTCAGCGGCGGAGCGGTTGCAGGACGTGGGCCAGCTTCATGGCGGCGCCGCCCACGTCGTCGACGCGGTGCATGCGCTCGCCCCACGACCACCAGAAGTAGTGGTCCTTGGTCTCGGGGGCCGGTGCGCACGTGACGTCCTCCGCGAGGCTCGCGGCCTCCGGGTTCACGACGCGCAGGAACGCCGGCCCCGAGCGGGTCCTGACGACGCGGGCGACCAGGCCCTGCGTGTCGAGTTCCTGCTCCAGTGCCTGGAGGTAGCCGACGCGTCTGTCGCTGACCACCTTCGCACCCCCTCTGTCGGCGAGTACTGGTCAACTGATCAACTCTGTGAATCCGTTCAGTCACTCGCGGCGAGAATTGCAACTCTCACGGTGGCGGGTCAAGTGACCGTGCGTCCGGCGAAGTACCGGATTACCCCACCTCAGGGGAACTCCACCCCCCTGCGGAGGAAGAATCTCTACCCGCGGGGGGCGGGAGGCACCCTGGCCGCCCCTTCTTCGCCGGAATCGCTTGGCGGGCCATGTGACGAGGGTTACGCTGCGTGCGCAAGAGATTATCTGTCGTGGCCATGACCAGACCGGTCGCCGTGGCCGGGACGATCGCCCTCCCCCGAGGGGACGGCGTCCCGGCGCGACGGTGAGGAGGCCGGAGTCGATGTCGGATCCCCCTCGGAAAGAAACGGACGTGGCTCGCCGGATCCGCGCGCACGCCCTGGCCCGAGGCCGCGGTCCGGTCGAGATCGCGCAGGAGATCCACGAGCAGTGCGGGCCGCTGTTCGGCACCAGCCGCGTCAAGGCGCACCGGCTGGCGCACGGCGTCGCGCTGTCCGACATCGTCGCGCAGGTCAGAGCCCTCTACGAGGTGGACGGCAAGCCGCCGCCCCGGCTCGGGGAGACGCTGCTGTCGGCCTACGAGAGCGGCTACAAGAGGCCGGGCCCCGAATACCTGCACTACCTGTGCGCCGTCTACCGGGTGGAGCCCGACGCACTCGACTACCAGAGTCCTTGTATCTGCGGACGCGGTCACGCCGTCCGCCCGGGCGCCGCGAGCGTCCCGAAACCGCGGCCGGCGGAGCGGCACGCGGCGGCAAGCCCCGACGCGCTCGTCGGGGCGATCGTCACCAGGGCCGAAGAGCGGCCCTGGGCGAATGTCAACGACCTACGGGGCCACAACCGCGCTGACGGCCCCCTGACCATTGATGTGGGAGAGGAGGACATCGTGCTTCGTAGGACCCTTCTGCAACTTCTGGCCGGAGCGGGCGTGGCGCTCGACGGTCAGTTCCTTGGGGCGGTCGACAACCTGCGCCGCAAGATGGACGACACGCTCGTCGGCGCGACCGTCTCGCCGACCATGCTCGACCAGTGGGAGGAGACCACCTACGGCTACGGCCAGCAGTACCAGGCGACACCGTCCTTGCGGATGCTCTGCGACGTGCTGCTGGACTTCAGCGAGGTGCGGCGCATGTGCGACAAGCGCCAGCCCGTCGAGCTGCAGGAACGGCTCTGCCGGATCGCGGCGCAGCTGTCCGGGCTGTCCGGCCTGATCATGATCAATCTCGGCGACCACCGGCTCGCCCGCTCGTTCTTCCGCACCGCGCGCACCGCCGCCGACGAGACCGGCGACCGGCAGCTGCGCGCCTGGGTGACCGTCCGGGAATCGCTCGTGCCGATGTACTACGGCGACCCCCGCGAAGCGCTGCACCTGGCCCGCAAGGCCCAGGACCTCGCCGGCCGGACGCCCGGCGTCGCCGCCGCCATGGCGCCCGCCGTGGAGGCCCGCGCGCTCGGCATGCTCGCGATGCGCGGACGCGGCGACGCCGCCCCCAGCGCCCGGCGCGCCCTCGTCCGCGGCCGCTCGGTGTTCGACCAGCTCTCCAAGACCGACACCAGCGACCTGGTGTACGGGTTCACCGACCGGCAGATGGCGTTCTACGAGGGCGACACGTTCACCAGCCTCGGCGACCACAAGCACGGCGACGAGGTGCTCAGCCACGCCCTCACCCTGTACTCGCCGACCGACCGCGTCGACCTGACCCTCGTGCGCCTCGACCGGGCCATGTGCAAGTTCCACGCCGGCCTCCCGGACGCCGCGCTCGCCGCCGGGCAGGAGGCCATCCTCGACCTGCCGGCCGACCACCGGTCCGACATCCTCGTGCACCGCGCCCGCCAGATCGGCGCGGCCGTCGCCGCCAAGCACGGCGAGACTCCTGAGCTGAAGGACTTCCGGGAGGCCCTCGCCGGACCCTGGGTGACGAGCCCCGCGCAGGGACGCCCGTCCGTACCTCCGTCCGAGCAGGTTTGACCCGGCATGGGCACCCCTGACAGCACGCCCTGGCAGGACCACCCCGCCCGCGCCCTCGTCAGGCTCCAGGACGAGCCCCCCGTGTGGGGGTACCGGGAGCTCCGGCTGCGCCGCTACGGCGCCGCCGACCACGCCGCCGTCCTCGCCCTGCACCGCGAAGGCCTCGCCCAGGTCGGCCTGCGCCCCGGCGACGGCGTCTACTACGACCACGACTTCTTCCGCATGGAGGACATCTACCTGCGCAACGACGGCGAGTTCCTCGTCGGCGAACTCGACGGCCGCATCGTGGCCATGGGCGGCCTGCGACGGGCGGACCTCGTCCCCGGCGGCCGGGCCCGCGCCTACGGCGGCTACGCCCCCGGCGCACCCGCCCTCGACGCCGTCGAAATGGTCCGGCTCCGCGTCAGGCCCGCCGTGCAGCGCCGCGGCTACGGCACCGCCGTCGTCCAGGCCCTCGAACAGCGCGCCGCGGAGTACGGCTACCGCGTCCTGCGCGCCGACACCACCGAACTCCAAGGCCCCGCCCTCGCCCTCTACGCCAAATTCGGCTGGACGGAGACCCGCCGCGAGACCATCGGCGGCATCGTCAACATCTACATCGAGAAACACCTCCGCTGAAGACACCCGAGCCGCGGGCCCGTCCCGCCGGTGGCGCGGCCCGGCGGACACCCGCGGCTCGGGGCGGTGTTTATTTGTATTTCTCTCCTCCTTCGGGCCCGGGGCCCTCCATCGTCGAGAAACACGGTGCGATCGCTGCATCGCTCCGTCTCGCCTGGCGGCTCGCTGCGCGATCAGTTTCTTGCTTCGCTCGAAACTGCCTTCGGACGCGATCGCGGTGGTTTTGGTTGTTGCGGGGTTGCGGTGGTGGTTGGTGTCGGCGCAGTAGTCGGTGCCGGTACCTGGGTCAGGTGCGGGTTGCGCCTACCAGCTGCATGAGGGGGTAGCGGTGCTGGCGGATTGAGGTGAAGTCTCGGGTGGTCAGGGCCTTGGTTATTTCCTGGTCGCCGAAGACGGTCAAGCCGGTGGTGCGGCGGAGCAGGGTGCTGCCTATGCGGGTCGCGGGGAGGGGGGACGGGCGGCGGGAGGTGAGGATGATCAGGCGGCCGCCCGGTTTGAGGACGCGGGTCATGCCGTCCAAGGCCGTCCAGGGGTCGTCGAAGAGGTAGAGGGCGCCGAAGCAGCAGACGGCGTCGAAGGACTCGTCACTGAAGGGGAGGTTGACGGCGTCGGCGCGGATGTAGCGGATCTCGTCCTGTGTCGTGTCGGCTACGGCTCTGGTGAGCATGGTCTGGGACGCGTCCAGGCCGATGACCAGGCCGTCGCGTCCTACGCCCTCGGCCAGGGCCCTGGTGACGTTGCCGGGGCCGCAGGCGATGTCCAGGACGGTCGCCGGGTCGCCGGTGAGGCCGAGCCAGTCGCGGGCCATGGCGTGCTCGGTCGCGGTGTCGGGGCCGATCGGCCAGCCCTTGGCGAGGTTGAAGCCGATCGGGCGCCATACGCGCTCGTAGATCTGCGGCAGGAACGTCGACTGCATTGCCGACTGCGCGAGGGACGGGGGCGGTTTCGCCGAGGGGCCGAGCAGGTCGAGGTAGCCCGCCGAGACGTCCGGCTCCGCGGGCGGGTCGCGGAGCAGGTCGAGGACACGGTCCATGCCGGACGAGACGTCCATCGGGGAGATCACTCGGCTATTAGATCACGCGTCAACTCGTCCGGGAGGGCGAGTCCCGTCTGGGCGGCCATGAAGGCGAGCGTGTCCGCCATCAGGGCGATCGAGCGGCTCACCGAACGGCCGGCGTGGCCGACCTCGGGCTCGTCGCGGAGCAGGACGGGCGACTCCGACGCGGTGGTGTGCTGCAGCGCGGCGCACATCTTGCGGGCGTGCAGCGGGTCCACGCGGGTGTCTCCGGCGAACGTCGTGAACAGGACGGCCGGGTAGGCGGTGCCCGCGTGGACGTGGTGGTACGGGGAGTAGCCGATCAGCCAGCCGAACTCCTCGGGGTCGTCGGCCCGCCCGTACTCGTCGTTCCAGGTCTCGCCCAGGCCGAACCGCTCGTACCGGGCCATGTCCAGCAGCGGCGCCGAGCACACCACCGCCCGGTACAGCTCGGGACGCTGGGTGAGTGCCGCGCCGACCAGCAGCCCGCCGTTGGACCCGCCGGAGATCGCCAGCTGGGACGGGGTCGTCAGGCCGTCCGCGATCAGCTTCTCGGCGGCGGCGTGGAAGTCGTCGAACACGTTCTGCTTGCGGTCGCGCATCCCGGCGCGGTGCCACTCCTCGCCCTCCTCGGAGCCGCCGCGCAGGTTCGCGACCGCGTACACGCCGCCCGCTTCCACCCAGGCGAGGATGCTCGCCGAGTAGGCCGGTGTGAGCGAGATGTTGAAACCGCCGTACCCGTACAGAACGGCGGGGCGCGGGCCGGAGAGGCCGGGGCGGGAGGAGACCAGCATCCTGACCTCGGTCCCGTCCCGGGAGGTGTAGGTGATCTGGCGGGTCTCGATGTCGGGGACCTCGACCGTGCCCGGGGTGGAGGCCCACAGCGTCGTCTCGCCTGTGCGGGCGTCGTAGTGCATGACCGAGGACGGCGTGACGTTGTCGGTGTAGCCGAACCACGCCTCGTGGCCGCCCTCGGGGCGCTCGATGATCCCGCCGATCGAGCCCAGACCGGGGGTGGGGACGGTCCCGAGCCGCGCCCCGGTCTCCAGGTCGTGGACGGTGATCTCGCTGATCGCGTGCCGCGTCCACCCGGCCAGCAGGACCGGGCGGTCCAGATCATCGAGGATCGCGAAGTCGGTGAGGACGGCCTCGGGGTCCTGCGGGACGAGGTCCCGCCAGGTCTCGTAGGACGGGTCGGCGGGGTCGGTGACGCACAGCCGGGAGCGGGGCGCGTCGCGGTCGGTGAAGACGTAGGCGCGGCCGTCGCGTCCGACGCGCAGGCCGGTGGCGGCGTCCACGCCCTCCTGGACGGCGCGCAGCTCCGGCGACCCGGGCGGCGACGCGGACAGGTCGGCGATCCACAGGTCGTTGCGCGGCGCGGTGCCCTGCGAGGCGGAGACCGTGAGCCAGCGGCCGTCCCGGCTGACGGAGACCCCGTAGTAGTTGGTCTTGTCCATCCCGTCGCCGAAGATCAGCACGTCGTCGGTGTCGGGTTCGGTGCCGACGCGGTGCAGGTAGACGCGCCGGTGGTACTGCTCCTCGCCCTCCGGAACGTCCCGCGCGGGCAGCCGGCGCGTGTAGTAGAACGCCTCGCCGCCCGGCAGCCACGCGATCGACGAGTACCGGGCCCGGTCGATCGGGCCCTCCACGCGCTCGCCGGACGCGATGTCCATGACGTACAGCAGCGACTCCTCGTCACCGCCGGTCGAGAGCTGGTACGCCAGGCGGCGCCCCTCCTTGTCGGGCTGCCATCCGTCCAGCGTGGTGGTGCCGTCCGGGTCCAGGGCGATCGGGTCGATGAGGACGCGCTCGGAGCCGTCCGGGCCCGCCGTGTAAAGGACGGGATGCTCCTGGCCGGGCGCGCGGCGCGTGAAGAACCGGCGCTCGCCCCGCCATACCGGCGAGCCGACGCTGCCCGCGCCGAGCAGCTCGCCGAGCCGCCGCCGCAGGCCCTCCCGCGCCGGCAGCGGGTCCATGACCTTGCGGAACAGCTTCTCCTGCGCGGCGAGCCACGCCTTGGTGTCGGCGGCGTCGGGGTCTTCGAGCCAGCGGTACGGGTCCGCGACCCGGTGCCCGTGGATGTCCTCGACGATGTCCTGGCGCCGCGCGGGCGGATACGGCCTCATGGGTGCACTGTATTGGGCGTTCCGGACTGCCCGTCCCGTACACTTCGACCCGCCGCGAACGTCCGTTTGCGTTCGACCGGCCCCCTGAAGGGGGATTATTGGGGTAGCGGACGGCCTCCCTCAGACGCCACACTGATTTTGGTCGGTTCGCCCCGGGGAGGTCCTCATGGCGAGTGCGCAGGTACCGGAGACAATAATCGGGCCTCGGTGCGAGGCGCGCCCAGTCGCGCCCGCCGAGGCGACCGAACAGCACAGCCCGGTGGAGGGCGTCTGAGATGAGACAAGTCCTCCTCCTGAACGCGACGTACGAACCACTCACCACGCTCCCGCTCCGGCGGGCGGTCTGCCTCGTGCTTCGGGAGAAGGCGGAGATCGTCCACCATGACACCTCAGGCGCGGTCCTCCATTCGGCCACGATGACGGTCGAGGTCCCCTCCGTCATCCGCCTGCGCCGCTACGTGCGCATCCCGTTCCGGACCCGCGTCCCCCTGACCCGCGCCGCGCTGATGCGCCGCGACAACTTCCGCTGCGTCTACTGCGGCCGCCGCGCTGAGACCATCGACCACGTCCATCCGCGCAGCCGTGGCGGCAAGCACGTCTGGGAGAACTGCGTCGCGTCCTGCATGACCTGCAACCACCGCAAGGCCGACCGCCTCCTCGAAGAACTCGGCTGGACGCTCAGCGTCACCCCCGGCGTCCCCCGCGGCGCGCACTGGCGCCTCATCGGCCTGATCCACGACGGCGACCCCCAATGGGCCGCCTACGTCTCCGAACCCGCTGCGTGATCTCCCAGGGGGCGACCCCCTGGAACCCGTGACCCCGGCTGAGGTTCGATCCGCCGGGGCGAGGCCGGGGTCGTATCCTTGTGAGGTGCCTCGTTATGACTATCGCTGTCGCGCTTGCGGGTCGACCTTTGAGGTGTCCCGGCCGATGATCAACGCTTCCGACCCGGCGTCGTGCCCGGACGGGCACGACGACACGGTCAAGCTTCTGTCGACGGTCGCCGTCACGGGCACGTCCCGTGGCACCGCACTGCCGCCGAAGCCCGCCGGCGGGGGCGGCTGCTGCGGTGGGGGCTGCTGCTCCTAGGCCCCGGCCTGCGCGTTGCGCAGGTGCTCGGCGGTCGTGGCGGCGTCGTAGCCGTCCGGGACGCCGTGGAGCAGGACGGCCGTGCCCTCCATGTGGTCGGTCCGCATCGCCAGGATCGCCTGGTAGGCGTCCGACTTGTACCAGGCGCGGGCCTTGTCGATGTCGGGGAACTCGATGAGGACGTAGCCGCCGTCCACCGGGCCCTCGATGACCTCGGGAAGGCTTCCGTGGACGAGGAAGCGGCCCCCGAACGGGTCCATCGTGGCCTGGATGCGCTCCATGTAGGTGAAGACGTCGTCGTGGAGCGTCGGCTGCGGGTGCAGGTGGGCGAGGGCGTAGGCGGTCATCGCGATCTCCTTGGTCGAGTGCCGGTCGGGCATGACCCACTCTGGTCCCGCGAGGGAACGAAGGCGATTACCTCGGAGGTAGTGCTCAGCCGGTGAGGCCGTCGAGCTGGGAGACGTCGCGGGCCGCGCCGGTGGACGCGGAGGTCGCCATCGCGGCGTAGGCGCGGAGGGCAGCGCTGATAGGGCGGTTGCGGTCGCGGGGCCGGTATCCGCCGAGGTCGGCGAGGAGCTTCTCGCGGCGGATGTCGAGTTCGTCGGACGGGACGTCGAGCTCCAGGACCCGGTTCGGGATGTCGATGACGACGCGGTCGCCGTCCTCCACGAGGGCGATGATCCCGCCGCCCGCCGCCTCGGGGGACGCGTGCCCGATGGACAGGCCGGACGTGCCGCCGGAGAACCGGCCGTCGGTGATCAGCGCGCATGCCTTGCCGAGCCCGCGGCCCTTGAGGAAGCTCGTCGGGTACAGCATCTCCTGCATGCCGGGGCCGCCCTTCGGGCCCTCGTAGCGGATCACGACGACGTCGCCGGCCTTGACCTTGCCGCCGAGGATGCCCTCGACGGCCTGGTCCTGCGACTCGAAGACGACGGCGGGGCCGGTGAACGTCCACAGCTCCTCGTCCACCCCGGCGGTCTTGACGATGGCGCCGTCGGGGGCGATGTTGCCGCGCAGGATGGCGAGGCCGCCGTCGGCGGTGTAGGCGTGCTCGACGGAGCGGATGCAGCCGTTCTCGCGGTCGAGGTCGAGCGACTCCCACCGGGCGCTCTGGCTGAACGCGGACGTGGTCCGGACGCCCCCGGGCGCCGCGTGGAACAGCTCCACGGCCTCCGGCAGGACGTCGGGGGAGCGGACGTCCCACTTGGCGACGAGCTCGTCCAGCGAGGCGGAGTGGATCGAGTGCGCGGAGCCGTGCAGCAGCCCGCCGCGGTGCAGCTCGCCGAGGAGGGCGGGGATGCCGCCCGCGCGGTGGCAGTCCTCGACGTGGTACTTGCCGGTGGCGGGGGCGAGCTTGCAGACGCACGGGACGCGGCGGGACAGCTCGTCGATGTCGGACAGGCCGAAGTCGACGCCGGCCTCGGTCGCGGCGGCGAGCAGGTGCAGGATCGTGTTGGTGGAGCCGCCCATCGCCACGTCCAGGACCATGGCGTTCGCGAACGCCTCGTAGGTGGCGATGTTCAGCGGCAGGACGGACTCGTCGTCGCCGTCGTAGTAGCGGCGCGCGACGTCCACGACGGTGCGGCCCGCGTCCTCGTAGAGGCGGCGGCGGGCGGTGTGGGTGGCGAGGACGGTGCCGTTCCCGGGCAGCGCCAGGCCGATCGCCTCGGTGAGGCAGTTCATCGAGTTCGCGGTGAACATGCCGGAACAGGACCCGCAGGTCGGGCAGGCGCTCTCCTCCATTTCGAGGAGCTTCTCCTCGGAGAGCGACTCGTCGGCGGACGCGATGATCGGGTCGATCAGGTCGAGCTTGTTGCCGCCCATGACGCCCTCGACCGGCTTGCCCGCCTCCATCGGCCCGCCGGACACGAACACGGTCGGGATGTTGAGCCGCAGCGCCGCCAGCAGCATCCCCGGGGTGATCTTGTCGCAGTTGGAGATGCAGACGAGGGCGTCGGCGCAGTGCGCGTTGACCATGTACTCGATGGCGTCCGCGATCACCTCGCGGGACGGCAGCGAGTACAGCATGCCGTCGTGGCCCATCGCGATGCCGTCGTCCACCGCGATCGTGTTGAACTCGCGGGGCACGCCGCCGGCCTCGCGGACGGCGCCCGCGACGACCTTGCCGACCTCGTCCAGGTGGACGTGGCCGGGCACGAACTGGGTGAAGCTGTTGGCCACCGCGACGATCGGCTTGCCGAAGTCGTCGCGTTCGACGCCGCTGGCCCGCATGAGCGCGCGGGCGCCCGCCATGTTCCTGCCGTGGGTGACAGTGCGTGACCTGAGCGGTGGCATATCGGTGACCTCTCCAACGTGGGGCGTGCCGTGACGGCGGTCGCCGGCCCCGCGCGTGGTCGGGCGCGGCGGAGGGCGAGTCGCATCGCTTGTGCTCGCAGCGGCGGATCGCGGCGCTGCCGCCGGTCCGGCGGAGGTCGTGCGCGGCCGGCCGTGTCCCTCGATGCTACCAACCGCGCGGAGGCATGAAGAAAGCCGGGACGCGGCGTCCCGGCTTCCGTGCGCCGGTGTCCGGCCTTCGCGCCGGTGTGCGGGGCGTACACCGGGTCAAGGCGCGTCGTGAGGCGTTTGCGAGGCGGCCCGGGGAAGAAGGGCCGCCCGCGACTATCAGTTCGGGTACTTCGGCGGGAGGGCGTCCTCGGCCGCCTGGAAGATCCTTTGGACGTCGCCGTCCGTCAGGATCGTCGGGCGGCGGCGCAGGTACGCCCGCGCCCGGTTGCCCGCGTAGACGTCGACGTCCCTGACCCGCATGACCTTCCACGGGATGGACGGCCCGTAGATCGCCACCGAGGGCTGCACGGGCACCTCGAAGCCGACCTTCTCGGCGAGGATGTTGCTCGCCATCTGGGCTTCCCAGCGGGCCTCGTCCAGGCGGTCCTTCTTGTTGAAGGGGCCGTGGAAGAGCTTGAGGTGGGACATGGTGCGCACGGGGAGGCGCTTGTCCCACTTCTCGGAGTCGATGGCGTAGACGCCGCTCGGACCGATCACCAGGTGGTCGATCCGCCCGTCGCTGACGCCGTCGTCGTCGCGCGGCACGGCCCGGGCGTGGAGCACCAGGTACCCGTTGCGCTGCAGGGCCTTCAGCTGCTTCTCGGTGCGCCGTTCCGCGGCCGAGGACTTCTGCCAGGCGGCGACGCTGGAGTCCTTGCGGGACCGGCGGACGACGTCCGCGATCACCGCCAGGACCGCGACGGTGAGGCCGAGACGCCAGCCGAGCAGGACCGAGACGACGACGCCGGCCGCGACGGCCATGCCGGCGCGCTGGATCCAGCGGCGCGTCCTGGGATCGTCGAGCATCGCCGCGGCGCTGCTTTCTTCCTCGGGACGCTCCGTCACCGGAGACTGGTGATGGTGCTCACGCGCTTCCTCCGACACGGTTCCTTCCGACCCCGCTGGTTTCGATCCCGCTGCGTCTGACCGGGCCCGGGGCTGGCCCCTGGCCCCCTGTGTGTTGCCCCGCTCCATGATCGCCATGAGTGACGCTCCGTATTCCTTTCCCATCGGGGGCATGATCCTCCGTGCGCACAGTAATCATCCGCGGGGTTGGCGACTAGTCATGCCGGGTTAATAGTTTTGTCGCCGTCCGTGGGTGATTCACTGACGTGTGGGATGGGTACGTAGGTATTCTTCCCCCTTCCGCCGCTGCAGACGTGCTGCCCTCTTTGATGCCCGCGCACACGGCGTCTAGCGTTCCGATTTGTGACACAAACCCATGACCTCAGCGCTACCCGGATGGCAGCGGCCGTCCGCACCGGGGAAGTATCTCCGGTCGAGCTCGCAGATCACTACCTGGCCCGCATAGAACGGCTCAACGAGCAGGTCGGCGCCTATGTGACGGTCACCGCGGAGCGTGCCCGCGACGAGGCGCGGCAGGCGGAGAAGGCCGTGCGGGAGGCCGCCGACCCAGCGGAGCTGCCGCCGCTGCACGGCGTGCCCGTCCCGGTCAAGGACCTGAACATGGTGGACGGGGTCCGGTTCACCATCGGGTCGGGCGTGTACGCGGGCCTGACCGGGTTCGCGGACGACAACGTCGTCACCCTGCTGCGGCGGGCGGGGTCGGTGCTCCTCGGCAAGACCGCGGCGCCCGAGTTCGGGCTGCCCTGCTACACCGAGGGCGACGTCGGGCCCCCGGCCCGGACGCCCTGGGATCTCTCCAGGTCGGCTGGCGGCTCCAGCGGCGGCGCGGCCGCGGCGGTCGCGGCCGGGCTGGCCCCGGTCGCGCAGGGCAGCGACGGCGGCGGCTCGATCCGGATCCCGAGCAGCGCGTGCGGGCTCTTCGGGATCAAGCCGACCCGCGGCCGGATCTCGCAGGGGCCGATCATCCCGGACCTTTTCGGGCTGTCCACGAACGGGCCCATCGCCCGGACCGTCGGCGACGCGGCGCTCCTGCTGGACGTGATGGCGGGCCGCATGCCCGGCGACCTGTACGCCGCGCCGCCGGTCGAGGGGACGTTCGCGTCCCACGCCGGGCGCCCGCCGGGACGGCTGCGGATCGGGCGGAGCAGGGAGCCCGCCGTGGCCGGCGCGGTGGTGCATCCCGACTGCGTCGCCGCCTATGACGCGGCGTCCGAGCTGCTGGCGGAGCTGGGTCACGAGGTCGTGGACATGCCGCCGGTGTTCGGGCCGGACCTCGTCCCGCATTTCGAGACGCTCTGGGCCGTGATGGCGACGATCACTCCCGTCGCCGGCGACAGCGAGCATCTGCTCCAGCCGCTGACCCGCTGGCTCCGGGCCCGCGGCGAGGCGACGAGCGCGCCGCAGCTCTTCCAGGCCCACGCCGCGCTGCAGGGCGCGCTGCGGGCGGCGTTCCCGGTGATGGACGAGTTCGACGCGATCCTGCATCCGACGCTGGCCGAGCCGCCCGCCCCCGTCGGATACTTCCACGACCAGGAGCCCGCCGAGAACTTCGAGCGGCAGAAGCGCTTCACGCCCTTCTGCGCGATGTACAACATCTCCGGCCAGCCCGCTGTGAACGTCCCGCTGCACTGGAACGACGACGGCCTGCCGATCGGGATCATGCTCGCGGGGCGGCTCGGCGGCGAGGGCACGCTGATCTCGCTGTCCGCGCAGCTTGAGGAGGCCCGCCCCTGGATCGGCCGCACGCCCGCCATCTGGACGGCGTGAGCCTGCCGCCGCGGGGCATGGTGCAGGGGTGGCAGACGACGAACTGGCCAGGCTGGCGGGCCTGCACGGCGTGGCGACCCGGTACGCCGACTGGCGGGGACGCGAGGTGGAGGTCTCCCGCGACACCTTGATCGCGGTGCTCGGGGCCCTCGGGGTGGACGCGTCGTCCCCGTCCGCCGTGCGCGACGCGCTGGGGCGCCAGCGGGAGCGGAGTGGCTCCGGGCTGCCGAACCTCATCGTCCGTCGGGCGGACGGCCCCGTGACCGAGCGGATCTTCGCGGCGCTGCGGAAGCACATGCCGCCGGGTGCAAAGTTCGAGGCCGACGTCGAGATCGGCGCGGCGGAGGTGCTCTCGCCGCCGCCGGCCAGTGCCGCCGGGGAGGCGTTCCGGCCGCTGGCCGGGCTCGCGAACGTGCCGCCCGGCTGGCACCGGCTCCGCGTCCGGCCGTTCTCCGAGGGCACGTTCCAGCCGACCGGAGGGCACGGGGGCCGGGGCCGCATCCGCGTTCGGCAGGGCGGCCGGACGATGTACACGACGCTGCTCGTGGCCCCGGCCGCGCTGGCGCCTCCGCCCCGGACGTGGGGATTCACCGCCCAGCTCTACTCGGTGCGGTCCCGTGCGTCCTGGGGGCTCGGCGACCTCCACGACCTGGCCGATCTCGCGGCGTGGAGCGGCCGGGCGCTGGGCGCGGGGTTCGTCCTGGTGAATCCGCTGCATGCGAACGAGCCCGTCCTGCCGATCGGGCCGTCGCCCTACGCGCCGATGAGCCGCCGCTTCCCCTCGCCGATCTACCTCCGGGTCGAGGACATGCCGGAGTACGCGGCGCTGCCTCCCGAGGACCGGGAGCGGTTCGCCGCCATGGCCGCCGACCTGCGCGGACGCGCAGGGCCGCTCGACCGGGACGCGGTCTGGACGGCGAAGACGGCCGCGTTCGAGGCGATGTACCGGCTGCGCGGCGATCGCCTGGAACCGGAGTTCGACGACTTCCTGCGGCGCGAGGGCGACACGGCTGAGGCGTTCGCCGTGTGGTGCGCCATCGCGGAGGAGCAGGGGACGGCCGATTGGCGGCGCTGGCCCACGCACCTGCGGGATCGTGGCAATGCGGGGGGCCACGTTCGTGCGCGGTTCTACGAATGGCTGCTGTGGCGCCTGGACGGGCAGCTCGCGGCGGCGCAGCGGGCAGCCAGGGACGCCGGGATGCCGGTCGGGATCGTCCACGACCTAGCGGTCGGGGCCCCACATGGCAGCGCGGACGCCTGGGTGTTCGGCGGCGCGCTCGCGCACGGGGTCAGCGTCGGCGCGCCTCCCGACGAGTTCAACCAGCGCGGCCAGGACTGGGGGCTCCAGCCGTGGCGATGGCGCGACTTCGCCGTCGAGGACTACCGGCCGTTCCGCGAGATGGCCGCGTCCGCGCTGCGGCACGGCGGCGGCATCCGCCTCGACCATGCGATGCAGGTGTCGCGCCTCTGGTGGATCCCCGAGGGTGCGTCCCCGGCCGAGGGCACGTACGTCCGCTACGACCGGGACGCCCTGCTCGCCTGCCTGACCTGGGAGGCGGAGCGCTTCGGAGGCGTGGTCGTCGGCGAGGACCTCGGCACCGTCGAGCCCGAGGTCCGGGACGCGCTGGCGGATCGCGGCGTCCTCGGCACGTCCCTCCTCTGGTTCGAGCGCGGCGCGGACGGACGTCCCAAGCCCGCGAAGCAGTGGCGCGAGCTGTCCCTGGCGACGGTCGGCACGCACGACATGCCGCCGATCACCGGTTTCGTCCACGGCGACCACATCGAGCTCCGCGACCGGCTCGGGCTCCTCGCCCACTCCCGCGCCGACGAGGAGGACGATCACCACCGCATCCTGTCCGGCTGGCTGGCGCTGCTTCACGCCGAGAACCTGCTCACCACCCCGCCCGACCAGATCATGCGGGCGCTGGCCGAGGGCTCCTCCGGGCACGACGAGGAGATCGTGACGGCCCTGCACGACTTCCTGACCTTGACCCCGGCCCGCCTCATCGGCATCTCCCTGGCCGACGCCGCAGGCGAACGCCGGACGCAGAACCAGCCGGGCACCACCGACGAATACCCCAACTGGCGCGTCCCGCTGGCCGATTCCCAGGGAGAACCCGTCCCCCTGGAGGATCTTCGGGAGGGCGCTCTGCGGCTCTTCAGGCGAGGGTCGACGTGATGCGCTTCGTCACGTCGTGCAGGAGCGTGTCGGGGCGCAGGTCGTCCGCCGCGATCGCGGAGAAGAGCGCGGGCAGGCCGGGCAGCGGATAGGGGTCGTCGTCCGCGCCCGCCAGGGCCGATTTGCCCAGCGGCTGGTGCGACAGCGACCTGCGGGCGCGGGCCCAGGCCTTCTGCACCTCCTCCGGCGACGGGACGCCGAAGCCGTGCCCGACCGGCGCGGCGTGCCGGAGCTTGACGAGCGCGCCCTCGGTGAAGTCGGCGGCGAGCTTGCAGCGTTCGGTGAGATCGGCGCGGACGAGGTCGTCCAGGCGGGTCATGACCGTGCAGGGGGTGCGGCAGCGGGCCGCGCAGTCGCCGAGCGCGGACGCGACCTGGCTGTGCTGCCGGTCCAGGTAGTTGCGCCAGCCCGACGGCGGTTCCTTCGACACGCGGAGCGTCCGGTCGCACGCCGAACGCTCCGGACGGGTGTGGTCGCACATCCGGGCCGAACCCGGCTCGACCGGGACCCCGAACCGGCTGCCCTCGCCGTCCACCGACGCCCCGATGAGCGCCGGGTCGCCGGCGTGGCCGAGGACGGGCTCCCAGGCCAGCATCGGCAGGTACTCGCCCGCGATGTGGACGGCCGCGACCAGCGCGGCCATGTCCCGCCGGTGCCAGCGGATCGCGATGACCTCCAGCAGCAGGCGGTAGGCGGGACGGAGGCTGGCGAGCGCCCCGCGGGGCCGTTCCCGCGGCTCCTGCGGCATGCGGCTCGCGCGGGCCCGGTCGAGGAGGTCCTGCGGGACCTCGCCGGCCGCCTCGGGCATGCCGAAGTCCTCGGCGTCCAGGTCGAGGACGCGCTGCCCGAACGCGCACAGGGCGGCGACCTCGCCGGCGCGGCCGTCCGGGACGAGCGTGCCCTGCGTGATCAGCGCCTCCAGGTCCCCGAACGCGTGCCGCCGGGCCAGTGCCGTGAGGACGTCCTTCGCCGTCTCCACACCGAACCCCCTCCCCGTGACCATGCGATCGTCGCACGGTCACGGGGGTCGTGCACAGGGTCAGACCCGACTGGTCAGACCGGCGGGCACGGGAGATCGGGTCAGGCGGACGCGGCGTCCTTGGCGCGGGCGCGCAGGGCGCGGGCCACGCCGTCCCGCCCCTCCGACAGGAGCCGCGCCAGCGCGGGCGGCGGCCGCTCGTCCGCCAGGTACGACTCGGTGCGGTCGATCGTCGCCTGCTCGATCACCAGGAAGGGGTAGGCGCCCTCGGCGAACGTCTGGGACATGTCGCTGCTCCACTCCTTCCAGACGCGTCCGACCTCGGCGAAGTACGTGTCGACGTAGGCCCGCAGCAGCTCGGCCTGGTCGGGCTCCACGAAGCCGCCCAGCGTCGCCCGGTAGACGGCGTTGGGCAGGTCGCCGGACACGATCCGCTCCCACGCCGCCGCCTTCGCCTCGGCGGACGGGATCGCGGCCGTGCAGGCGGCGGCGTGCCGCTCGCCCGCGGCCGTCCGGTCGCGCTCGTGCTCGGCGTCGATCTCCGCCTTGCCCGCCTTTCCGGTGACGACGAGCCGGCGCAGCAGCGACCACCGCAGGTCGGTGTCGACGGTGAGGCCGTCCAGGACCTGGGAGCCGTCCAGCAGGCCCCGGACGAACGCCAGATGATCGTCCGACACGGCGGACGCGGTGAACGCCTGCGTGTAGGCGAGCTGGAGGTCCGAACCGGGGTCGGCACCGCGGGCCAGCTCCGACAGCGTGTCCGCCAGCAGCGCCAGCCCCTCGTTGCGCCAGGCGGGGTCGGCGTACTGCTGGATGGCCATGCGCGCCTGCCGCAGCAGCGTCTGCGTGACCGAGATGTCCGTCACGCCGCGGATGCCCTTCGCGACGAGCCGGACGTAGTCGCGGGTGGCCATCTCGGCGTCGCGGGTCATGTCCCACGCCGCCGACCAGCACAGCGCCCGTGCCAGGCTCGCCTTGACGTCGCCGATGTGCTCGATCAGCGTCTTCTGCGAATGCTCGTCCAGGCGGACCTTGGCGTAGGTGAGGTCGTCGTCGTTGATCAGGACGAGGTCGGGCCGCTTCTGCCCGATGAGCTGCGGCACCTCCGTCCGGGCGCCGACCACGTCCAGCTCGACGCGCTCCCGCCGGACGATCCCCTCTGCCGTCTTGTCGTAGAGGCCGATGGCGAGGCGGTGCGAGCGCAGCGTCGGGTAGTCGGGCTTCGCCTCCTGCAGGACGGCGAACGACGTGAAGTTCCCGTCGCCGTCCACCTGGTACTCGGGCCGCATCGTGTTGACGCCCGCGGTCTCCAGCCACTCCTTCGACCACGACGCCAGATCACGCCCGGACGTCTCCTCCAGCGCGCCCAGCAGATCGGCCAGGACGGTGTTGCCCCACGCGTGCCGGTCGAAGTACCGCCGGACGCCCTCCAGGAAGTTGTCGAGCCCGACATACGCGACGAGCTGCTTCAGGACGGACGCGCCCTTCGCATAGGTGATCCCGTCGAAGTTCACCTCCACCGCGCGGATGTCGGGAATGTCAGCCGAGATCGGATGCGTGGACGGCAGCTGGTCCTGCCGGTACGCCCACGCCTTCTCCAGGTTCGCGAACGTCGTCCAGGAACCCGTCCACTTGGTGGCCTCGGCCTGGCACAGGACGCTCATGTATGTGGCGAACGACTCGTTCAGCCACAGGTCGTCCCACCAGCGCATGGTGACGAGGTCGCCGAACCACATGTGCGCCATCTCGTGCAGGATCGTCTCGGCGCGCCGCTCGTAGGCCGCGTCCGTGACCCGGGACCGGAAGACGTAGTCCTCCAGGAACGTTACGGCGCCCGCGTTCTCCATCGCGCCCGCGTTGAACTCGGGGACGAACAGCTGGTCGTACTTGCCGAACGGGTACGGGCGCCCGAAGACCCTCTCGAAGTAGGCGAAGCCCTGGCGTGTCACGTCCACGATCGCGGACGCGTCGAGGTGCTCGGCCAGCGACGCGCGGCAGAACACGCCGAGCGGGATGACGGTGCCGTCGTCGCGGCGGTACTCGTCCCGGACGACGTGGTACGGCCCGGCGATCAGCGCGGTGATGTAGGTGGAGATCTGCGGCGTCGGCAGGAAACGCCAAATCCCGCCCCCGGCCGACTCTGGGGCCTCGTTGGTGATGACCTCCCAGCCCTCCGGCGCCCGCACGGTCAGCTCGAAGGTCGCCTTCAGGTCGGGCTGGTCGAAGCACGTGTACATCCGGTGCGCGTCGGCCGTCTCGAACTGCGAGTACAGGTACACGCTGTCGTCGACCGGGTCCACGAACCGGTGCAGGCCCTCACCCGAACGCGAGTAGGCGCAGTCGGCCACGACACGGAGTTCGTTCTCCGCGGCGAGACCGGGCAGCGGGACCCGCCCCTTCTCGGGGTCGTAGGACGCCGGGTCGAGCGCCTTCCCGTTCAGCGTCACGTCCCGCACGATGGCGCCGTGCAGGTCGATGAACGTGGACGCGCCGGGCTCGGAGCTCCCGAACCGCACCACCGTGGTGGAACCGAACCGCTCCTCACCCGTCGTCAGGTCCAGCTCGACCGCATACGACTCGACGGTGAGGAGCCGGGCCCGTTCCCGCGCCTCGTCGCGCGTGAGGTTGCCTGCCACATGAACTCCTTGGTCTGCTTAATCGCTTGGTGCCCCCATGTCTACCAACCCGGCGCCGAAACGGCCCGTCCGCCACGGCCTGCGAACCTTCGCGCGGCCGGGAATGAGGGCTCCCGAGGTCGGGTTGTCGCAAAGAGATACCCCTGAATCGCGCCCTTAGGAGGCGACGTTGAGTAAGGACGCTCTCACACCGGTGGACTTCTGGTTCGACCCCCTGTGCCCCTGGGCGTGGATCACCTCGCGCTGGATCCTGGAAGTGGAGAGGCAGCGTCCGATCCAGGTGCGCTGGCACGTGATGAGCCTCCGCGTCCTCAACGAGGACAAGGACATCCCGGACGACTACCGCCGCATCCTCAAGGACGCCTGGGGCCCTGTGCGCGTCTGCGTCGCCGCTGAGCAGAAGTACGGGAACGAGGTCCTCGGCCGCCTCTACACGGAGATGGGCACGCGCCGCCACCACGAGCGGCAGAAGTTCGACCGGGCCTTCTTCGAGGAGTCGCTGACGGCGGCGGGCCTCGACCCGGCGCTCGCGGACGCCGCCGAGTCCACCGATTTCGACGAGGCCGTCCGCGCGTCCCACAAGGACGGCATCGACCGGGTCGGCCAGGAGGTCGGCACCCCGGTGATCGAGGTCGAGGGCAGCGCGTTCTTCGGCCCCGTCGTCACGCCCATCCCGCGCGGCGAGGCTGCCGTCAAGCTCTGGGACGGCGTCGTCGCGGTCGCGAGCACCGACGGCTTCTTCGAGCTCAAGCGCACCCGCACCCGGGAGCCGATCTTCGACTGAGCAGGCACGCTTCCGGTTATTGCAAGAATCTTGCAACTGCGATGTCAAGGCTTCAAACTGGCCCTATCGCACAATCGGCTTAGGGGCGGGTGAAGCATGCACGTACCGGACGGGTTCATCGACGCGCCGGTGTCCGTCGCGGCGGGCGTGGTGGCGGTCGCCGGGGTCGGGATCGCGCTGCGCGGGGCCCGGCGGGAGCTGGACGACCGCACCGCGCCGCTGGCGGGGCTGACCGCCGCGTTCGTGTTCGCCGCGCAGATGCTCAACTTCCCGGTGGCGTCCGGGACGAGCGGGCACCTGCTCGGCGGGGCGCTGGCGGCGATCCTCGTCGGGCCGTACACGGGCGTCCTGTGCGTCTCGGTCGTCCTGCTCATGCAGGCGCTCCTGTTCGCGGACGGCGGCCTCACCGCCCTCGGCGTCAACATCACCCTCATGGCGCTGGTGACCGTGCTGGTCGGCTACGGGCTGTTCTGGTCGGCGCTGCGGGTGCTGCCGAAGACGAAGGCGTCGGTGGCGGGTTCGGCCTTCGCCGCCGCCGTGGTCTCGGTGCCCGCCTCGGCCGCCGCGTTCACGGTGCTCTACGCGATCGGCGGGACGGCCGACGTGTCGATCGGGACCGTCGCCGCCGCGATGATCGGCGTCCATGTGCTGATCGGCATCGGCGAGGCGCTGATCACCGCGGTCACAGTGTCCAGCGTGCTCGCCGTCCGGCCCGACCTCGTGCACGGGGCGCGCGGCCTGATCAAGCCGCTGGAGCTGCGCACCACGAAGCCGCAGCCCGGAAGCCCCGGCGGCGCCGGCGGCCCGGCCGAACCGTCCCGGGCCTGAGGAGGGCGACATGACCACCAAGCGGTTCCTCATCGGGTTCCTCCTCGTCTCGCTCGTCCTGGCCGGGATCGTGAGCTTCTACGCCAGCGCCGACCCCGACGGCCTGGAGAAGGTCGCCGAGGACAAGGGCATCAGCGCGAAGGAGAAGGACCACTCGCTCAAGGACTCGCCGCTCGGCGACTACGGCGTCAAGGGCATCGACAACTCCCGGCTGTCCAGCGGTCTGTCGGGCGTGATCGGCGTCGGCGCCGTCCTGCTCGTCGGGGGCGGCCTGTTCTGGGGCGTGCGGCGGCGCGGCTCGTCCGCCCCGGCTCCGGAGCGCGAGGAGACCGCGGCTGCCGGTCAGGGCTGATGGGCGCGGGCCACGCGACCGGCGCGGCGCTCCGGCTCTACGTGCCGGGCGCCTCGCCGGTGCATCGGCTGCCGCCCCAGTGCAAGCTCGTCGCCGTCCTGGCGTTCGTGCTCCTGGTCGTCGCCACACCGCGGGAGCGGATCTGGGCGTTCGGCGTGTACGCGCTGCTGCTCGCGGGCGTCACGGCGACCGCCCGGATCCCGTTCGGGACGGTCGCGAAGCGCGTCGTCATCGAGGTCCCGTTCGTCGCGTTCGCGTTCCTCCTGCCGTTCGTCGCGACGGGCGAGGAGACCACCGTGCTGGGGGTAGGGCTGAGCGAGAACGGGCTGTGGGGCGCCTGGAACATCCTCGCCAAGGGGACGCTCGGCGTGGTCGCCTCGATCCTGCTGGCCGCCACCACCGAGCCGCGGCTGCTGCTGCTCGGCATCGAGCGGCTGCGGATGCCGCAGCTCATCACGCAGATCGCCACGTTCATGCTCCGGTACGGGGACGTCGTCGCGGCCGAGCTGGGCCGGATGAAGGTGGCGCGGGCGTCCCGCGGGTTCGAGGCCCGCGACCTGCGCGCCACGCGCGTCCTCGCCAGGTCGGTCGGGGCGCTGTTCCTGCGCTCCTACGAGCGGGGCGAGCGCGTCCACCTGGCGATGCTGAGCCGCGGCTACGACGGGCGAATGCCCGTCGTCCACGACGTGGGCGCGACGGCCGCGCAGTGGACGGCCGCCGCCGCGCTTCCCCTGGCGGCCGCTCTGGTGACGCTGGCTGCTTGGATGACCTCATGACCGCGGAGCCCGGTGAGATGCCGTCCCTGGACGTCAAGGGCCTCGCCTACGCCTATCCGGACGGCACGCAGGCCCTCTACGGCGTCGACCTGACGATCGGGCGCGGCGAGCGGGTCGCGCTCCTCGGGCCGAACGGCGCCGGGAAGACCACCCTCGTCCTGCACCTGAACGGGATCCTGCACGGCGGCCTCGGCGAGGTCAGGGTCGGCGGCCTCGCGGTCGACCCGAAGGACAAGAAGGCGCTGCGGGAGATCCGCCGCCGCGTCGGCATCGTGTTCCAGGACCCCGACGACCAGCTGTTCATGCCGACCGTCCGCGAGGACGTGGCGTTCGGTCCCGCCAACCTCGGCCTGCGCGGCCCCGACCTGGACCGCCGGGTGCGGGACGCGCTGTCCCGCGTCGGCATGCAGGACGTGGCCGACCGCCCGCCGCAGCACCTGTCGTTCGGGCAGCGGCGCCGCGTCGCCGTCGCGACCGTCCTGGCGATGGAGCCGGAGATCCTCGTGCTGGACGAGCCGTCGTCCAACCTGGACCCGGCGAGCCGCCGCGAGCTGGCCGAGATCCTGCTGAGCCTGGACGTGACCGTCCTGATGGTCACGCACGACCTGCCGTACGCGGCGGAGCTGTGCCCGAGGTCGGTGATCCTTTCCGGCGGGGTCATCGCCGCGGACGCGCCGACCCGCGACGTGCTGACCGACGGCGCCCTCCTCAAGACCCACCGCCTCGAACTCCCCTTCGGCTTCGACCCCGCCGCCGCCCTCCGCTGACAGCCGCCGCGACTCTAGGTTGACGGCTCTTTCACATGCGCAGGCCCAGCTCGTGGGCGTTCGCGGCGAACGCTCGGCGAGCTGAAATTTCGGTTCGGGGTTTCGGCTTGCGCCCGTCCCGCCGCCTTGCCACACTCGTGGCGACCCTCAGTAATGGTAATGGTTATCATCTCCGAAATGGGGCATTCGTGAAGGTTGCGTTCGTTGGCAAGGGCGGCAGCGGCAAGACCACCCTGTCGGCGCTCTTCGTCCGGCACCTGGCCGGGCGCGGGCTCCCGGTGGTGGCCGTCGACGCCGACATCAACCAGCACCTCGGCGTGGCGCTCGGACTGGACGAGGGCCGCGCCGCCAAGATCCCCGCGCTGGGAGACCGGCTCCCCGAGATCAAGGACTACCTGCGCGGCGACAACCCCCGGATCGCCTCGGCGTCCGCGATGGTGAAGACCACCCCGCCAGGGGAGGGCTCGCGGCTGCTGCGGTTCCGCGGCGACGACCCCATCCACGAGGCCGGGCAGGAGGTGGGCGTCGGCCTCGGGACGGGCGGCGCCGGCATCACGCTGCTCGCCACCGGCCCGTTCAACGACGAAGACCTCGGCGTGGCCTGCTACCACTCCAAGACGGGCGCGGTCGAGCTCTACCTCAACCACCTGCTGGACGAGCCGGGCGAGTACGTCGTCGTCGACATGACCGCCGGGGCCGACACGTTCGCGTCCGGGCTGTTCACCCGGTTCGACCTGATGTTCCTGGTCGCCGAGCCCACCCGCAAGGGCGTCGGCGTCTACCGCCAGTACACCGAGTACGCCCGCAACTACGACGTCGCCATCCGCGTCGTCGGCAACAAGGTGCAGATCGACGAGGACGTCGCCTACCTGCGCGACCACGTCGGCGACGATCTGCTGACCTGGGTCGGCCAGTCCGCCGCCGTCCGGGCGCTGGAGCAGGGCCGCCAGGGCGTCCCGCTGGAGGAGGGCAACGTCGCCGCGCTCGACCGCATGCGCGCCGAGGTGGACTCCCGCAGCAAGGACTGGGACAAGTTCCAGCGCCAGGCCGTGGAGTTCCACGTCAAGAACGCCCGGAGCTGGGCGAACAAGGCGACGGGTGAAAACCTGGAGGAGCAGGTCGATCCGGGGTTCCGATTCCCGGCCGCCTACGCGGGGTGACGAACGGCTACCGGCGACCGGAGATCAGCACTACCCTTCGGGCATGACGATGCGGCGGATGTTCATGATGGCGGCCGGCGCGGTGATCCCGGTCGCCGTGATCGCCCTGCTCTTCGACAACCAGTGGGTCGTCGACGCCATCAGGGAGAGCGACTTCGAGTACGACGAGGGCATCGGCCCGCTGGTGTCGTGGTCCCAGAATCTCGCGTGGCGGTTCACCCCGGCCGACGGGATGGACTGGAGCTACGTCCTGGTCAACGACTTCGCCGTGCTGCTGTTCTTCGTCCTGCTGGCGCTGCTCGTGGTGGGCGGCGCGCGGATCATCGACCCGGACCGCGGGCCGCTCGGCGCCGTGATCGTCGGCTGGTGGGCCGCCATCGTCGCCGGGGCGATCGCCGGGCTGGTGTACGGGCCGCTGGCCCATTTGACGCTCGACTTCACGTCCCCGTCGCGGATCATCTTCAGCTCCATCAGCCAGGGCGCGACCGCCGGCGCCGTGTTCGGCTGGCTCGCCGGGCTCGGCGCCCTGGGCGGCTTCGTCCTCTCGGCGCGGACGGGGGCCCGGCAGCCCGCGGCCCAGCAGCCCTACGGGGGCCAGCAGCAGTTCCAGCAGCGGCCGCCTTTCGCTCCGCAGCAGCCCGGCATGCCGATGCAGCAGCAGCCGATGCCCCAGCAGGGAATGCCGCAGCAGCAGATGCAGCAACCGCCGATGCAGCAGCAGATGCAGCAGCAGATGCAGCCGGGGATGCCTCAGCAGCCGATGCAGCCGCATCCGTCGGCGGTCCCGTACGTCCCGCCGCAGGGCCAGCCGCAGCAGCAGCCGCCGTGGGGCGCGGCGCCCGTCCCGCAGCAGCCCGGCGCGGCCGCACCGCAGCAGCCCGGCGCCTCCGTGCCGCAGCCGGGGTCGCCCGTGCCGCAGCAGTTCGGCGCGCCTCCCGTCCCGCCCCAGCAGCCCGCGGCCCCGGCCGCGCCCGCCGCCGAGACGTCCGAGCCCGAGACCGCCGCGGACGACCCCGAACCGGCCGAGCCCGAGGCCGAGCCCGGTGCCGAGTCCGGCGCCGAGCCCGAGCCGCCCGTGGACACGCCCGAGGACGACGACCTCGACCTCGCGGACCGGACGATCGTCGACCGCGGCCGCAGGGACGACTAGGCGCACCCCTGCGCGGACGGCGCGCGGGGCCTGCGAGAATCAGGCCCATGCGCGTGTTTCTTGGGACCGACCATGCCGGCTTCGAGCTGAAACAGCACCTGGTCTCCTGGCTGAAGGAGAACGGGCACGAGGCCGTCGACTGCGGCGCGTTCGAGTACGACGCCGTGGACGACTACCCGCCGTTCGTCCTGCGGGCCGCCGAGCGGACGGCCGCGGAGCCGGGCACCCTGGGCGTGGTGATCGGCGGTTCCGGCAACGGCGAGGCGATCGCGGCCAACAAGGTCAAGGGCGTGCGGGCCGCGCTGGTCTGGAACGAGGACACCGCCAGGCTCGCCCGCGAGCACAACGACGCGAACGTCATCAGCATCGGCGCCCGGCAGCACGATCTGGCGACCGCGACGCGGTTCCTGGAGCTGTTCATCCAGACCCCCTATTCCGGGGAGCAGCGCCACACGCGCCGGATCACGATGCTCGGCGACTACGAGACCACCGGCGAACTCCCGCCGCTCCCGTAGAACTCCAGGGCCGTGGGCTGATCGTCCGGCGGGCCTAGGTCGCGTTCGGGGGAGGCGGCTTGCGGGTGCCGCCGCGCTTGCCGAGGCGGCGCCGCTCGTTCTTGGCGGCCTTCGTCCGCTTGGCGGGCTCGGCGAATCCGCCGGAACCCGAACCCGAGCCCGGCTCCGTGTCGCTCACCTGCCCGTTTCCCGATCCCCGTGCCGCCTCCGGGGCCGGGTCGCCTTCGGGTCTTGGACGGGAGACGTCCCGGGCCCGCATCGCCGCGTCCACCGTGATCCGCATCCCCGGCTGCACCATCGAACCGCCTCCTCGTCCACAAGCCGCGTACCCGGATAATACGGAGCTGGACCGGTGCAACAGGTCACCCGTGGTCCGGATGCCGACCGGCGGCCGCGATTGCTCGATACAGTGCCCGAGTCATGCTTCAACGACTGGTGCAGCTTCTACCGCCGCGAGTGCGCGACGTGCTGCGGAGGATTCCGCTGCTCGTGGCGTTCTACCGGTGGCTCAGGCGGGGGAAGCTGACCCGGGAGCGGTACGTCTTCGCGGCGCTGGCGATCCTCGCGATCGCGATCGGGCTCGCCACGTCCACCGACTCGCGCGGGCTGGCCCCGTCCGGCGCGCTGGTGCTGATCGTCCTCGGCGGCGGGCTGCTGCTCCGGGTGCGGAGCCTGGTCGCGCTGCTCGGCGTCGTGGTGGCGATGACGGCCTACAACGCCTGGCACGACGTCGCCGCGATCGGCCCCGGGATGGTCGCCACGCTGTCGATCACGGCGGTGCTGGCGCTGTCGCTCGCCCGGACGCGGCAGAAGCTCGGCGTGCAGGGCCTGCGCGGCGACTCGATGCTGCTGGAGCTCCGCGACCGGCTGCAGCGCCAGGGCGAGATGCCCGTCCTGCCGGACGGCTGGGGCACGCAGGTCGTGCTGCTGCAGGCCGGCGGGTCGTCGTTCGGCGGCGACTTCGTGGTGTCGTCCTACGAGGGCGACTCCCTGGAGGTGGCGCTGGTCGACGTGTCCGGGAAGGGCACCGACGCCGGAACGCGCGCGCTGATGCTGTCCGGTGCCTTCGGGGGACTTCTTGGATCGGTCCAGCCTGATCGTTTCCTGCCCGCCTGCAACGCCTACCTGCAGCGCCAGCGCTGGGACGAAGGGTTCGTCACGGCCGTGCACGTCGTCGTCGACCTGAAGACGGGGGAGTACACGGTCGAGTCGGCGGGGCATCCGCCGGCCGTCCAGTTCGACGCGGGCAGCGGCGCCTGGCAGGTCAGCTCCGCCAAGGGCGTGGTGCTCGGCGTCGTGCCGGACCTGAAATGCGTCCCCGAGCACGGGACGCTGCGTCCCGGCGACGCGCTGCTCCTCTACACCGACGGGCTGGTCGAGTCGCCGGGCAGCGACCTGGACGCCGGGATCGACCGGCTGCTCGGCGAGGCGGAGCGGCTCGTCCCGCAGGGGTTCGGCAGCGGCGCGCGGGAGCTGGTGGAGACGATGGCCGCCGCCCGCGACGACGACTGCGCCCTCGTCGTGATCTGGCGCATCTGACGCTTCGGCGGTTCGCGTGGTTCGGCGCGGTCGGAGCCGTCCTGGTGCTAGTGGCGCCAGTGCCTGGCGGGCGGTGAGGGGCGCCGGCCGCTCTTGTCCTGCGTCCGTCCGGCGAGGATGGCCCCGATGACCACGGTGCCCGCGGCCGCGCCGAGGCCCGCCAGCAGGCGCGCCCGCGTGGACGACATCGCGCCCGCCACCGCGACCGGCGTGAACGCCTTGGTGTCGGTCTCCACGCGCCGATCCGGCGAGGACGGGTCGGACGCGCTGGACGGATCGGACGTGCTGGCCTGCCTGGGCGCGGCGCAGACCGACGTCCGGGCGAGCGCGGGCGTCCGGGTGGTCGCGGGCGTCCGGGTGAACGCGGGCCAGGCGTCGGCGGGCGGCTGCTCCACGAGCGCGAGCAGCAGGTCGGACGCGGTCGGACGGTCCACCGGGTTCCGCGCCAGCGCGGCCCGCACCGCCGGGACCAGCGTCGCCGGCAGCCCGGACAGGTCGGGCTCGTCGGACGCCGTCCGCAGGGTCGCCGGGTCGCCGCCGATCGGCATCCGCCCCGTCCCGGCGTGGGCGATGAGGCAGCCCCAGGCGAACACGTCCGCCGCCTGGGTCGCGGGCCCGCCGATGAGGACCTCCGGCGCCATCCAGCCGGGGGTGCCGAGGACCTTGCCGGTCGCGGCCGTCACGCTGATGGAGTCCTGGCTGCGGGCGATGCCGAAGTCGATGACGCGGCAGCCCGACAGGGTGAGCATCACGTTGGCGGGCTTCAGGTCGCGGTGCACCAGGCCCGCCGCGTGGATCGCCGCGAGCGCCGACGCGACGCCGACCGCGACGCCGTGCAGGTCCGCGGCCGGGAGCGGGCCGTCGTCGACGAGCCGGTCGTGCAGCGAGACGCCGCCCACGTACTCGGTCACGAGGTAGGGGCGGCCCTCCTCCTCGCCGTGCGCGAGGACCCGCGCCGTGCAGAACGAGGCGACGCGGCCGGCGAGGTACGCCTCGTCCAGGAAGCGCCGCCGGTAGGACGGGTCGCCCGCGAGATGCGGGTGGATGGTCTTCACCGCGACGCGCCCGCCGGACACCGGGTCCGCGCCCAGATAGACCGTGCCCATGCCGCCCGAGCCGAGGCGGCCGAGCAGCGTGTGCCCGCCGACCTCGCGCGGATCGGCCGGTTCGAGCGGCCTGATGTCTCCGTCCATGAGTCTTCCCGGCCCCCTCGCTCTCCTCGTCACCGTGCATCCCCGTTCGGCGGCGGATTATTGGGCGTCTTCGCAGGAAGTGCCGGAAACGTGAACGTCACGTCGATGTCGCGCCCCGTGCACCTGGGCCGGGCAGAGTGGGCGGTGGTTCGGCGGCACGGCCCGGTCCGCGGGGTTCCTCCTCGGCGCGCGGGTGGCGGGCGGCGCCGGATCGGGTGCCCGCACGGGCGGCTCCCCAGGGGTGGGAGGCGCCGTCCGCGCGGGCATCCGTCCTGCTCAGGCGCGGTCGTCGGTCCTGCTCAGGCGCGGTCATCGGTCCTGCTCGGACGATGTTTCGCAGGGCAATGACCAGGTAACATCCAGTTCTGCGTTCTCCCCCCAGGCGTTGGAGCGCGGCGCGGCCCCCGGTGCCGCGTGCGAGCCGGAAAGGGGGAGGGGCGCCGGGGTGCGGATATCCGCGGGCAGGCTGTCGCCGTCGTGCTGGTCGGTGCGGACCCGCGTGACGGCCGCCGCCACCTTCATCGTCCTGCTCCTTCTGGTGGCCGGTGTCGTGCTCTTCTACCAGGCCGTCCGCGGCACCGTGTACGGCGACCTGCGCGAGCGCGGGAACTTCGTCGTCACCGATCTGACCACGCTCGTGGGCAACACCGACCCGCACGGCACGCTGCCCGTCCAGGACCCCGACTTCACGCTCCTCCAGGTCGTGAACAGGGAGGGTGGCCTGGTCGCGTCGAGCGAGTCGCTGCACGGGCGGGGCCCGCTGGACGCGCCCGCGCCGCGCGTGCCGGGGCGTCCCGACCACCGCACCATCGAGGTCCCGGGCAAGGGCGCGGTCTACATGGTCACCGACAGCGTGTGGACGCCGCACGGCTGGCGGATCGTGCACGCCGGCGCCCCCATCAGCGACTTCACCCAGTACAAAGGCTTGTTCATCGGCTTGCTCGCGGCCTCGGTGCTGCTCGCCACCACGGCGGTCGGCTGGATCGTGTCGCTGTCGGTGCGGCGGGCGCTGCGTCCGGTCCGGTTGATGAGCGCCGAGCTCGCCGAGATCACCGGCCGGGGGATGGGACGCCGGGTCACCGTCCCCGGGCCGAACGACGAGGTGTCCGAGCTCGGCGAGTCGGTGAACGTGACGCTGAGCCGGCTGGAGGCCGTGATGGCCCGGCAGCGGGGCTTCGTCGCGGACGTCTCGCACGAGCTGCGCAGCCCCCTCACCGGCCTCCGCGCCCAGCTGGAGGTCGCGCTGGAGCGTCCCGAGGACGAGGACTGGCCCGCCGTCGCCCGCGCCGCGCTCGCCGACGCCGACCGGCTGCAGAGCATCGTCAGCGACCTGCTGATCCTCGCCAAGCTGGGCGCGGGCGTGCACGTCGCGCGGGAGCGGGTCGACCTCGGGGAGCTGGTCCGGGCGGAGACGGGGCGGCGTCCCCGGCGGGTCCCGGTCGAGGTGGACGCGGCCGAGGGGATCATGGTGCGGGCCACGGCGCACCACATCGTCCGGCTGCTGACGAACCTGCTCGACAACGCCGAGCGGCACGCCGCCTCGCGGGTGTGGGTCTCGGTGTCCGCGGACGGGGACGACGCCGTCCTGCAGGTCCTGGACGACGGCGCCGGCATCGCGCCCGAGGACCGCGAACGGATCTTCTGGCGTTTCCAGCGGCTCGCCGAGGGGCGCGAGCGCGACCGCGGCGGCACCGGGCTCGGCCTGACGATCTCCCGCGACATCGCCCGCGCGCACGGCGGGACGCTCGTCGCCGCCGACAGCGACAAGGGCGCGCGGCTCGTCCTGCGCATCCCGCTCGACAGGCCGTCGACGTTCCCGGCGTCCTGACCGCCCGTCCGGTTTCAGGCGATCGCGGGACGGCGCGTCCCGTGCCGGGTGGCCTGCTCGAAGGCGTGCCCGAGCCGCAGGACGGCGAGGTCCGCCCGGTGCGGCCCGACGATCTGCAGGCCGACCGGCAGCCCGTCCTCGGTGAACCCGGCGGGGACCGACAGCGCCGGGCAGCCGGTCGCCGAGACGAGGAAGCAGGACCGCATCCACTCCAGGTAGTCGGGCATCGGCCGTCCGGCGACCTCGTCCGGGTACTCGATCTCGGCGTCGAACGGCGGCACCTGGCTGACCGGGAGCAGCAGCGCGTCGTACCGTCCGAAGAACTCCCTGACCCGGTGGAACAGCGCGGTGTGCAGCGTCTCGGCCTGTCCGACGTCGGTGCCGGTCAGGGCGCGGCCCGCCTCGATGTTCTCGGCGAGCGACGGCTTGAAGTCGGCGCGGCGCTCGTCGAGGAGCGGGCCGAGGGCGAGGTCCCAGTGCCAGGCGCGCAGCGTCCGGAAGACCTCGTCCGCGCCCGACAGGTCGGGGCACGCCTCCTCCACCGCGCAGCCGAGGTCCTCGAACGCCTTCACCGCCGGTCCGAGGACGCCGGTGACCGCCGGGTCGACGGGCACTCGCCCGCCGAGGTCGGGGGACCAGGCGAGCCGCAGCCCGGCGAGGTCGCGGTCGAGCGGAACCGCGAACGCCGACCCGGGCGTCTCCAGGGCGATCGGGCTGCGCGGGTCGGGCCCGGCGAGCACCGAGAGCAGCAGCGCCGCGTCCGCGACCTCGCGGGCCATCGGCCCCTGGACGCCCATCGTCGCCCAGCCCGCCGGCACCGGCCACGACGGCACCCGCCCCGGCGACGGCCGGAACCCGACGACGTTGCAGAACGACGCGGGGTTGCGCAGCGAGCCGCCCATGTCGCTGCCGTCCGCGACCGGATGCATCCCGCACGCCAGCGCGGCCGCCGCGCCGCCGCTGCTGCCGCCCGCCGACCGCGACAGGTCGTAGGGGTTGCGGGTGAGGCCGAAGACCGGGTTGAACGTGTGCGACCCGGCGGCGAACTCGGGCACGTTCGTCTTGCCGATCGTGATGGCCCCGGCGGCCCGCATCCGCTCGATGACGAGCTCGTCGGCGTCCGGGACGAGGTCGGCGAAGATCGGCGAACCGGAGGTCGTGCGGATGCCCTTGGTGGCGTGCGTGTCCTTGTGCGCGACCGGCAGCCCGTGCAGCGGCCCGGCGTCCGCGCCGGCGGCGAGGCGCTCGTCGGCGTCCCGCGCCTGCTCCAGCGCCCGCTCCGCGACCAGCGTCACAATGGCGTTGACCTGCGGGTTCGTCCGCTCGATCTGGTCGAGATGCGCCTGCACGACCTCGCGCGCAGACAGCTCCCGCGCCCGGATCCGGCGGACGAGCTCGCGCGCGGACGCGAAGTGGATCTCCTCCGACACCGTGGTCCCTTCTCCCGGCTGCGCCCCCAGTCTCCACCCCCC
>NZ_SMKT01000082.1 GCF_004348735.1 Actinomadura sp. KC06
GGCCCGTACGGGTGGGGGCGCGTCTGGTGGATGGAGCCCAGCTTCTTCGGGTAGCCCTGGTGCAGCCCGCGGGCGATCGCGAAGTCCTTGTCGACCCAGATGTAGACGCAGCGGGAGTACGTCCGCCCCTCGAAGGAGCAGCGGACGACGACGAAGCACTCCTTGTACTGCGCGCGGACCGGGTCGAGCAGCTCCTCCCCGGACTCCGAGCACGACTGCCAGTCGGCCCAGATGATCGCGACCGCGCCGGGGTCGTCGGCGGCGGGGGAGAGCGGCTCGGGGAGCAGCTCGGCGACGCGCGCGGGGTCCGTGCGGTACTCGACGGTGAGCAGGTCGCCCGAGTAGTGCCACGGCGGGCTCGGGATCAGCGACGATCGTCCCGTCGCGGTCTTGGGGTGCAGGAAGCCTCGGACGGTCGCCACCACGTTCCTCCCGGCGGATTGTTTGGGCCCGTACGATAGTGCCTCCCGGGCGGAATCGCCACTCCGACCCCCTGGCGATCAGGGGGTTCGCGCGTGGAGTGTTGTCAGGAGTGTCCGTCCGCCATATGGTTTGAGGCCAAATGAGTTTGAGGGAGTGCGCGTGAGCCGACCGGTCGAGGACGTGGTGAGGGAACTGGCCGCCGACGGGATCGACGTGGTCCGGGTGTCCTACCCCGACCTGATCGGCGTCGAACGGGCGCGGGACGTGCTCGTCGAGCGGCTGCCCGCGGCCGTCGACCACGGCCTGTCGTTCTGCCGGGCCGTCTACCACACGACCCCGGGCGGCGAGACCGTCGAGGTCCCCGGCGGCATGGACGCCGGGCTCCCCGACATCTGCGTCCGTCCCGACCTGTCGACGCTGGCGAAGATCCCGTGGGAGGACGGCGTCGCGTCCTGCCTGGGCGAGGCGTACGAGCCCGCGAGCGACGACCTCTGCCCCGAAGGGCCCCGCGAGGTGCTGCGCCGCGCCATCGGCAGGCTGGGCGAGCTGGGGGTCCACGCCGTCGCCGGGCCCGAGTTCGAGTACTACCTCTGCGAACGCGACCCGTCCTCGCCCACCGGGTGGCGCCGGTACGCCGACGCGACCGGCAACGTCTACACCTCCGGGCGCAAGGGCGACCCCGACGGCCACGTCCTGCGGACCCTCCGGCACCTGCGCGACCTCGGCCTCGGCGTGACGATGGGCAACCACGAGTTCGGCGGCGGCCAGTTCGAGATCAACCTCGACCACTCCGCCGCGCTCGACGCCGCCGACCGCGCGTTCCGGTTCAAGTCGTCCGTCCAGGAGATCGCGCAGAGCGAGGGGCGGCTCGCCACGTTCATGGCCAAGCCGTTCAACGACCAGGACGGGTCAGGCTTCCACGTCCACCTGTCGTGCCTGGACGCCGATGGCCGCAACGTCTTCGAGGGGTCCGAGAGCGACGGTCTGTCCGAGACCGCGCACCACGCCGTCGCCGGAGTCCTGGAGCACGCGCCCGCGCTCGCGGCGCTGCTCAACCCGACGATCAACTCCTACAAGCGGTTCGGGCCCGACAGCCTCGCCCCCTGGCTGATCGACTGGGGCCTGGACAACCGCAGCGCCATGGTCCGGATCCCGCCGGAGCGCGGCGCCGCGTCCCGGCTCGAGGTCCGGCTCGGGGACGCCAGCGCCAACCCGTACCTGGGGATCGCCGGCCTGGTCGCCGCCGTCTACCTGGGCCTGCGGGACAAGGCGTCCGCGCCGCCGCCGCTGGAGGGCTACGGCTACGACTCCGCCAAGTCCCCCGTCCTGCCCGGCGACCTGTCCGCCGCGCTCGACGCCCTCGCCGCCGACGAGGCGCTGACGGACGTGCTCGGCGCGCAGTTCGTCACCGCCTTCCTCGCCTACAAGCGCGACGAGGTCGCGCGCTTCCGCCGGCACGTCACCGACTGGGAGTTCCGCGAGTACGCCTACCACCTCTGAGCGCCCTCACCAAGGAGGCCCGTTGCCGAACGAGACGCTGGCCGTCGATCTCGCCGACCTCGACAACTTCATGGACGACGAGACCCCCTGGCGGATGTTCGAGGCCCTGCGCCGTGCCGAGCCCGTCCACTGGAACCCCGAGCCGGACGGCGGCAGCGGCTTCTGGTCCCTCACCCGGCACGCCGACATCGTGGCCGCCGACCGCGACTCCGCGACGTTCACGTCCGAGAAGTTCGTCAACCTGGAGGAGGTGGACGAGCGCCAGGCCGAGATCCGCCGCTCCATGCTGGAGATGGACGGGCCCCGGCACCTCGCGATGCGGCGGTTGCTGTCACGCGAGTTCACGCCACGCGCCATCGCCGGATACGCGACGTTCCTGCGCGGCCTAACGGCCCGCACCCTCGACGCCGCGCTCGCCAAGGGCACGTTCGACTTCGTCGAGGAGATCGCCGCCGACTTCCCGATCAACGTGCTGGCCCGCATGCTGGACGTCCCGGACGGCGACACCCGGCGCCTCATCGACTGGGGCAACCGGATCATCGCCAACACCGACCCCGAGTACGCCGACGTCCTGCTGCACAGCGCGGAGAGCGAGCGGTACCGCGACCTGCCGTTCCGCAGCCCCGCGTCGCTGGAGGTCTTCGAGTACGGCCGCGAGCTCGCCGCCCGGCGCCGCGGCGGCGCGGGCACCGACCTCATCAGCCGCCTGGCCAACCAGACCCCGATGGACGGCGAGCCCCTCTCCGACCGCGACTTCGACAACTACTTCCTGCTGCTCGTCGTCGCCGGGAACGAGACCACCCGGCACGCCATCACCCACGCCATGCGGGCCCTGATCGACCACCCCGGCCAGGCCGAACGCCTCCGCGCCGATCCCGGCCTGATGCCCGCGGCCGTCGAGGAGTTCCTGCGCTGGGCCTCGCCCGTCTACCACTTCCGCCGCACCGCGACCCGCGACACCGAGGTGAACGGGACGGCGATCAGCGAGGGCGACAAGGTCGTTCTGTGGTTCGCGTCCGGCAACCGGGACGAGGCGGTCTTCGCCGACCCGCACCGCTTCGACGTCACCCGCAGCCCGAACGACCACATCTCGTTCGGCAAGGGCGGCCCCCATTACTGCCTGGGCGCCGCGCTCGCCCGCCTGGAGATGCGGATCATGTTCGAGGAGCTGCTGCCCCGCCTCGCCGACATCCGTCTCGCGGGTGAGGTGCGCCGCGTCCGCTCCAACTTCGTCAACGGCATCAAGCAGATGCCGGTGACCGTCACGCTCGCCTAGGCGTACGGGTCGGCCGAGTTCAGCGCGAGTTCGCGGACCTGCACCAGGTCGTCGTCGGTGTAGCCGGCCGGCAGCTCGATCCCGAGCGCCTGGAACAGGTCGCGGATCTCATCCGGGGACGGGACGCCGCTCAGCTGCATGCCCTTCACCGACTGCAGCGGCAGGCGCTTGGCCTGCTGGAAGCTGACGTGCAGCTCCGAGTCCCAGACCAGGTACGACGGCGTGCCGCTGTTGATCACGAGCGCGGGGAACTCCGGCCCCCGCTGGGTGAAGATCAGGCAGCTCGACGACAGCTCGTAGCGCAGCAGCGAGTAGGCGGAGGAGAGCCGGACGTCGATGTCGAGGAGCTCGTAGTGGTGCTGGTGCCAGCACGCGGCGAGGATCGTGGCGAACAGCTCGCGGCGCGTCTCCTCCACCGTCCACGACTGCTCCGGGCTGTCCGGGCCCGTCGCGAGCCTCTGGTGCAGGCGCACGAACTGGTGGCACAGGTCCGGGTTCATGGGGTCGAGGATCTCCAGCCGGAACTCCAGCCTGCGCCGCCTCGGCTTGGCCCTCGACACGCACTCCGGCAGCGTGACCGCGCGGATGTAGGCGCCGGTGGCGCCGCGGAACACCCAGCGGTCGGTCTCGCGGCGCGCCTCGGTCAGGACGCGGTTGCACTCGTGGCCGCTGATGACGCGCACGTCCATCTGCTTCTGCAGCGCCTTGATGGACTGCTGGACCTCGTCGCCGCGGGTGTCGCTCCGGGCGCGGTCGCGCAGCAGCACGAGGGAGACGACGGCCAGGGTCGCCATGGTGGCGCTCTGCACGACCTTGCTGGAGGCGGCACCCGCGATGTCCAGGCCGAGGATGGCGACCGCGAGGACGAACGCGACGGCGACGTCGACATAGCTCGTCAGCAACTTCCACAACCGCTGCATCCACCGCTCCCGTCACGCCCTGCGACCCCGCCGCGACGATCTTAGCCATCGCCGCGACGGCGCCAGAACCCTTTCTGCGAAGGGGATCGGTCCAGCCGGGGGCGCGTCCCTCGCACCCTCACGCGTGGACGAACGGAAGGTCGAAGTACGCGAACAGTGCCTCGTCGATGAAGCTCGATATGTGAGTGATGCCGGAGCGGGTGACGGTGAGCACCTGAATGGAGTGCGCGCGCAGGACGCCGTCGTCGCGCCGCAGGTACATCGCGAAGGCGGGCTGGCCGTTCGCGACGGTGGGCACGAGCCTGGTCACGCCGGGGACGGGTGACAGCCGCGCGCTGAGCAGCCGTCCCACGGCGTCCCGTCCGGAGAACCAGTGCGGGACGGGCGGCATCTCCCAGACCGCCTGCTCGGTGAGCAGCCGGGTGATCGCCGGGATGTCGACCGCCTCGAAGGCCCTGGCGAACCGGTCGAGGAGCTCGCGCCGCACCGGGTCGTCCGGCTCGGTGATCTCCTCGCTGGCCGGGACGAGCCGCTCCAGCCGGGCGCGGGCGCGCAGCAGCGTGCTGTTCACCCCCGCGCCGGTCATGCCGAGCATCTCCGCGACGTCGGCCGCCGGCCAGGCCAGCACGTCGCGCAGGATCACCACGGCCCGCTGCCTGCCCGGCAGGTACTGCAGCGCGGCGATCAGCGCCAGCCGCAGCCCGGCCCGCGACGCCACGATCGCGGCCGGGTCGTCCGGCGCGCGGCCGGTCAGCCGTTCGGAGAACGGCTCCAGCCAGGTCACCTCGGGGGCGCGCATACCGGGCGGCGGCGGATCGTCCGACGGCGAGGCGAGCCCGGACGGCATCACCCGCCGGCTGCTGTGCTGCAAGGCGTTCAGGCACGTGTTGGTCGCGATCCGGTACAGCCACGTCCGCAGCGACGCCCTGCCGTCGAACGCGTCGTACGAGCGCCACGCACGCAGATAGACCTCCTGGACCAGGTCCTCGGCGTCGTGCACCGAACCGAGCATGCGGTAGCAGTAGGCCAGCAGTTCGCGCCGGAACGGGTCGGTCAGCCGCGCGAACTCCTCGGCCCTTGTGTTCCTCTCATCGGTCTTCGTCAAGACGCACCTCCCCATGTACTGACAGGCGTCGGCGGCGGAAGTCGTCGGCTCTCCTCCGCTGAATTTCACGGCTCGGCCGGTTTGTACAGGTGACCGGTGAAACACGTTCACCCGAGAACCGAAGGACCGCGCATGGCGCAGAGGACACGCGGCTGGCTGCTCGGCCTGACCGCGACGGCGTCGCTGATGGTGGCGCTGGACGCGACGGTGGTGGCGACCGCGCTGACCAGCATCCGGCAGGACCTGTCCGCCACCCTCGAACAGCTCGAATGGACGGTGAACGCCTACAACCTGACCTTCGCCGCGCTGCTGATGACCGGCGCCGCGCTCGGCGACCGGCTCGGACGCCGGCGGATGTTCGCCGCCGGGCTGGGGCTGTTCACGGCCGCGTCGGCGGCGTGCGCGCTGGCCCCCGGCATCGGCTGGCTGATCGCGGCACGCGCCGTCCAGGGCGGCGGGGCCGCGCTGGTGATGCCGCTGGCGATGGCGCTGCTCAGCCACGGGTTCCCGCCCGAGCGGCGCGCCAAGGCGCTGGGGATCTTCGCCGGGCTGACCGGCCTGGCGGTCGTCGCCGGGCCGGTGGTCGGCGGGATCGTCACCGAGGGGCTGGCCTGGCAGTGGATCTTCTGGCTCAACGTGCCGATCGGCCTTGCCGTCATCCCGCTGGTGCTGCGGCGCGTGCCGGAGAGCCGCGGGGCGGGGGCGTCCTTCGACGTCGGCGGCGTCGTGCTGGTGACCGGCGGCGCGCTGGGTCTCGTCTGGGGCCTGATCCGCTCCGGTCCCGCCGGCTGGGACGCGTTCGAGGTGGTCGGCGCGCTGGTGGCCGGGGCCTTGCTGCTGGCGGGGTTCGTGGCGTGGGAACTGCGCGTCCGGCAGCCGATGGTGCCGATGCGGCTGCTGCGCTCGCGCGGCTTCTCCGCGGGCAACGCCGCCGGGCTCTTCATGTACGCGTCGCTGTACGGGTCGCTGTTCTTCATGACCCAATTCCTCCAGGCGGGCCTGGAGAAGGGACCGCTGGCCACCGGGCTGCACCTCGTCCCGTGGACGGCGACGGTGACCGTGGTGGCGCCGGTCGCGGGGGCGCTGGTGAACCGCGTCGGGTCCCGTGCCCTCACCTCCGCCGGGCTGGCCATGCAGGCCGCCGGGATGGGCTGGATCGGGCTCGTCGCCGCGCCGTCGATGGCGTACTCGCAGCTCATCGCGCCGATGATCCTCGCGGGGGCCGGGGTCAGCATGGCGATGCCAGCCGCGCAGACGTCCGTCATGAACGCCGTCGCGCCGCCGGAGATCGGCAAGGCGTCCGGCGTCTTCAACACCCTGCGGCAGTTCGCCGCGGTGTTCGGGGTCGCGATCCTTGCGGCGGTCTTCGCCGCCGAAGGCGGCTACGGCACGGCGCGGACCTTCGCCGACGGCTTCGCCCCTGCCATCGCGGTGAGCGGCGCGCTGTCCCTGGCCGGTGCGCTCGCCGGCCTGCTCATCCCCCGGGCGCCTGGGTCGGCCGGGGCGGACGGGCCCGGACGCTACGATCGCCGCAGCGTCCCCCGGAGGAAGTATGCCGCGATTGAGTGAGATGGTGCCGCCCCCGGTCACGAGGGGGCTGCTTCGCGCGGTGTTCGGGCTGCCAGGGCCGGTCAAACGGCTGATCGCCGGGCCGCCCGTGCGGCGGGACGGCCAGCGGCTCGACCTGGACGCCCAGCTCCTCCTGCTCATGACGCGGCTGGAGGGCGGGCGCCTGGGGGCGGCCACGGTGGAGGAGGCGCGGCGCGGTCTCCAGCGAGGGCAGACCTATCTCGACCGGGTGCCCGCACGTCCGGTGCGGACGCGGGACGTCGACGCGGACGGCGTCCCGGCGCGGCTCTACACGCCGCAGGGCCTGCCGGAAGGGTCCCCGCTGCTCGTCTTCTACCACGGCGGCGGATGGGTCATCGGCGACCTCGACACCCACGACACGGTGTGCCGCTACCTGGCCGTCCACGCCGAGGTGCGGGTGCTGTCGGCGGCCTACCGGCTCGCCCCGGAGCACCGGTATCCGGCGGCGGCGGACGACGCGCTCACCGCCTACGGGTACGCGGTGGCGAACGCCGGGAACCTGGACGCCGACCCGGCGGCCATCGCGGTCGGAGGCGACAGCGCGGGCGGCAACCTCGCGGCCGTCGTCGGGGTGCTCGCCGAACGCAAGCCCGACTTCGCACTGCTGTTCTACCCGGCGACCGACTTGACGGTCAGGCGGCGGTCGCGGGAGCTGTTCGGGGACCGGTTCTACCTGACCGACGACGACATGACGTGGTTCAGGGACCACTACTGCCCGGACAACGAACGGCGTGCCGACCCGGCCGCGTCGCCGCTGCTCGCCGAAGACCTGAGCGGGTTCCCGGCGACGTACCTGGTCACGGCCGGGTTCGACCCGTTGCGCGACGAAGGGGAGGCGTTCGCGCTGCGGCTGGAGGAGGCCGGGGTGCCGGTCGCGATGCACCGCCAGGACGACCTCTTCCACGGCTTCACGAACCTGTGGTCGCTGGGCGGACGGTTCCAGGAGGCGATGTCCGAAGCGGCCGGGGCCCTGCGCACCGGACTGTACGCAGGGCCCCGCCGGCAGCGTTAGAGCGGCAGCGCTAGAGAGGCAGACCCGTGAGGATCATGACCTTCTCCTCGGTGTAGTCGGCCATCGCGGAGCGCAGCCCCTCGCGTCCGACGCCCGAGTCCTTCACGCCGCCGTACGGCATCTGGTCGGCGCGGTAGGACGGGACGTCGCCGATCACCACGCCGCCGACCTCCAGCTCGCGGTGCGCGCGGAACGCGATGTCGAGGTTGCGCGTGAACACGCCCGCCTGGAGCCCGAACTTGGAGTCGTTGACCAGCGCGAACGCCTCGTCCACGCCGTCCACCGGCTGGACGAGCATGACCGGGCCGAAGACCTCCTCGCGGGACACCTTGGCGTCGGCGGGCACGTCCGCCAGCACCGTGGGCGCGTACGCGGCGCCCTCGCGGGTGCCGCCGGTCAGGACCTTCGCGCCCGCGGCGGCGGCCTCGTCCACCCAGGACTCGACGCGCTCGGCGGCCTCCTGGCTGACGAGCGGCCCGACCTGGGTCTTGTCGTCCCACGGGTCGCCGGTGACGAGGGATCCGACCGTCTCGACGAGCTTCGGCACGAACTCGTCGTAGACGGAGCGGTCCACGTAGACGCGCTGGACGGCGATGCAGCTCTGCCCGGCCTGGTAGTTGGAGAACAGGCCGATCCGCTTGGCGGCCCAGTCGAGGTCGGCGTCCGGCAGGACGACCGCCGCGCCGTTCCCGCCGAGTTCGAGCGTGACGTGCTTGCGCGGCGCCCGGTCGTTGATCGCCCAGCCGACGGGCACGGACCCGGTGAACGACACGATCGGCAGGCGCGGGTCGTCGACGAGGTCGGACGCCCGGTCGTTCGGCACCGTCAGGACGGAGAACATCCCGGCGGGCAGGTCGGTCTCGGCGAGCAGCTCGCCGAGCAGCAGCGCGGACAGCGGCGTCGCCGGGGCGGGCTTGAGCACGATCGGCGTCCCGGCCGCGATCGCCGGGGCGATCTTGTGGGCGGCGAGGTTCAGCGGGAAGTTGAACGGCGAGATGCCGAGCACCGGGCCCCTCGGCACGCGGGTGATGTAGGCCATCCGGCCCTCGGCGGCCGGGTCGGTGTCGAGCCGCTGGGTGGTGGCGCTGAACCGGCGGGCCTCCTCGGCGGCGAACCGGAACGTGGAGATCGCGCGGGTCACCTCGCCGCGCGCCCACAGCAGCGGCTTGCCGTTCTCGCCGGTGATCAGCCGGGCGACCTCCTCGGCCCGCTCGGTGAGCCGCCTGGACACGTGCGCGAGCGCCTCGGCGCGCACGTGCAGGGGCAGCGCCGCCGCCTGCGCGCGGATCGCGTGCGCCGCGGCGACGGCCTCCTCCACCTGCCCGGGGGTCGGGACGGCCGCCGTCCCGACCACGCGGCCGTCGTAGGGATGCGTAACGGTCAGCTCACCGTCACCGGTCTCGGGCCGGCCGGCCAGCCAGAATGGGGTCACGTTCATGACTTCACGCTATCCCCGGCGGGCGCGTATGCGAGTCTCCGCGGTGTCCAATCCGGTCGTCCGGATTGGACGTGATGGAGAGCGCGATCCACAGTTCGGCGCGGACGGCCGGGTCGTCGGGGTCGCGTCCGAGGAGCTCGGCGGCCTTGCGCATCCGTGACCGGAGCGTGTGCCGGTGGACGCCGAGCGCCCGCGCCGCCGCCTCGCCCTGCCCGTTGGCCGCCACGTACGCCCGGACGGTCTCGACCAGGTCCTCGTCCCGGAGCGGCGCGAGGAGCGTGTCGGCGAAGGCGTGCGCGAGTCCGGGCTCCAGGAGCCACAGGACGCCCTGCCCGGGAAGCGCGGAGTAGTGGACGGCGTCCCGGTGCGACCGGACGGCCGCGGCCAGCGCGTCCTCGGCCTGCCGCAGCGCGGTTCCGAGATCGTCCGCGGCGGGCTCGGACACTCCCACCGGGCCGAGGGCCGCGAGCAGCGGCTCGACGGCGCCGATCACCTCGTCCGGGACGATCACGGCGGCGTGCCCGTCGAGCGGCAGCGTCAGGCACCGCGCCCCGGCGGGGTCGGACTCCAGGACGTCCAGCACGGCGGGCCCGCCCGCGCAGGCCAGCACGCGCACCGGCCCGTTCGGCACCGCGGGCGCGTCGCCTGGGCGTCCGAGCAGCAGCGCCGCGAGCGAGGCCCGCAGGTCGCGGCCGGTCCGCGGCCTCTCCGACTGGAGGGTCAGCAGGGCGACCGCGGCGCCGACGATCGTGTGCGCGACGTGGGGGAGTGGCGCGCCGGTCCCCACGGCGAGGAAGCCGCGCGGGCGCCCGCCCAGGCCGATCCGCTGCACGACGATGTGATCGTCCGGCACGGCCAGCGCCACGCTCGCCGCCCGGCCCCCGTCCGCCGGACGGCCCCGCCGCAGCCGCGCCAGCTCCGGCGCGATGGCCTCGGCGCGGTCGCGGGCGGCGGCGGGCTCGGCGTGCTGGACGGCCCCCGACGCGTCGAGCAGCAGCGCCCACCCGCCGAGCAGCCGCGCCAGCCGCGCGACGAGCGCGCCGGGCCCGGTCAGCGCGGCGCGGGTCAGCTCGCGCTGCGCCTGGAACGCGCGGGTCACGTCCTCGTACATCTCGGCGGCGAGCATCCGCGAGACGGCCTTGCCGATGGCGATGAACGGGGTCGGGCGCGGCACCTCCAGCAGGACGAGCCCCTGGTCCCGCGCCGCCGTGATCAGCTCGGGCGGGACGTCGTCGTGAATGACGCCGACCGCGAACCCGAGCCCGGCGACGCCGCGTCCGACCAGCCGGGACACGTAACCGGCGGCGTTCGCCCCGCTCAGCCGCATGCCCGTGGTGAGGACGAGCTCGCCCCCCTCGAGGAACGGCGTCGGGTCCTCCAGCTCGCTGACGGCGACCCATACGACCAGGGCGTCCGGCAGCGGTCCGGTGAGCGACCGGAGGCCGAGCTGCGGGAGGGCGGCCACGGAGGCCAGAGTGGGCGGCATCGCAATCCCTGTGCAAAGTGTCTATCCCTAGGGGCGGATTTCGCCGTCCCGTACGGTTCATCGTAGGCGGCCGCCGATCTATGTTCAGGCCATGACCAGCCAGGACCCTGCCCTGACCGCGAGCGGCGCGCGGCTGCCGCAGGAACGACGCGTCGTGACCGAGATCCCCGGCCCGCGCTCCCGGGAGCTGCAGAAGCGCCGGACGGCGGCCGTCCCGCCGGGCGTCGGCAGCGTGCTACCGGTGTACGTGACGGACGCCGACGGCGGCGTGGTCGTCGACGCGGACGGCAACTCGCTGATCGACTTCGGCTCCGGCATCGCCGTCACCGGCGTGGGCAACGCCAACCCGCGGGTCGCGGCGCGGGTGAAGGCGCAGGCCGACCGGTTCACCCACACCTGCTTCATGGTCGCGCCGTACGAGTCGTACGTCGCGGTGTGCGAGAACCTCAACCGGATCACGCCGGGCGACCACGAGAAGCGCTCGTTCCTGGTGAACAGCGGCGCGGAGGCGGTGGAGAACGCCGTCAAGATCGCCCGGTACGCCACCGGGCGGGACGCGGTCGTCGTGTTCGACCACGGCTACCACGGCCGGACGCTGCTGACGATGACGCTGACCGCGAAGAACATGCCGTACAAGCACGGGTTCGGGCCGTACGCGCCCGAGGTCTACCGGATGCCGCTCGCCTACCCGTTCCGCTGGCCGACCGGCCCGGAGAACTGCGGGCCCGAGGCGGCGGCGCAGGCGATCGACCAGATCAGCAAGCAGATCGGCGCGACGAACGTCGCGGCCGTGCTGATCGAGCCGATCCAGGGCGAGGGCGGGTTCATCGAGCCCGCGCCGGGGTTCCTGCCCGCGCTCGCCGAGTTCTGCCGCGCGAACGGCGTCCTGTTCATCGCGGACGAGGTCCAGACGGGCTTCGCCCGGACGGGCGACATGTTCGCCTGCGAGCACGAGGGGATCGTCCCGGACCTCGTCACGACGGCGAAGGGCATCGCGGGCGGGCTGCCGCTCGCCGGGGTCACCGGCCGCGCCGACATCATGGACAAGGTGCACGGCGGCGGGCTCGGCGGCACCTACGGCGGCAACCCGCTGGCCTGCGAGGCGGCGCTGGCGGTGCTGGAGGAGATCGAGGACGGCAAGCTCACCGAGCGCGCCCGCCGGATCGGGGAGATCATGCTGCCCCGGTTGCGCGCCCTCGCCGCCGGGCATCCCGCGATCGGGGACGTCCGCGGCCGCGGCGCGATGGTCGCGATCGAGCTGGTGCGGCCGGGCACGAAGGAGCCCGATCCGGAGCTGACCGCGCGGATCGCGGCGCGCTGCCACGAGCGGGGGCTGCTCGTGTTGACGACCGGGACGTACGGGAACGTCCTGCGCTTCCTGCCGCCGCTCGTCATCCCGGAGGAGCTGCTCGCCGAGGGCCTCGACGTCCTTGAGGAGGCGTTCGCGGGCTGACCTGCGCGAACAACGGCCGCCGGCCCCCGAAGGGGGTCGGCGGTTCCGGCATGCCCGGGTACCTGTGAACGGCGTCACTCCGTTACGCGTCCGTTATTGACCCTTCGTTATCGGGCCCCGTACGTTCGCAATACGTTTGGGCCCAAATTTTCACCCCGAGGGGCGAGGGACGGAGTGCGAGGGATGGCTATGGACGCGACCCCGGACCTGGTGCTGCTGGACGGCGAGGTCCTCACGGTCGACGCGGAGTTCTCCGTGGCGCGGGCGGTGGCGATCATCGGCGGCAGGATCAGCGCGGTCGGCGGCACCGGCGAGATCCGCGCGCTGGCCGGGCCGCGCACGCAGATCGTCGACCTGCGGGGGCGCACCGCGCTCCCCGGCATCAACGACTCGCACCTGCACGGCGCCGCGTTCGGCACGACCCGCCCGCCGCTGGCGATCGACGTCGCGTTCCCCACCGTCCGGTCGATCGCCGACATCCAGGAGTCGGTGAAGGCGGCCGCGTCCGGGACCCCGGAGGGCGAGTGGATCCGCGGCTACGGCTGGGACCCCGGCTACCTCTCCGAATGCGGTGACGGTGGCCGGATGCCCGACCGCGCCGACCTCGACGCCGTCGCCCCGAACCACCCCGTCTACCTCCAGGACTTCACCGGCCACCTCACCTGGGTCAACTCCCGCGCCCTCGACCTGGCCGGCGTCACGCGCGACACCGCCGTCCCCGAGGGCGGCGTGATCCACACCGACGGCGCGGGCAACCCGGCCGGGCTGCTCGCCGAGGGCGCGCAGGAGCTGATCCAGGGACGCCTGCCCGCCTACACCCGCGAGGAGATCGAGCGGGCCATCCGCGAGAACGTCGCCGTCCTGCACAAGGAGGGCATCACCAGCTACACCGAGCCGGGCCTCGGCCCCGGCGGCAAGAGCCTGTTCGCCGGCGCGTCCGACCAGCTCACCCTGGACGTCTACGGCGACCTGGCCCGCGCCGGCGACCTCGGCGCCCGCGTCAGCGTCCTGCTGATGCTCCACGGCATGGGCGGCTCGGTCGCCGAGATCACCGAGGGCCTCGCGAGCGCCCGCGTCCCGGACGACGTCGACCCGCGCATCCTCCGCGTCATCGGCGTCAAGCTCTTCGCCGACGGCACCCCGCCCAACAAGACGGCGTGGATGCGCGACGAGTACGCCGGCGGCGGCGGGTTCGGCTGCCTCTGCGTGCACGGCGCGACCGACGCGCACCGCACCACCGAACTGAACGAGATGATCCGCCTCGCGCACATCGCCGGGCACCAGCTCGGCGTGCACGTCACCGGCGACCGCTCCCTCGACGCCGTCGTGGACGCGCTGGAGGCCGCGCAGATCCAGCACCCCCGCGACGATCCGCGGCACTACGTCATCCACGCCGACCTCCCGGGGCCGCAGAGCCTCCGCAAGCTCGCCGAGCACCGCTTCGGCGCGAACATGAACCCGGCGATCAAATGGACGATCGTCGACATGCTGGCAGAGATGCTCGGCCCCGAACGGGCCGCCTACCAGTACCCCGTCCGCTCGGCGCTGGAGGCGGGGATCCCCGTCACCGCCAGCTCCGACGCCCCCGTCACCTACCCCAACTGGCGGCAGGGCATCGCGGCGATGATGCTGCGCGAGTCGAAGGCCAGCGGCCGCGTGTACGGCCCGGAGGAGTGCGTCGGGCTGCCCGACGCGATCCGGGCGTACACCGTCAACGCCGCCTGGCAGGACTTCGCCGAGGACTGGAAGGGCACCCTCGAACCCGGCAGGGCCGCCGACGTCACCGTCCTCGACGGCACCATCACCTCGCTCGACCCGCACGACCTCCCGGACGTCCCCGTCGCGATGACCGTCTTCGACGGCGGGGTCGTCCACAGCACCGAAGGTCTCTGACATGCGAACCTCACATATCGCACGCATCCTCGCCGCCGCCGTCCTGGCGCTGCCCCTGGCCGCCTGCGGCTCCGGTTCCGGTACCGGGTCCGACGGGCCGATCGACATCGGGTCGGTGTCGACGCTGAGCGGCCCGGTCACCTTCCCCGAGGCGTCGGCCGCGGCCAAGGCCGTGTTCGACGACGTCAACGCCAAGGGCGGCATCAACGGACGCAAGATCGCCTATACCGCCGCCGACGACAAGGGCGACCCGGCCAGCGCCGCCCTCGCCGCCCGCGACGTCATCCAGAACAAGAAGGCCGTCGCCCTCGCCGGCGGCGCCAGCCTGGTCGACTGCCAGGTCAACGGCCCGCTGTACCAGCAGAACAAGATCACCGACGTGCGCGGGATCGGGGTGGACCCGGGCTGCTTCAGCTCGCCGAACATCTCGCCGGTCAACACCGGCCCGTTCTTCGGCTCGACGGTGTCGCTGTACTACGCGTCCGAGACGCTGAAGCTCGACAAGATCTGCGCGTTCTTCGTCATCATCGGCAGCACCGCGAACGCCTACAAGGAGGGCGTCGACCGCTGGTCCAAGATCACCGGCAAGAAGCTGCTGATCACCGACCTGAGCCTGTCGGCGAACACCACCGACTTCACGCCCTACATCCTGCGGGCGCGGGACGCGGGCTGCGAGGCGGTGCTGTTCAACGGCGTCGAGCCCATGCTGATCGGCTGGGTGAAGGCCGCGCAGGCGCAGAAGGTCAAGGACATGAAGTGGCTGTTCCTCGCGCCCGCCTACACCGTCGAGGTGGCGAAGGCGCTCGGTGCCGCCGGCAAGGACATCAACGCGCTGTCGGAGTTCGAGCCGTACACCGACGAGCAGTCCCCGGCCAACAAGGACTGGCGCGACACCATGACCCGGCACAAGCTGCCGCTCACCGCGTTCGCGCAGGGCGGGTACCTGGCCGCCCAGCACCTGGTCACGGTGCTGCGCTCGATCAAGGGCGACATCACCCGCGAGTCCGTCACCGAGGCGATGAAGAACCTCAAGCCGCTGCCCTCGGAGATGACCGGCCTGCCGTTCGCGTTCGGGTCCGGCGACTCGCACGCCTCCAACCTCGCCGCCAAGTTCGTCCAGCCGGACGGCAAGGGCGGCTGGACCGTGCTCACCGACGACTGGATCAAACTGCCCAATGGTTGAGGGAGCGATAGCGGGACTCGCCGGCGGCGGCGCGTACGCCGCGCTCGGCCTCTGCCTGACGCTGATGTTCCGGCTGGTCAAGGTCGTCAACTTCGCGCAGGTCGCGATAGGCGTGATCGGCGTCTACACGATGGCGATCCTGGCCGAGCACGGCTGGCCCTACGGCCTCGCCGCGCTCGCCGGGCTGCTCGCCGCGACGCTCTGCGCCGCCGTGCTCGGCTGGGTGATGGGCAGATGGTTCGGTGAGGCGGGCCCCGACCAGCGTTCCGCGATCTCGATCGCGTTCCTGGTCAGCCTGCTCGCCGTGTCCTACCTGGCGTTCGGGACGGACCCGCGCCGCATGCCCGGCCAGTTCGGCGGCTCGCTCTTCACCGTGAACGACATCACGATCACGCAGGCCGCGGCCGTGTGCACGGTCGGGTCGATCGCGGTGGCGGCGGGGGCGTGGCTCGTCCTCACCCGGACGGTCCTCGGGCTGCGGCTCCGCGCGCTGTCGGAACGTCCGACGACCGCGGAGCTGCACGCCATCCCGTCCCGGCGGCTCGGCGTCCTGATGTGGGCGGTCACCGGGCTGCTGTCGGCGGCGGTGCTGCTGGTCATCGCGCCGCAGCAGACCAGCGACCAGACGTCGCTGGCCCTGATGATCATCCCTGCGGGGGCCGCCGCGCTCGTCGGCGGCTTCCGCAGCCTCGGCCTCACGGTCGCGGGCGGGCTCGGGCTCGGCGCGCTGCAGGGCGCGCTCGCTCACGTGTCCGAACTGCAGCAGTACCGCGACACGGTGCCGTTCCTGGCGATCCTCGCCATCCTGATCTGGTCCCAGCGACGGGAGGTGTGGGATGTCGCGCGTTGATCTCACGTTCGTGCGGCAGCCGCTGCTGGCGCTGGCGGTCGTCGTGGTCGCGGCGGTCGCCGTCCCGCAGTACTGGCTGTTCCTCGCGACGTCCGCGCTGGTGTCGGCGGTCGCGCTGCTCGGCCTCGGCATCGTCGGGCGCGCCGGCATGAACTCGCTGTGCCAGCTGTCGTTCGCCGCCGTCGGCGCCTGGACGGTCGCCCAGCTCAACGTCTGGAACGCCCCGGGGACGCTGATCCTCTGGACGATCGCGGGCGGCGTCGTCGCGATGCCGTTCGGGATCCTGATCGGGCTCCCGGCGCTGCGGCTGCGCGGCGTGCACCTCGCCGTCGTCACACTCGGGTTCGCCGCGGCGGCGGCCGTCGTCGTCTCCGCGGTCAACTTCCCCGGCGTCGACACCTACCAGCAGGTGCTGCGGCCCGAGTTCATCGCCACCGACCGGCAGTACTTCGTCTACGCGGGCCTGCTGTTCGTCGTGCTCGCGCTCGGCGTCGAATGGGTCGGGCGCACCCGGATGGGCGCGGCGTGGCGGGCCGTCCGGTTCTCCGAGCGCGCCACCGCCGCCGCCGGGACGAGCGTCGCCCGCGCCAAGCTGTCGGCGTTCGCGCTCAGCGCGTTCGCGGCGGGCCTCGCGGGCGGGCTGCTCGCCGGGCAGGTCGGCATGATCACCGCGCAGAACTTCGGGGTGATCGCGTCGCTGGCGCTGTTCGTCGTCGCGGTGATGGCGGGCAGCGAGTTCATCTTCGGCGCCCTGTTCGGCGGCTTCCTGATCATGTTCGTGCCGGAGTTCTTCCGCCGCGCCGGGATCTCGCAGGACTGGGCGAACGTGCTGTTCGGCGTCGGGGCCGTCCAGGCGCTGTCGCAGGGCAGCAGCATCATGGAGGGGCTGGCCCGCCGGCTGCGCGCGCGCCGTCCGGCTCCAGTGCCGCCGCCGCGAGATCCGGCGGACGGCGGTACACCGCCGCTCGGCACCAAGCCGCTGCTGAGGGCGGAAGGGCTCACCGTCCGGTTCGGGCAGGTCGCCGCGCTGCAGGACGTCGACCTCACCGTCCCCGAAGGCACCGTCATGGGCCTCATCGGGCCGAACGGCGCGGGCAAGTCGACGCTCACCGACGCGCTGTCCGGCTTCATCAGGGACGCCGCCGGGACGGTCGCGCTCGACGGCCGCAGCCTGGACGGGCTGCCCGTGCACCGCCGCGCCGCCGCCGGGCTGCGCCGCACCTTCCAGCAGGACCGCGTCCCGACCGGCCTCACCGTCGGCGCCTACCTGCGCTTCGCCGCGCACCGCACGGTCACCCGGGACGAGCTGGAGGACGTCCGCGACTTCCTCGGCTGCCCGCCCGCGGCGGCGCACGTCCTCGACCTGGACGTCGGCAGCCGCCGCCTGCTTGAGGTGGCCGCCGCGATCCTCGCCCGGCCCAAGCTCATCGTCCTGGACGAGCCCGCCGCCGGACTCGCCCACGCCGAGTCGCTCGCGCTCGCCGACCGGCTCATCGAGGTCCCGGCCAGGTACGGCGCGTCCGTGCTGCTCATCGAGCACGACCTGGACATGGTCCGGCACGCCTGCGCGACGATCGTCGTCCTCGACGCGGGCTCGGTCATCGCGGCGGGGCCGCCGGCCGAGGTCCTCGCGAGACCCGAAGTGGCGCGCGCCTACCTGGGAGACGAGGTGGCCCTCACATGAAGGAGCTGAAGCTGGAGGACGTGTCGGTCGGGCGGGGCGGCGCCCCGATCGTCCGGGACGTCGGCCTGACCGTCACCGCCGGGGAGGTCACCGTCCTGCTCGGCCCGAACGGCGCCGGGAAGACGACCCTGCTCGAAGCGATCGCGGGCGTCCTGCCCATCACGGCCGGGAGGCTGACCGGGGACGGCGCCGACCTCACCGGCCTCGACCGGGTGACGCGGGCCAAGCGCGGCATCGCGCTCGTCGAGCAGGGCCGGACGGTCTTCAGCGGCCTCACCGTCGCGGAGAACCTGCGCGTCGCGCGGCGCGGCACCGGAGGCGACCGCGCCCTCGAACTGTTCCCCGAGCTGACCAAGCGCATGGACGTCCAGGCCGGGCTGCTGTCCGGCGGCGAGCAGCAGATGGTCGTGCTGGCCCGCGCGCTGTCGATGTCGCCGTCCGTGCTGCTGATCGACGAGATGTCCCTCGGCCTCGCGCCGGTGATCGTGAAGCGGCTGCTGCCCGCCGTCCGCGCCCTCGCGGACGCGGGCGCCGCGGTCCTGCTGGTCGAGCAGTTCGCGACGCTCGCGCTGGAGATCGGCGACACCGCGCACGTCCTGGCCGGCGGCCGGCTCACCCACAGCGGCCCGGCGGCCCCGCTGCGCAAGGCCCCCGACGTCCTGCACGCCGCCTATCTTGGTGAGCCTGCGGGCCACAGCTGAGGAGATGGAATGCAACGGGTTCTGATCGTCACCGGCGGGGGCAGCGGGATCGGCGCCGCAGTCGCCGCGGACGCGGCCGGACGCGGCGACACGGTCGTGGTCTGCGGGCGCCGCAAGGACGCGCTGGAGCGGGTCGCCGCCGCGACCGGGGCCGAGCCCCGCGTCTGCGACGTCTCCTCGCCCGAGGCCGTCGCGGACCTGGTGTCCGGCGTCGTCGCCGCGCACGGACGCCTGGACGGGGTCGTCGCCAACGCGGGCGTCCTGCGCAACGGCGGCGTCCTCGACCTGTCGCCCGAGGACTGGAACATCACCGTCCAGACCAACCTGACCTCGGTGTTCCTGCTGGCCAAGGCCGCGCTGCCGCACCTGATCGAGACGAAGGGGTCGATCGTCGCGGTGTCGTCGGTGGCGTCGCTGCGCGTCCCGCTGGGCTGCGCCGCCTACGCCACGTCCAAGGCCGGGCTGACCATGCTGACCCAGACGATCGCGGTGGACTACGGGCCGCAGGGCGTCCGCGCCAACGTGGTGTGCCCGGGCTGGATCCGCACCGAGATGTCCGACATGGAGATGGGCTACTTCGGCGAGCCGTACGGCCTCGGCCCGGAGGAGGCCTACGACGAGGTCACGCGGCTCGTCCCGCAGGGCAGGGCGGGGACGTCCGAGGAGGCCGCGGCGGCGGTCATGTGGCTGCTCGGCCCGGAGGCGTCCTACGTGAACGGCGCCGTGCTGAGCGTGGACGGCGGCACCGCCCTGCCCGACCCCGGCACCATCCCGTTCAACTTCCAGGTCACACCGCGCTAGGCGCGAAGCTGTCCTTGTAGAGGTCGGCGAGGATGTCGTAGGAGCGCAGCCGGTCGGCGTGGTCGTAGACCTGCGTCACCACCATGACCTCGTCGACGCCGGACCGCTCGATCAGCGCGTCCATCCGCCTCCGGACGGTCTCCGGCCCGCCGATGACCTGGTCGGCGAGCCGCGAGTCGATCATCTGCCGGTCCAGCGCCGTGTACGGGTAGGCCGCCGTCTCCTCCGGCGTCGGCAGCGGGCCCGGCGCGCCCCGCCGCAGCCGCAGGAACGCCAGCGCCTGCGGCCGCGCCAGCTCCAGCGCCCGCTCGTCGGTGTCGGCGGCCGTGACCGACACGCCGATCATCGAGTACGGCTCGTCCAGCGCGCCCGGACGGAACGACTCCCGGTACAGGCTCAGCGCGGGCACCGTGTTCTGCGCGCTGAAATGGTGCGCGAACGCGAACGGCAGCCCGAGCAGCCCCGCCAGCCGCGCGCTGTATCCGCTGGATCCGAGCAGCCACACCGGCGGCTCGTTGCCCGCCGCCGGCGTCACCTTGCCGCCCGCGGCGAAGTAGCCGCGCAGCTCGGCGACCTGCTCGGGGAAGTCGTCCACCGACAGGGCCTCGGGGGAGCGCCGCAGCGCGAGCGCGGTCGCCTGGTCGGTGCCGGGCGCGCGGCCGAGACCGAGGTCGATGCGCCCCGGGTAGAGCGCCTCCAGCGTCCCGAACTGCTCGGCGACCACCATCGGCGCGTGGTTCGGCAGCATCACCCCGCCCGACCCGACCCGCATCTCGGACGTCGCCGCCGCGACCTGCCCGATCAGCACGGCCGTCGCCGAGCTGGCGATGCCCGGCATCGCGTGGTGCTCGGCCAGCCAGTACCGGTGGAACCCGAGCCGCTCGGCGTGCCGGGCCAGGTCGAGGGTGTTGCGCAGCGCCTGGCCGGACGTGGAGCCGCTGACGACGGGCGCGAGATCGAGGACGGAGAAGGGAACGCTCATAACGAGCGTCAACCCCGGACGCCCCTGTCCTCTTCCCGTCGCCCGAGTAACGCGCTACCTGAGCAGCGCGCCGAGCCCGAGCACGGCCAAGGCGATGAAGGCGAGGCCGCCGGGAACCGCGATGCTGATCCACGACCAGTTCACCAGCCTGCGCGCCCGCGCGGGATCCTCGGCGAACACGGTCTCGGACCGCGTGTAGAGCATCGCGGCGACCACGAGCAGCGGCAGGAAGGCGAACATGGTGAGGACGCCGAGGACGAACGCGGCCACCTGGCCGAACCGGGTGTACGTCCCGTCCGCGCCGATGCCGAACGCGGTGCCGGAGACGGGCGCGGGGACGGAGGCGGCGGAGACTGCTTCTGTCATGCGAGCACACCGATCACTAGCGAAAGTGATGTAGATCATACGCTTCGTGACCGCGCCGCGCGAGGGTCCTGTCGCCCTTTTCTCGGACGACCGGCCAACAGATTCAGCGCAGCCGCAGCCCCAGCGGAGCCCCGGCGGTGAGGCCGGCGGTCAGGACGGCCGCGAGTGCTGCTGCTGTTCGGCGCATGGCGGGAGAGTACGGTCGCGCACTCGGCGTCCCGCGAACCGTTAATGAAGACTCCACCAATTTGCACTGGATTGTCGGATTCTTGAAAATCGCTTGATCAAGGCGTAAAGGAAACGCCGTCCGGCCCCGCCTCGATATCCGGCAGAACCCGGACGCGAGAGAACGACAGAGGGAGAGCCGTGGCGGAGTCGCCGGTCGGATCCGAGTACGCCCGCACCCGCGACATCGTCGTCGTGTTCGCCGTGCTGATGGTCCTCACGGCGGTGCTGGTGATCGTCCTCGTCCAGGCGTGGCCGCCGGGGCCGCGGACCGGGCCGGACGGGCGCACCGAGATCGTGCCGGTGTCCAAGACCCTGCACCTGGCGGGGTGGTCGCCGACGATGTCCCGCGAGACGAGCCTGTTCGTGATCGTCATGGCCGCGGGCGCGCTCGGCGCGGTCGCGCACGTCCTGCGGTCGTTCTACTGGTACGTCGGGAACCGCGCGCTGCGCCGGAGCTGGCTGATGATGTACCTGCTGCTCCCGTTCGTCGGGGCGCTGTTCGGGCTCGTCGTCTACCTCGTCGTGCGCGGCGGGCTGACCTCGCCGCTGGGCGGGCCGTCCGACGTCAACCCGTACGGGGTCGCGGCCATCGCCGCGCTCGTCGGGCAGTTCTCCCGCGAGACGGCGGAGAAGTTCCGCGCGGTGTTCGCGACCCTGCTCGCGCCCGCGCGGCCGGGCCGCGACCACGCGCCCGCGCCGACGATCAGCGGGCTGGAGCCCGCCAGGGGGCCGGTCGGCGCCGCGGTCACCCTGCACGGCAGCGGGCTGGCGTCCGCGACGGCCGTCCGGTTCGGCGGGGTGCGGGCGTCGGTCACCGACGCGACGGACACGCTCGTCCGCGCGACGGTTCCGGCGGGCGCGACCTCTGGGCCCCCGATCGTGAACACGCCGGACGGCGCCGCCACCAGCCCGCAGCCGTTCACGGTCGAGTGAGGCCGCCGCCGGGCGACGCCTACTTGGGGTCCTGCCAGTGCTCGTGCCAGGCGTCGTAGGCCGCGCCCGGGAAGACGCGGGGCAGCTCGGACGTGGGCAGCCGCCCTAGCTCGGCGCCCGTCCTGGACACGCCGAACTGGCGCTCGGTCACGTACGCGGTGCGGTGCAGGGTCTTCGGACCGGCGACGAGGCAGGTGTAGCGGGTGCCCGGGAGGTCCTCGTCCGGGATGGCGGCGCCGACCGCGAGGCTGTTGGAGACCGTCACCCACGTGCCGAGGCCCGCGACCTGCCGCTCGGCGCCCTGGTCCTCCCAGCGGTGCTCCAGGATCGGCTTGGAGAAGATCGGGACGAGCAGGTGCGACACCCCGCACGACTCCAGCTCGCGCTCCCAGCCGATCGAGCGTCCGAGGTCCTCGCAGATCAGGACGGCGAGGCGGCCGAGCGACGAGTCGAGCAGGCTGATCCGCGTGCCCGGCCTGGCGTACTCCACGGCCGTGCCGGACGGCGGAGCGTCCGGCAGCCGCCACAGCCGCATCTGCCCGGCGTCCAGCGTGAAGCCGGACAGCTTGTCCTGGACGAGGAGTTCCTGCCCCGTCCAGCGGTCGAGCAGAACCGAGCGGTTCGGCGGCGGGTCCTCGTCGCCGAGCGGGCCGCTGCCGAGCAGCAGGAACCGCAGCGGGCGCCGGTCGCGGTCGCGACCGGCGGTATCGAACGCGACCTCTTTCCAAAGTTCGAGCAGCGAGTCCGACAGCGACGCCTCCGGCATGACGGCGAGCTGGGCGCCGGACTCGTCCAGCCGCCGGACGATCGCCTTGACGCGGCTGCGGATCCCGGACGAGTCCATCGGCCGGAGCCGGTACACGGTCATCCCGTGCCGCTCCTCGAACTCGATGTCCACGTCGTCGAAGGTCTCCAGCACCGGCGCGCACCCGACCGCGACCGGCTCCTCCCGGCTGAAGTGCGGGTCGTTCACCGCGGGCAGGACCCGGTGGTCGATCTTGTCCCACTCCTGCTGCGGGACGCGGTGGACGCCGAAGAACTCCGCCTTGGTGCGCAGGCCGCGGGGCCGTCCGGGGAACGCGCAGCGGGGGAGCAGCGCGCCCGTCGTGCCGTGCCCGTTCAGCTTGCCCTCGGTCAGGTAGTTGACCAGCACGGCGGCCAGCGCGGGAGCGCCGTGGTAGGGCCCATACGGGCTGGCGTGGGCGAGCGCGTGGTCGAGCCCGAGCATGATCGTGAACCGGCCGAGGTCGCCGCGCGCGGCGATGATCTCCGCGGTCTCGGCGGGGTCCAGGACGCCGCCGTCCAGGACGGTCTCGGCGATCTCGTTCGCCCGCCGCCGGACCTGTTCGTCGGCGTACCAGCGCGTGGCCGTCCAGTCCTGGAAGACGCCGTCCGCGATCGAGTCGTAGAGCCGGACGAAGAGATCAGCTGGTTCGGCCGGGTAGTCGGCTGCGGCCAACTGATCCGTCATAAGCGCCCCCGGGGGTTGACACACGTGGTTACGGGTGGTGGATCGATGCTAACTCTCGTGGCCGCCGGTTTCAGTGTCGTCGGCAACAGAGGCCGGTACCCTCATCACTTGACAATCACTTGGCATCCGCTCATGCTGGAGGGATCCCGGCGGTGCTCGTCGACCTTTTGGAGAGTGACCATGAGCGCTGTGCCCGCCCCCGCTCCCGCCCGCGACCGTGACCGCCGGACAGAGGTCCGGCGCCTCATCGACTCGATGGAACACGCCAAGGTCATCAGCGACGGGCACTTCAGCGCCCTCGGCATGCTGATCACCGACGCCTCGCTCAGCGCCGACGAGCCCGCCCTGGTGGAATGCCAGGACGGGCTCCAGTGGCTGCACCGCCACTACCTCGACGTCAACGCCCTCGACGGCCCGCAGCGCGAGCAGCGCGGACGCATCCTCGGGCTGATCGACGTCGTCCACTGGGCGCTCAAGCGGCTCCCGTCCGGCCTCCAGCTCGCGCTGCAGCCCGACGGGCACGCCGCCCGCTTCCTCCTCGCCGTGTACCGCCGGCAGGGCCTGTCCAACAAGGAGCTCGCCGCGGAGCTGCGCACCGACGAGACGGAGATCAGCCGGGTCGGCCGCAGGCTGCTGTCCGCGGGCGTCGTGTGGCGCAGGAAGGAGTGGCGCCACAACGCATGGGACCTGACACCCCGCGGCCGCCAGTACCTGGAGACCTCCGGCCTCCTCACCGGGGAGCTCGCCGAGGACGAGCCGTCCGGCCGCGCCGCCCGCCGCGCCGGGCCCGCCCGTTCCTCCGCCGAGCCCGAGCCGCGCTCGCCGGACGCCGTCCCGCAGCGGCAGGACGTGGGCCTGCCCGACCTGAACCACCCGTCCCCGTCGCCGGAACCGCCGCCCCGCTCCGCGCCCGGCTAAGGGGTCGGACGCTCCAGCACCGTGACCAGGCGGGCCAGGCCGTCCGCGCCGTGACCCTCGGCCACGGCGCGGTCGAGCAGATCGCGCAGCGCGACCAGGTACGACGGGTCCACGCCCTGGTCACGGCTGGTTTCCAGCAGCCCGGGGAAGGCGACCTGGCTGGTGGCGACGCTGGAGACGTCGGTGCCGAACTCGGCCTCGTCCACCGCCCGCGCGTATTCGGGGAACGACCCCATCATCGCGGTCAGCCACGCGGTGACCATCGGCGTGAACGTCGCCGCCTGCACCTTCTCCGACCGGACGAGCGCGACCGCGTGGAAATACCCGGCGAGCATCCCGTACATGGCGTCCAGCAGCGCGAGGTCGAACAGCGGCGCCAGACCTGGGTCACCGCCGAGGAACTGCGGCCTGCCCAGCGCGCCGAGAAGCGCCCGGTTCTCCTCGAACGCGGTCTCGTCGCCGCTGTAGAGGACGAGCGCGTCGGGCCCTCCGATCATCGGCGGGACGGCCATGATCCCGCCGTCCACGTACCGTCCGCCGCCGCCCGTGACGCGCTCGGCCAGCGCCCGCGCCTGCTTCGGCGTCCCGTTGGTGAGCTGGACGATCGTGCGCCCCGCCAGCGCATCTCCGGCGAGGACGTCGTCCGCGTCGGCGTACACGGACAGGCAGACGATCACCAGCGGGCTCGCCGCGATCGCCTCGGCGGCCGTCGCCGCCCGCCGGGCGCCCTTGGCCGCCAGCGGCTCGGCCTTGCCGGGCGAACGGTTCCAGACCGTGACGGAATGCCCGTTCTTCAGAAGCGCCTCGGCGAGCGCCGTCCCCATCAGCCCAAGGCCGAGGACGGTCACCGATGTCTGTTCGGTCATGGCAATTCCCCTTTCCATCAGGAGAATGAGCATGGTGCGCGCGGCTTCGGGAACCCTTCGGGCCGCATTACGGTGGCGGTATGCGCTTCGGGGTGCTCGGCCCGCTGGACGTGCGGACGGGGGACGGCACGCCGGTCAAGGTCGCCGACCGCAAGGTCCGCGCCCTCCTCGCGGACCTGCTGGCGCACGCCGGGCGGGTCGTCCCGTCCGATCGGCTGATCGATGATCTGTGGGGCGACGAGCTGCCCGCCAACCCGTCCGCGACCCTCCAGGCCCGCGTCTCCCAGCTCCGCCGCGCCCTGGACGACGCCGAACCCGGCGCCCGCGCCCTGGTCGAGAAGGCCCCGCCCGGCTACCGCCTGAACGCCCGGCCCGACGACGCCGCGCGTTTCGAGGAACTCGTCGCCGAAGCGCGGGCGTCCGAGGGCCCGGTGACCCGCGCCGCGCTCCTGACGGACGCGCTGTCCCTATGGCGCGGTCCCGCCTACGCCGATTTCGCCGACGCGCCATTCACCGCGCCTGAAATCACACGCCTGGACGAATTGCGCCTGACGGCAGTGGAAGCTCAAGCCGAGGCGCGGCTGGAACTAGGCGACCACGAGGCGCTGGCGGCCGAGCTGCGCGCCGCCGTGGACGAGCATCCGCTGCGGGAACGGCTCCGCGCGTCCTACATGCGCGCCCTCCACGGCGCGGGCCGTCCCGCCGAAGCGCTCACCACGTACGAGGACCTGCGCCGCCGGCTCGGCGAAGACCTCGGCGCCGACCCCGGCCCGGCCCTGGCCGACCTGCACCTCTCCATCCTCCGCCGCACGCTTCCCGCCTCCGGGAACCTGCCCGCCGACGTCACCCCGCTGATCGGACGCGACGCCGCGGCGGACGAGATCGCGGACGTCCTGACCGCCGCCCGGACGGTGACGCTGACCGGGCCGGGCGGCGTCGGGAAGACGCGGCTGGCGGTGGCCGTCGCGCGGCGCGTGCGCGAGCGGCACCCCGACGGCGTGTGGCTGGTGGCGCTGGACGAGGGTCTGAAGGCGGGCGCGTCCGCCGACGAGGTGGCGTCGTTCGTGGCGGGCGTCCTCGGGCTGCGCGACGACGCGGGTATCGCGGGAGGCCCCGCGGGCAGGCTCGGCGAGGCGCTGCGCGGGAAGCGGGTGCTGCTCGTCCTGGACAACTGCGAGCACGTCATCGAACCGGTCGCCCGCCTGGTCGCGGGGCTGCTGCGGGCCGCCGCCGGGCCGCGCGTCCTCGCCACGAGCCGGGAGCCGATCGGGATCTCGGGTGAGCGGCTGTGGAACGTCCCGCCGCTGGAGGCCCGCGACGCCGCCGAGCTGTTCGCCGAACGGGCGGGCATCGCGCTCGGTCCAGCGGCATCGGACCCCCGAGCGGCGGTCGCGGACATCTGCGCCAGGCTGGACGGCATCCCGCTCGCGCTCGAACTGGCCGCCACCCGCGTCCGTGCGCTCGGCGTCGAGGAGCTGGCGGCGCGGCTGGACGACCGGTTCCGGCTGCTGTCGTCCGGCGCACGCGACGCACCGGCCAGGCAGCGGACGCTCCGCGCGCTGATCGACTGGAGCTGGGAGCCGCTGGGCGAACCCGAGCGGGCGGTGCTGCGACGGCTCGCCGTGCATTCGGGCGGCTGCACGCTGGAAGCGGCCGAACAGGTCTGCGGGGCTGACGTCGATGTCCTGGCGAACCTCGTCGACCGATCCTTGGTGGTCGTCGGCGAAGGCCCGCGGTACCGCCTCCTAGAGTCGATCGCCGCGTACGGCGCCGAACGTCTCCGCGAAGCAGGGGAGTACGAGGCGCTGCGCCGGGCTCATGCCGAGTACTACGCGGCGCTCGCCGAACGCGCCGACCTGCGCGGCCCGGGCCAGCGGGAGGCGCTGCGCGCGCTGCGGGCCGAATCCGGGAACCTGCGGCGCGCGCTCGACACCGCCGTCGAGGACGGAGCGGCCGACCTCGCGTTGCGGCTGGTCAACGCGATGGGCTGGGCCTGGTTCCTGTGGGGGCGTCCCGGCGAGGCGCGCCGTGCGTTCGGCCGGGCCCTCGCCGTCCCCGGCGGCGACCCCGCGCGAACGGCCGTCGCCGGGACCTGGTACACCGGGTTCGCGATGCTCGAAGGCGACGGCCGCGACCGTGACGAGCGCTGCCGCGGCGCCCTGGCCGCCTACGGCGAGAAGGACCCGTGGGCCGCATGGTTCCTCGGCTTCGTCCGCGCCGGGTTCGGCGACCTCGACGCGATCGAGGAGCTCACCGCCCGTGCCCTGGAGGGCTTCCGGGCTTCCGGCGACACGTGGGGTGAGGCGGCGGCGCTCGCCACCCGCGCCGCGCAGTCGCTCTCCGCGGGCGACCTGCCGAGGGCGGGACGCGACGGCGAAAGGGCCATGGAGCTGTTCCGGACGGCGGGCGACCGCTGGGGACGCCTCCAGGCCACCGAGACCCTGGGCGTCCTAGCGGAGGTGACCGGCGACTACGCCCGCGCCGCCCGGCTCCACGAGAGCGGCCTGCGCGACGCCGAAGAACTCGGGCTCTGGACGGAGGCGTCCGGCGTCCTGTCCCGCCTCGGCCGCATCGCGCTGCTCACCGGCGACCTCGACCGCGCCGACGACCTGCACGAGCGCGGCAGGCGGCTGGCCGTCCGCGAGTCGCATCGCCGGATGGAGAACTTCGCCGACATCGGGCTGGCGCTGGCGGCGCGCCGCCGCGGCCGGCTGGACGAGGCCGAGACGATCCTGCGCCGCTGGCTCGGCTGGAGCCGCGACATCGACGGCGCGCCCGGCGTGGCGTTCCTGCTGGCCGAACTAGGGTTCGTCGCCGAACTGCGCGGAGACGCGGACCAGGCCCTCGGCCTGCATGCCGAGGGCCTGGCCGCCGCCCGCGCAACCGGGAATCCGCGGGCGATCGCGTTGGCTCTGGAAGGGACGGCGGGCGCCCTGTCCCTGGCGGGCCGCCACGGCGAGGCGGCGGCCTCGCTGGACGCCGCGTCCGCCGCCCGGGACGCCGCCGGTGCGCCGCTGCCCGCGGCGGAACGCGGCGACGTCGACCGGATCGAGGCCCGCCTCAGACGCGGTCGGCGGCGATGAGCAGGTACTGGAAGCTGCCGCCCTTGTAAGCGTCGAGGAACGCCGACTCGATGCCGGTGGCCAGCGTGGACTTCGCGCGCAGCTCCCAATACGGGATCGTCGCGGAGGTGAGGTCCACCACGCTCACCGGGACCAGCCGGTTCGCCGCCATCTCCTTGAAGTACGTGCTGCGCGAGTGGATGTCGCAGATGTAGTGCGCGTTGATCTCGCTCACGGCCCGCGACGGCAGCCCGTAGGCGTCGTTGTAGCAGCCGGTGATGCACACGTACCGGCCGCCGCGCCGCAGCAGCCGGGCGTGCGCGGCGAACAGCAGGCCCAGCTCGACGTACATCGTGCTCTCGTTGTTCCAGATGGCCTGGAACACGCCGGGCTCGAAACCCGTGTCGAGCATGTTCTTGAAGTGGAAGCGGACCTTGTCGTCGACGCCCCGCCGTTCGGCCTGCGCGTTGGCGAACGCGACCTGGGACTCGGAGATCGACACGCCGTCCACCTGGCAGCCGAACCGCTGGTGGGCCATCAGGCTGGAGCCGCCGCGCCCCGAGCCCGCGTCCAGCAGCCGGTCGGACGGCTGGACGGCGCCGAGGTGGGTCATCAGCAGGTCGGCCTGCGCGGTCTCCAGCCGGTGCAGCTCGGCGATCGTCCGCTCCTCGCGGGTCTCGGACGGACCGTCGAGGACGGTCCAGTCCACGGCGCCGATGCCGTAGTGGTGGTGGTAGATCCCGTCCACTTCGCCCAGGCGGAGGTTGACCGGGTTCTTCTCGGCGTTCCAGTAGTCGGCGACCGAGTGCTGGTAAAGGCTGTTGAGAACCGCGGCGCCCTGGGTGGAGCCCATATCCGATGATCCTTTCTCGACGGGGGATTCGTGGTCGGGTCATTCGGTCGGCGGGTGTCGTTCGCGTGGCTACTTGTAGCGGTTGGAGGATCCGTGCCATTCGAGGCCGCCGGCCATCCAGCCCTGCACACCGAGCAGGAACCGCTGGAGCTCGGGAGAGGGGACCGCGGCCAGCTCCTTCTGGCTCGCCTCGAACCCCCGGACGAAGTGGTTGTGCATCTCGACGGCCGTCTCGACCGCCTCGCGCAGCGGGCAGCCCTCCTCCTCGGCGATCAGCAGGACGACGTTGCAGTCGGGCAGGTCGTCGGCCGCCTCCTTCTCCGCCGAGTGCAGGTCGTTGACGATGACGGACGCGGTGCCCGCCTGCATCACCGCGCGGTGGACGCGCGGCTCGTAGAAGAGGTTCGCGTCGAGCTGGTAGCCGCCGACGATGTCGATCAGCGTCATCGACGTGTAGAAGCTGTCGTGCTGCCGCGCCGCGAGGTACCGCCACACCGGCGGCAGCTCGCCCAGGTGCCGCCAGGCGGCGTAGGCCGTCCAGCTCACGTACATCTGGAACGTGGTGTTGCAGATCCGCATGACCTGGGACGGACCGGCGAGCCGCCGCAGATGCCCGGCGGCCGACCGCAGCGCGACCAGCACGGGGTCGGCGCGCACCGCGGCCTCGAGCTGCCCGGTGTACTTCCCCGCGTCCGGCGGCGGGTCCATCGCGGACATCACCAGCGCGAGCCGGGGCGGAAGCTCGGTCGGGGTGGCGCCGAGGTCGCTCTCGTCGGCGTAGTAGTCGTCGGCGGCCCACCACGCCGCGTTCATCTTGGCCGCGAGCAGCAGCGGGTCGACGTCGTCGGTCTCGGGGTGGGCGAGGACGGCGAGACGTCCGAACCCGGTGTCGCGGAACTTGTCGAGCTGGTCGGCGTAGATCCCGACCTCGTCCGCCCACGCGACCAGGCGGTCGTTGACCTCGCAGGCGAGGTCGTCGTCGACGCACGCCGTCAGCGGGCAGTAGAGCGGGGGGAACGAGCCGTCGCCCCATTCCCGTTCAGCGTACCCCGGCGAGAAATGGCCCCCCTTGCGCGTGGGACTCGGCAGGTGGGACGCAGGCGGCACCACCGCCTCCTGCGCGGGCGCGACGACCGCCTCGGGCTTGGCGACCGCTTCGGGCGCGGCGACCAGCGCGTCGATGACGCGCGCCGCCGACGTGCCCAGACCGCTCGGGCCGGACAGGAGCCGGTTCACCCTCTCCGCCAGCAGTTCGTCCATCGTCGGTCTCCTCGCTGATCAAAGGTGTGACGCCGTGACCCTCCGGAGAGCCGTGCGGCTCCGGGGAACAGTTACTCACAGCTTTGTCTCAGCTACAACCGGCTATGGCCTTGCTTTACGGTGACAGGATGTAACCGCCCTCCGCGTGGCGCGATCGGCCGTCATATGGGCACCGTGAGGAGCACGACCGCGGCCCCGGCGCCCACGAGCCCCGCCGCCTGCGCGGCCGACAGCCGTTCGCGGAGCGCGGTGACGCCGAGCAGCACGGGCACGACCGGATACAGCGACGACAGGACGACCGCGATCACGACGAGCTGCTCCCGGGTGGCCAGCAGGTAGCAGACGAGAGCCGCTGCGGCGAGGCCCCCGTTCGCCGCCGACCAGAACCCGATCTTCCCGGTGGGGAGGCGGAAACCGGGCGTCCACAGCAGGGGCGCGATCGTGAGGACGGCCGCGACCCGTCCCGCCGCGACCGGCCAGATCCCCGCGCCGTCGCCCGCCTGGGCGAGGGCGAGGTACTGGATCCCGATCCCGGCCCCGGCGACGAGCCCGTTGCCGATCGCCGCGCGCACCCTGCCGTGCTCGTCCGAGTTCGACCGGGACACGAGCCACAGCGCGGGGAGCACCACCGCGATACCGGCCCACGCGGGCACCGATGGACGGTCGCCCAGCAGTGCCACGCCGACGATGACGGGCAGCGCCACCCCGCCGACCGCGCTGACCGGGACGACCACGCTCATGTCTCCGCGGCCCATGCCCCGGTAGAGGAACACCATCGCGAGGCCCGTCCCGACGCCCGACAGCGCGCCCCAGCCGAGGGACGCCGCGTCCATCCCGTCCACGGGCACGAACAGCGCGGCGGCGACGGCGCACACGAGCCCGCCCGCCTGCCCGAGGAGCGCCACCGCCCGGAAGTCCGCGCGGCGCGACAGCAGACCGCCCGCCACATCGGCGACGCCGTAGGCGAGCGCCGACGCGAGGGCCAGGAGGACGCCCGTCACACGCCCCCCGCCGCGTCGCGTTCGGCCTGGCCGACCGGGCACACCGCGCCGGCGACGCAGCACCGCCGATCGCAGAGGCGGCACATCACCTCGGCGTCGCCGATCTCCGCGTACAGGCGTGCCAGGAGCTTGGCCAGGAGGGCGGCGAACGTCTCGCGCTCGCCCTCGTCCAGGACGTCGAGCACGCCGGCCAGCGGCGCGCCGCGCGCGTCCAGCATGTCGCGGACCGCGTCCTCGCCCGCCGGCGTGAGCCGCACGCGGACGGCGCGGCCCTCCCGGCGATGGCGTCGCGCCAGGCCGGCGGCCTCCAGGCCGTCCACCATCCGCGCCGCGGCGGACTGCGTGAGCCTGACGCGCCGCCCCAGCTCGGTGACGCCGAGGTCCGGCGCGTCCGCCAGGACGATCAGCGCGGCGGCCCCGCTCGCGCTCACCCGCCCGGCCCCGGTGGCCCCGGCCTGGACGAGATCGGTCACCGCCAGCGAGGCGGCGCCCAGAAGGTTCGCCAACCGTTCTTCATGCATGACTCATGCATTATACCTCCATGGGATGCTTGCCGGAAAGCACGGAACCCGGAGGTCGCCTCATGGATCGTGACGCGCCGCCCGCCGACGGGCGCCGGCGGATCGCCCGCACCGACGTGCTGCTCGCCGATCCGCGGCTCGCCGAGGCGGCGGGACGGATCGGCCGCGGCGTCGTCAAGGCGGCCGTCGTCGCGGCGCAGCGCCGGGCGAGGGCGGGGGAGATCCCGCCGGACGCGGTCGCCGACGCGGCGGTGGAGTCGCTGCCGCCGACCGCGTCCGGGCTGCGTCCCGTGATCAACGCGACCGGCGTCCTGCTGCACACCAACCTCGGGCGGGCCCCGCTGTCGGACGCCGCGCGTGACGCCGTGGCGGTCGCGTCCGGCGCCACCGACGTCGAGCTCGACCTGGAGACCGGCCGCCGGGCGCGGCGCGGACGGTCGGCGCTGGCCGCCCTGCTGGAGCGGGTGCCGCGCGCGGAGGCGGCGCACGTCGTCAACAACGGCGCGGCGGCGCTCGTGCTGGCCGCGACCGCGCTCGCCGCCGGACGCGAGATCGTGATCAGCCGCGGCGAGATGGTGGAGATCGGGGACGGCTTCCGTATCCCCGGGCTGCTCGCCGCGACCGGCGCGCGGCTGCGCGAGGTCGGCACGACCAACCGGACCTCGCCGGACGACTACGCCGCGGCCGTCGGCGCCGAGACGGGCTTCATCCTCAAGGTCCATCCGTCGAACTTCCGCATGACCGGCTTCACGCGCGGCGCGGACGTCGCCGAGCTGGCCGGCCTCGGCGTCCCGGTCGTCGCCGACATCGGCTCCGGCCTCCTCGCCCCCGAACCGCTGCTGCCGGACGAGCCCGACGCCGCGTCCATGCTCAAGGCCGGCGCGCACCTCGTCACGGCCAGCGGGGACAAGCTGCTCGGCGGGCCGCAGTGCGGCATCGTCCTCGGCGAGGAGGAACTGGTGCGGCGGCTCGCGCGGCATCCGCTGGCACGTGCGCTGCGGGTCGGCAAGATGACGCTCGCCGCGCTGGAGGCGACCGTCCGCGGCCCGCGCACCCCGACCGAGCAGGCCCTCCACGCGGATGTCGAAGAACTGCGCGAGCGCGCCGGACGCCTGGCCGCCCGGCTGCGGGACGCCGGGCTGGACGCGCGGGCCGTCGAGAGCGAGGCGGCGGTCGGCGGTGGCGGTGCGCCCGGCGTCGTCCTGCCGAGCGCGGCCGTGTCGCTGCCCGAGCCGTACGCGCCCCGGCTGCGGCGGGGGACGCCCGCCGTGATGGGACGCGTCGAGGACGGCCGCTGCCTCCTCGACCTCCGCTCCGTGCCGCCGGACCAGGACGACGCCCTGGCCGGAACCGTCCTGCGAAGTGCTCGCTAAACCTCGGTGCCCGTCTGGTCGGTGATCCCGGCCCGTTCCCGGTACCGGCGGACGAGCGCCGCGGCGGCGGGCCCGCGCGGGCGCCGCCCCGGCCGGATGTCGCACGCCAGGGCCTTGGCCTCCTGGATGTGGGTGTTCGGGTCCAGGGAGAGGTGCAGCAGCTCGTTCGCCGCGTCGCCCCGGCTGTAACCGTTCGGGCCCCAGTGGTACGGCAGCCCGACCTGGTGCAGCGTCTGGCCGTCCACAGTCAGGGTCGACATCCGCTCGGTCACCAACACCCGCGCCTCGACGACGGCGCGCGGGCTGACGATCGTCGCCCAGCCGCCGTGCTCCAGGCTCCGCTTCGCCGCCAGCTCCGGCGACACCTCGCAGAAGAACTCCGGCTGCAGCTCGGCCAGGTACGGCTGCCACCGCGACATGCCGCCCGCCGTGTGGTGCTCGGTGAGCCGGTAGGTCGTCGCGACGAACGGGTACACGTCCGCGCCCGGCTCCCCGTCGACCGGCGCGTACCGGTTGTCGGGATGCGGCGCCAGCAGATGCCGGACGGGGTTGCGCTGCTGCCCGTACAGCGGGTTCGAGAACGGCGACTCCTGCGGCTCGTAGTGCGTCGGTAGCGGGCCGTCGGTCAGCCCGGCCGGGACGTAGAGCCATGCCTTGCCGTCCGCCTGCATGATGAACGGGTCGTTGCCGGCGAGCGCGTCGGGGCCGATCGCGTCCTTGGGCGGCTGGTAGCCGGGCGGCCGGTCGGGGATGAAGTCGGGCACATCATGGCCCGTCCATTTGCCCTGGTCGGCGTCCCACCAGACGAGCGCCTTGCGGTCGCTCCACGGGTTGCCGTCCGGGTCGGCGGACGCGCGGTTGTAGATGATGCGGCGGTTCGCGGGCCAAGCCCAGCCCCATTCGGGCGCGACCCAGTGCTGCTCGTGGCCGGGCTTGCGGCGGGCGGGCTGGTTGACGCCGTCCGCGTAGCAGCCGCAGTAGATCCAGCAGCCGCACCTCGTGGAGCCGTCGTCCTTGAGCTGCGTGTACGTCGACAGCGGGCTCCCCTCGCCGTCGAACCCGTTGATCTCCGCCAGCACGGCCTCGGCGTCCGGCTCGTCCAAGGGGCCCTCGGTCGGGTAGTCCCACGTCAGGTCGAGCACCGGACGGTCCATCTCGTCGGACGACCCGGCCAGCTTCTCCCGGATGATCCGGCCGAGGTGGTACATGAACCACAGATCGCTGCGCGCGTCCCCGGCGGGCTCCACGGCCTTGTGGTGCCACTGCAGCATCCGCTGCGTGTTGGTGAAGCTGCCGTCCTTCTCGGTGTGCGCGGCGGCGGGCAGGAAGAAGACCTCGGTGCCGATGTCCTCGGTGCGCATCTCGCCCGTCTCGATCTCCGGGCCGTCCTTCCACCACGTCGCCGACTCGATCAGCGAGAAGTCCCGGACGACGAGCCAGTCCAGGTTCGCCATTCCCAGCCGCTGGATCTTGGCGTTCGCGGACCCGACCGCCGGGTTCTCGCCCATCAGGAAATAGCCCTTGCACACCCCGTTGATCTGCGCCATCGCCGTCTCGTACGTGCTGTGAGAACCGGTCAGCCGCGGCAGGTAATCAAAGCAGTAGTCGTTGTCCTCCGTCGCCGCGTCGCCCCAGTACGACTTCAGCAGGCTGACCATGTAGGCGCGCATATTGCCCCAGAAGCCCTTGCGCGCCGACTCGGCCTGGACGAACGCGTCCAGATCCTCGTTGGTGTGCGCGTGCGGCATCGGGATGTAGCCGGGCAGCAGGTTGAACAGCGTGGGGATGTCCGTCGAGCCCTGAATGGACGCGTGGCCGCGCAGCGCCAGGATGCCGCCGCCCGGACGTCCGATGTTGCCGAGCAGCGACTGCAGGATCGCGGCCGTCCGGATGTACTGGACGCCGACCGTGTGCTGCGTCCAGCCGACGGCGTAGGCGAACGCGGTCGTCCGGTCCCGGCCGGAATTCTCCGTGACCATTTCGCAGACCTTCAGGAACAGGTCCTGCGGGACGCCGCAGATCCGCTCCACCATTTCCGGCGTGTACCGCGCGTAATGCCGCTTGAGCACTTGGAACACGCAGTTCGGATGCTCCAGCGACGGGTCGCGCTGCGGGTCGCCCTCGCCGATCGCCGCGCCGCCGGACCCGTGCGCCTCACCGCGGCCCGCCTCTTCCACGGACCCGACGCGCTCGTCCCACTGCATGTCCCGCTCCCCGGCCGCGGACTGGACGTTCATGCCCGCGTACTGCCAGGTCGTGTGGTCGTAGCTGCGCTGGTCCGGATTGAGGCCGGAGAAGACCCCGTCGAGGTCTTCGGTGTCGCGGAACTCGTCCGACACGATCACCGACGCGTTCGTGTACGACAGCACGTACTCGCGGAAGTACTTCTCTTTCTGCAGGACGTAATTGACGATCCCGCCGAGGAACGCGATATCGCTACCGGCCCGCAGCGGCACATGCGCGTCCGCGAGCGCGCTCGTCCGCGTGAACCGCGGATCGACATGAATCAGCTTCGCCCCACGAGCCTTCGCCTCCATCACCCACTGGAACCCGACCGGATGGCATTCGGCCATGTTCGAGCCCTGAATGACGATGCAGTCCGCGTTCTGCAGATCCTGCTGGAAGGTGGTCGCGCCGCCGCGTCCGAACGAGGTTCCCAGACCGGGAACGGTGGAGGAGTGTCAAACGCGCGCCTGATTCTCGATCTGCACCGCGCCGAGCGCGGTGAACAGCTTCTTGATCAGGTAGTTCTCCTCGTTGTCGAGGGTGGCGCCGCCGAGGCTCGCGACGCCCAGCGTCCGGCGCACGGGGACGCCTTCGTCCTCCCACTGCCAGCCGCTCCGCCGCGCCTCGATCACCCGGTCCGCGATCATCTCCATCGCGTCGCCGAGGTCGAGCCGCTCCCACCCGGTGCCGTGCGGCCGCCGGTACAGCACCCCGTACTCGCGGGCCGGCCCGGTGGTCAGCTGGAGGCTGGCCGAGCCCTTCGGGCACAGCCGCCCCCGGCTGACCGGCGAGTCCGGGTCGCCCTCGATCTGGGTGACCTTGCCGTCCTGGACGTACACGTCCTGCCCGCAGCCGACCGCGCAGTATGGGCAGACGGACTTCACGACCTGGTCGGCCGCACTCACCCGCGCCTCGATCCGCCCGGTTCCCGCGCTCTTGGCCGCGGCCCCCCGTCCGAGCGGGTCGTCGCCGGTGAGCTGGCGGTAGACGGGCCATGACCCGATCCAAGTGCGAACGCCCACGTCACACCACCCCTCACCATCGGCGCGCCGGTGCACCTACCCGACGCCCGTCCCGCAAAACACGTGTTACGTTCGGCGCCGATGGGCGAAGGCGAACCAGACGAGGTGAGCATGCGTACGAGCAAGTGGGGTGGTCCGGGCGGACCCCAGAGACCGGTGGGACTGTGCATGGACAGGGACCGCAGGGCGGATGACGCGGCCGACCATTGGATGCGCCTCCTTGAGGCGCTCGAATGCGACTGCGCCGGCTGCGACGGAACCGGCTGGACGCTCAACGCGCAATGGCGGGAATGGCAGCAGCGCGCCACGGAACTGGTCGCCGTGGCCCATGCCGCGCGCCGCGCCCACGAGCTGCGTCCCGCCCAGGTCCCCGGCGGAATCGACGCCGAGCCCGCCATCGTCGCCGTGGTGGAGCGTGCCATCGCCGACCACATGAGGTCCCGTCCCGCGGAGCCCGAGGAGACCGTCTGCGACGCGTGCCGGGGCACCGGCAGGCAGCTCACCCCCGCCGGTCACCTCTTCACCGACCTCCTGGCCCGCCACGGCTTCGTCCGCCAGTGGTGACCCCGAGCCGATAACGTCGATGCCTAACGCGTGTTCGACAATCCGGAGGCACGATGATCGCCCGAGTTTGGCGCGCAACCGCCACCGCGGAAGGGGCGGAAGCCTATCGCGAGCATTTCACCGCCTCGGTCCTGCCGGCGCTTCGCCGCCTCGACGGACACCGAGGCGCCTACCTGTTCCGCCGGGATTCGGACGGACGGGTGGAACTGGAGGTCATGACCCTCTGGGATTCCCTCTCCGCCATTCAGGCCTTCGCTGGAGAAGACCTGACGGCGGCCGTGGTCGAACCGGAGGCACAGGCCGCCCTCCTGGATTTCGACGAAACGGTCAGCCACCGGACGGTCGTGGTCGACACCGTCTAGGACGTCACTTCGCGTTCCCGGCCCGCAGCCATTCGGCGAACCGGACGCCGCCGACGACCGCGCCATCGGCCGGAATCAGACTCGCCTCCTGCAATCGCGCGCCGAAATACCGGGCCTCGGGGTCGGCGATCACCGTGCGGCCGTCGTCCTGGGCCTGGAGGAACCGGCGGACCAGCTCCTCGAAACTGAAACGATCCGGCCCCGCCACCTCGGTGATGCCCTGGGTGGGCCTGCCAAGGGCGGCCCGCGTCACCGCGTCGGCGACGTCGTCTGCCGCGATCGGCTGGATCAGCGCGTCCGGCACACGGACGGTGTCCCCATCGGTGGCGGAGTCGGCGATGGCGCCGGTGAACTCGAAGAACTGCGTCGCGTGCACGATCGAGTAGGGAATCGGCGAACCGGCGATGAGCTCCTCCTGCGCCACCTTCGCCCGGAAATAGCCGCTGTCGGGCAGCCGCGACGTCCCCACGACCGACAGCGCGACATGGTGCCCCCCGCCCGCCTCCGCCTCCGCAGCCAGCACGTTGCGGCTGGACGTGGTGAAGAACTCCATCACGGCCGCGTCCTCGAACGACGGCGAGTTCGACACGTCGATGACCACCGACGCACCCTTGAGCACCTCTGCCAGCCCCTCACCGGTGACGGTGTTCACGCCGGTCTTGGGCGTGGCGACGACCGCCTCATGCCCCTGGCCGCCGAGCCTGGCGACGACCTTGCTCCCGATGAGCCCGCTGCCCCCGATGACCACGATCTTCATTCCCCGAACCTCCACGATGCTCCCGTCCGGCGTCCAGACGGCCTCGAAACTCTGACAGTCGACTTTCCCAAGCAAAACCCCCCGAACCTGCCACAGCCACAGCTCATACCGGCTACCAGATGCGACGCGCGCTCGGCCGACACGCTCAAGCCGCGTCCGAGGAGCTCCACCGGAACCACGGAACGCGACCTACCTGACCTGACCCACTTGGCGGCGTCGTACTCCGGGTGACGGAACTGGAACCACAGGCGATGCCGGGCGAGATAGAGGTACGCAGAAGCGTCGTCAGTGGTCGAGCCGACACGTGGTTGACGGGGCCGACACGCGCGGCGACCGTTTCCGGCCATTCCCGTATGCGCGTACGCCCTGCTCATCGCCCTCGCACAATGCCGGAACGCTTGTTGGAACGGTGTTTGTCAAAGAGCCGGTATTGACGGTCGATGATCGATGATCAAGGTGCCCGAAGTGCCTCCTTTTGTCGACAGCAGTTGGATCGAAAAGTTGAAAAGACATTGATTGACAGCACTTAACTTTCAAGGTTAGCCTTTGTTCGGATCCGGGTCTGTCGCCATTGATGGCTTCCGTTCATTCCAGACGTCAGGTGCTCCCACTTCGGCCGCCGAAGGAACAGAAGCGCCTACTTCCGAGTAGAGGAATCGCATGCGTAAAGGGATGGCCATTTCTGCTGCCGCCGCCGCGCTCGCCATGACCGCGACGACCGTCACCCCCGCCGCCGCGTCCGAGGAATTTCTCGGACGCGGCCCCGAAGGCGTCACCATCGAAGTCGCGACCGTCAACGGGTCCGGGTGTCCGATCGGCACCGCCGCGATCGCCCTGAATGAAACCAACGACGCGTTCACGGTCACCTACAGCCAGTACATCGCCCAGGCGGGTGGCTCATCCAAGCCCACCGACGGCCGTAAGAACTGCCAGATCAACATGAGGGTGCACGTCCCGCAGGGCTTCACCTACGCCGTCTCGTCGACGGACTACCGCGGCTATGCCTCATTGCAGCCCGGCGCGAGCGCCACCCAACTCGCCAGCTACTACTTCCAAGGCGATGAGCGCACCAGGGAGTTCTCGCACAACCTGGCCGGCCCTTACAAGAAGAACTGGCAGACCAAGGACGTCGTGGACGTGTCCCAGCTCGTATGGTCACCGTGCGGCGAGCAGCGGAACTTCAACGTCAACACCGAACTGCGAGCGGAAGAGGGGACGGACGGGTCGAAGGTCAGCTTCATCGGCATGGACTCCACCGACGGCAGCATCAAGACGACCTACCACTACTCCTGGAAGCGCTGCCAGTAATCACCGCTTCGACACCGAGCTGGACCGTCCACCACGTCGCATGAGAGAAGCGCCCGGACGCCGATCCGATCCGACCGGGCCATGCCCTACGAGAAGGGCACGGCCCGGTCCCGCTCGCGCGCAACGGACGTCTCCGGGGAGCGTCTTACGGGCGCCGCAAGGAAGGCTCCGGGGGTATAGATGTACCCATGCGACCGGAGCCAGGACAGGTTCTGCACTTCTCCGAAGACCCGACGATCACCCGGTTCGTGCCCCACGTCGCGCCCAGCGCACGTCAGCGCGAAGCCTATGTTTGGGCGGTCGATCACGCGCGTGCACCGGACTATTGGTTTCCGCGCGACTGTCCACGGGCGATGACCTGGGTCGGCGCCACCACCCTGGACGCCGACCGTGAGCGGATCATCGGACCTGGCGGCGGCACCCGTCTCCACGCGGTCGAATACTCCTGGCTCATCAAGCTTCTCGACGTCCGGCTGTTCGCCTACAGGCTCCCCGCATCACCGTTCCGCCCGATAGGTGACCCGACGCCATTCGCGGTCGTCGCCACTGAGCCGGTCGATCCCCTCGGCCCGCCCGAGCCTGTGGGCGACCTACTGCACCTGCACGACACCGCAGGCATTCAACTACGAGTGCTCGACAATTTGTGGGAGTTCTGGGACGCGGTAACTGCAAGCACTCTGGAATTCAGCGGAATCCGCCTACGCAACGCCCGCCCCC
>NZ_SMKT01000083.1 GCF_004348735.1 Actinomadura sp. KC06
GGCGAGGAGTTCGCGGGCCGCGCCGCGGTCGGCCGCGACGACGGGAACGCCGCAGGCCAGCGCCTCCAGGACCGCCAGGCCAAACGACTCGACGGGACAGGTGGCCAGGGCGACGTCCGCCGCGGCCAGCCGCCGGACCACGTCCTCGCGGCGGTGCACGTGGCCGTGGAAGCGGACGGGCAGCGCCTCCCGGATGGCCAGCGAGCGGAGCGCGGCATGCAGCGGGCCGCTGCCCACGACGTCCAGTTCCACCGAAACGCCGCGCCGTCGCAGTTCCCGGACCGTCGTCAATGCCAGGTCGGGGTTTTTCTCCCGGGAGAGTCGCCCCAGGTGGACGAGCCGGATCGATCCTGAGCTTTTCGAGGGGTCGTCCTCCCGCGATGAGGCGGAGCGTTCGACGGTGTCGTCGGCGGGTCGGAATGTGGCCAGGTCGACGCCCAGTGGAACGCGGTGCAGGCGGGGTGTCCCCACCCTGGCGAACTCGGCCGCGGCGAACGCCGAGGTCGTCACGACGTCGTCGAACATCGCGGCGAGCCGCCGGTTCCAGCGGTCGGTGACCTGGTCCACCGGCAGGCGGCCGGGCAGGTGCGGCGCCAGGATCGCGTCCAGGCGCTCGTGGGAGAACAGCACCGTGCGGACCCCGCGCCGCCGGGCCCAGCGGGCCGCCACGGTAAGGCTGGCCTTGTCGGAGATCTCCACCACGTCCGGTTCGAGGCGGGCGAGTACGCGCAGCACCGGGCGCGGGTCCAGGACGAGCCGGTACCCGGGTGCGACCGACATGCCGGGCACCGTGATGAGCAGGCCCTTGTCGCTTTCCGTCCGGGTGTGCGCGCGGCCGGGCACCACCAGCGCGCGCTGGTGCCCGGCGGCGGCGTAGCCCGCTCCGAGCATGTCGACGGCGGTGCGCAGCCCGCCGGACACCGGGCTGTACAGGTTGGCGAGCTGCACGATCCTCATCCCGTGACCAGCTCCTGGTAGGTCGTCGGGCGCCCGCCCGCCGCGACGGCCAGGTCGACGGCGGTGAGCGCGGCGCGGCGCAGGCCAGGGCGCGTCAGGTCCGCGGGGTGGAGCGCGATCCGGAACGGCATCCGCAGCCGGGCGAACGTCCGTGCCGCGTCGACCATCAGCCGGGCACCGGCCCGTTCCCCCGCCGCTCCCGGCCGGTGCGACAGCGCGGGCATCCGCCACACCGCGAGTGGAGCTCGTCGATTGGATGGTGGCGGGTGGGGGCTGGAGGACGGTCCGTCCGGCAGGCGGTGGACGGCCAGATGGCTCGTCCAGTAGGCGAACCCGAGCGCGGCCAGCGCCTGCCGGGTGCCGGGGGACGCGAGCCAGCCCGGCGGTGTGAACCCGGCCGGCTCGATGCGCGCGTCCGCCAGCAGGTCCAGGCCCGCGCGCAGCCGCTGCCGGGCCTGCTGCTCGGTCAGCGTCCAGAATTCCCCGGCCCCTCGGACCAGGACCCGGTTCACGCCGCGCCGCCAGGGCGGACCGCCGGGGACGCCTTCGTGCCGGTATCCGTGCAGGGCGAGTTCGTGCCCGCGTGCGGCCGCCTCGTGCAGGTCCTTCACCAGGACGGGGTCGTCGGGCAGCGCCGGGCCATCCCCGAACGGCGCGGGGATGAGGAGCAGCGTGGCGGGCACGCCGCGCTCGTCGAGGTCGGCGAGCCATCGCCTGGTGGCCGCCGCGGTGCTCGGGGCGACGTCGTGCACGGACACCACGAACGGGAAGCTCTTCGGCGGGTTCATGCGGCATCGTCGGCACGCTGCACGGCCGCCGCGTCGGCATGCCGGACGGCCGCCGCGTCGGCATGCTGCACGGCCGTCGCGCCGGCATGCCGGACGGCCGCCGTGTCCGCATGCCGGACGGCCGCCGCGCCGGCATGCTGAACGGTCGCCGTGTGGGCGCCGCCGGACACCTGCCGGTAGTGGCCGAACAGCTCGTCGCACACGACGTCCCAGCCGCGTCCCTCGACGGAGGCAAGCGCCCCAACGCCCAGACGGCGGCGCAACTCCGCATCGGCGACCAGCGCGGACACGGCCGCTCGCAGACCCTGACCGTCGTCGGGCGCGAACAGCAGCCCGTTCACCCCGGGCCGGACGAGGTCGAGCGGCCCGCCCGCCGCGGCGGCCACGACGGGCACCCCGCAGGCCAGCGCCTCCTGGATCGCCTGGCAGAACGTGTCGTCGACACCGGCGTGGACGAAGACGTCCAGGGACGCCATGAGCCGCGACAGCTCGGTCCCGGTGCGCACTCCGGTGAACACCGCGTCCGGCATCATGCGGCGCAGGCGGCGCTCCTCCGGGCCGTCGCCGACGAGCACCAGCCGCGTTCCGGGAAGCCCGGCCAGCGTCGCGAGCATCCTCGGACGCTTCTCGGCGGCGAGCCGTCCGACGTATCCGACGACGACCTCGCCGTCCGGGGCGAGCGCGGCCCGCACCGCGGCGGACCGGTGCGATGGGTGGAACCGCTGCCGGTCCACGCCCCGTCCCCACAGCGACAGCCGCGGAATGCCGCGGCGGCCAAGCTCGGCGAGGACCGGGGTGGACGGCACGAGCGTCCGGTCGGCACGTCCGTGCAGGCGGCGCAGCCACCACCACACGGCCCGGTCGGTGCCGCGCAGCCCGTACCGCTGGGCGAACCCGGCGATGTCGGTCTGGAACACCGCCACGGCGGGGACGCCCAGCCGTTCCGCCGCGGCCAGCCCGGAGACGCCGAGCACCATCGGCGCGGCGAGATGGACGACATCGGGCGCGAAGTCCCGCAGCACCGCGGTGACCAGCCGGGTCGGTACACCGACGGCGACCGACGAGTAGAAGGGGAGCCTGACGCCGGGGAGGAGCTCCACCGGGGCCCCGGCGTAAGACTCCGGGCAGTTTCGGGAGGCGTGGAGGCTCGTCTCACCACGAGAGACCAGCCCAGAACGGGGCGCGACGACCAGCGCCTGGTGCCCGCGCGCGGCGAGCTGTTCGAGAACGCGGCAGACCGAGCCGGTGACACCGTTGATCTGCGGCAGGAACGACTCGGTCACAATGGCGATTTTCACGGCACACAGAGTGATCGCCTCGTACGACCTTGCAACCGCACATGTCATCCGAAAAGACGAACAACGCGAAAACCTTGGATTCGTCCGACCGTATGCGCGGCGGCTGATCTCCCTGGCGTCCGGGCGTCGCGGCTACCATCGCCCAGTGGCGTGGATCGACCCGGCGACCTGGTACGCGCAACTGCCCGCCTGCTACCTGGCGACCGCCATGCTGCTCACCGACACCGAGGACCGCGTGCTGCTGGTCAAGACCCACTATCGCGACGACTGGGGCCTTCCCGGCGGCGTGGCCGAGGAAGGCGAACCCCCGCACCTGGCGTGCCGCCGGGAAATCGGCGAGGAACTCGGCCTGGACCGCCCCGCCGGCCCGCTGCTGGCCGTCGACTTCGCCACCGCCGACGGCCACCGGCTCCGCTCGATGATCTACCTGATCTTCGACGGCGGGACCCTCACCGGCGCCCCCGCAATCACCGTCCAGGAAGACGAGATCGCCGAGTACGCCGTCCTGCCACCAGATGCCGCCGCCCGCATGGCGCCCGCCACCGCCCACCGGCTGCCGTGCGCACTGACCGCGCGCCGCACCGGCCGCGTGGCCTACCTGCCGTCCGGACTGACCGCTTATCGCACCACGTCGTAGACGAGCTTCGCGACGCCGTTGGAGTAGGTGGCGGAATCCCGGAGCTTCAGGTTCAGCTTGTCCCGATCCTCGCGGCTGAAGATGCTCTTCCCGGCTCCCAGCAGTACGGGGAACACGAGCAGGTTGTACCGGTCGATCAGGTCCGCCTCGGCCAGGCGCCGGGCCAGTTCGGCGCTGCCGTGGATGAAGATCGCCCCGCCCTCTTCCTGCTTGAGCGCCGCGACGTCCTCGACCGAGCGCAGGATCGTGATCGGACCCCAGTTGTCGACCAGGTCACCGTCGTCGATCGTGGTGGACACGACGTACTTGGGCAGGTCCTTGTAGGCCGCGTGGTCTTCGGACCTGGGCCAGATCGGCGCGAACGCCTCGTAGCTGCGACGGCCGAACATCAGGGCCGTGGTGTCGGCCAGCTCGTCCGCCTTGAGCGAGTACGCCTCGGGCACGAACTCGGTCTCCATCACCCAGCCGCCGCTGCGGTGGCCCTCGGTCTTCCCTCCCGGCGAGTCCACCACGCCGTCGAGCGACATGAATCCGGTGTAGACCAGCTCTCGTGTCATCGTTCTTCCTTCCGGGTTGAATCATCCATTGTCCAAGCGAACAGGGCTTCTGCCGACGCTGTCCGCCGTGGTGTGCTGCGTTGAGACCACTGTGGCAGCAGACGTTTACCGTTTTCTTACGTCGCCCGGCCCGACCACCGTAAACAGCCAGCCCCAGAGCCCGACACGGCCCGGAGCCGGGGCCGTTGAGGCTCGCCCACCAATCCGTGGGGCGATCATGAGCGCCAGGCTCTAGCAGCCTGGGCGAGGCCAACGGTCTGACCTGGTAGGACCTTGATCGTCACAGGTAGTCGGGGACGGCGACCTTGTGTGGTTCGAGATGTCGGGGTTCACGTCCCCTTACTCACCCTTGGCGAAGGCCCTGGGCGCTCGGCCGGGGGGTTCGTCGTGCTTGATGCGTCGACTCTGGATGATCGGCCCGTTATGCTCCGTCCCTATACATGCCAACGACACCCCAAGGGCTTCGGATGAGTGTCGATGAGACGGCCCCGCTGCGCGTCCTCGTCGTGGACGGCGACCCCCAGGTCCGGGCCGACGTGACCACCCTGCTCGACGCCAGCGACGAGCTCAGCGTCGTCGCCGAGACGCCCGATCCCGCCGCGGCCCTCTCCCTGGCCGAACGCCTGCGCCCCGACATCGTCCTGCTGGACGCGGCCGCCGCCGGGCACGCGAGCCCCCTCAGCCACACCTCCCGCGTCTTCGTCGTCGCGGGCGTGGACGACCCCGCCGCCCAGGACGCCCTGCGCGCCGGTGCCTGCGGCCACCTCGTGCCCGGCTCCTTCACCGTCCCCGACCTCATCCGCGGCGTCCGTGCCGCCTCCCGCACGTCCCTCGGCCTGTCCGCCCGCGAGTCCGAGGTCATGGACCTCATCGCCACCGGACGCTCCAACGGGGAGATCGCCCGCCAGCTCTTCCTCAGCGAGAAGACCGTCAAGAACCACGTCAACCGCATCTACTCCAAGCTCGGCGTCAGCTCCCGCGCGACCGCCATCGCCCTCTGGCGCGGCATGGTCAGCGTCCTCCCGACCCGGGACTAAACCGATTCGCACAGGTCCGCAGCGCCTGATACTGTTCTTCCTGTCGCAAGGGCCCGGAGGCCCGCCGACACGCGCCGTTAGCTCAATTGGCAGAGCAGCGGACTCTTAATCCGCGGGTTCGGGGTTCAAGTCCCTGACGGCGCACTCCTCTCTGATATGGGCGTTCTTCGTTCGCGAAGGACGCCCTTTGTGCCGTTCGGGCGGGGGCGGGAATGGTGGACCGCCTCTTACTGGCGCTTTGGTTTCGGTGTGCGGGGTCGGGCTTTCCAGTCGCCGTAAAGCTCGACGTATGCCCGGCCGGTGGTTCGCCTGCCGGCGTATGTGCCGGTCACGGCGCAGGCGGCCTCGTAGAGGCCGCGGGGTTGGCCCGGGTAGGGGACGTCGAGTTCCTGCTCGGTGACCAGCGAGCGGATGTCGAGTCTGGTGTTCCGGCGGGGGATCTCGACGAGCCAGCGTGTGGGGTAGGTCTGCCCGGTCACGGGGCTCGTCCAGAAGTCGCGGGCGTGTTCGGCTAGAGGGACGATCGAAGCGACCGTGTGGTGGCCGTTGGGGTCGACGATGGTGGCGTATGCCTGGTCATCGCCGTCCTGTATCAGGTTCCAGACGTTGAGACGGTCGCCGTTGTCGAGGTGGACGGCCATCCACGTCCAGCGTTGGATGTTCTGCCAGTGCCAGGTGCCCCATTGCCTGTCGAGCCAGGATGTGCCGCGAACGCGGTGCGTGTGGCCGTCGATGGTGAGGGTGCCGCGCGTGCTCAGTGACGGTAGTGAGTAGTAGTAGCTGAAACCGTCCGCGAATGGGATGAGGCCGGTGCCGCCCGGGTACAGCGCTGGGCCGGTGTGGCGCAGCGTCATCTCGATGTGCGCGTTGGGCAGGTTCGCGGAGAGGCGCATGGCCTGCATGGGGCCGGCCAGGGTGGCGTCAGGTGTGCGGAGGTCGAGTTCGTCGGTTGAGAACGACGCTCGGTCGGGCTCGTAGCGTCCGACGAATCCGTGGTGCTTGCCGGCGGTCTCATCGGTGATCGCCGCGTGGACCTCCGGCCCGGCGCTGGAGCGGTTGATCGTGACTTTGTAGCCGAACCATCGCCGGCCGGTTCTGACGTGGCCGACGACGTACCACCATTCGTAGGCGACGTCCGCGTCGGAGGCTTGGTCGGCCGGCAGGTGAACGTATCGGGGAAAGGTCTGCTGTGCATGTGGCGAAAGGGCGGCCGACGCGCGCTGCGGCGGGCTGAGGATTGGAGCTGCGGTGGCGGCCAGGCCTAGCGCGATGACGTTTCGTCTACTGGTCATGGGGTCTGCCCTTCGGGTGAGTAGGTGCGGGTGGAGGCGATCGCGGTGGCCGTGAGGACGCCGACGACGGTCCAGATCGCGGCTGGCATCGCGTCGGTGTAGGCGTTGGTGTCGAAGTGGGTGGTTGCTGAGGTGTCAGTGGTGCCTGTCTGCAGGACGGCGCCTACTACTACTGCGCCTAGCAGCGTTCCGAGCTGGCGCAGGGTGCTGATGACGCCGGAGGCGGCGCCGGCCATCGCGGGCGGGACGTCGCGCATGGCGAGCGCGTTCGCGGGTGCGAACACGATTCCGGCACCGACGCCGCAGACGATCATTCCCGGCAGCAGTAGGAGGACGTCGGTGCCCTGACCGGACGCGGCGAGGAGCAGAAGGAAACCCGCAGCGAACAGCGCCAGGCCGGGTGGGAGGATGAGCCGCGGATCGACACGATCGGCTAGGCGTCCCATGACCGGCGAGATGAGCAGTGTGGCCACGGCCGGTGGCGCGAGTATCAGCCCGGCCTCTGTCGGCGTCATGTCTCGTACCGATTGCAGGTAGAGCGTGTAGATGAGCAGCAGCGCGACTGTGGCGAACAGGGCGGCCATCAGCACCGCGTTCATCAATGTGAAGTTCTGACGTCCGAACAGCTGGAACGGCAGCAGGGGCGCGCCGCCCTGCTTTGTGCGTTGGTGCAGCACGAATCCGGCCAGCAGGACTAGTCCCAGAACGCCGAGGACGGCGGCCTGCCAGCCGTAGCGCTGTCCTTCGAGCAGGGCGAACACGACTAGGAAAAGGCCGCCTGTCGACAGGAGCATGCCGACGAGGTCGAGGCCAGGCGCGTGGTCTCGACGCGAAGCGTGGACGGGAAGGAGCGCGTATCCGCCTGCGAGCGCGATCAGCCCGAGGGGAATGTTGACGAGGAAGATCGCCCGCCAGGTGAAGGCGTCCACCAGAAGCCCGCCCGCGGTCGGACCCGCGATGGTCGCCAGGCCCGCGACGCCGCTCCAGACGCCGAACGCGAAGCCTCGCCTCTCGGGGGAGAACGTTGTCGTGATGAGCGCCAGCGTTTGTGGCATCAGCATGGCGGCCCCAGCGCCCTGCATGCTGCGGGCTGCGATGAGCTGGGCGGGGTCCTGCGCCAGGCCGCACAGCGCGGATGCGAGCGTGAACGTCGCCAGACCGACGAGGAACATCGCCCGCGGGGTGTAGCGGTCGCCGAGACGGCCGAAGGTCAGCAGCAGCACCGCGAAGACCAACGTGTAGCTGTTGACGACCCACAGCGCTTGCGTCAGGGACGCGTCGAGCCGGTGCTGGACGTCGGGGAGTGCGATGTTGACGATGGTGGTGTCCAGCATCGTCATGAAGAACGCCACGCACACCGTGGTCAGGACCGGCCCTGCTCGTTTGTGCGTCGCACGAGTCGTGCTCGCGGCGGCCTGGGTGTGGGCCGACGATCTCGGGGTCATGTCGCGGCCGGTTCAGCCGTACGGGTCTGGTCGGGCGAGGACGCGCGGGTGCGGATCAGGACGCTGCCGTACCACGCGATCCAGACGACCCAGAGGAGCCATCCGGCCAGGCCGAGGAGGTCGATCGGTCCGGGGTCGTCGAAGGCGAGTGGGAGCAGGAAGGCCGATGCGAACTGAAGTCCGGCGGCCGTGAACCCCAGGATCGCGTGTGATCGGCGGATCAGGCGGGTGCGGAGACCGGCCAGGGAGAGGCCGATCATGGCGGTGGCGAGGAAGGTGCCGTTCAGCGCGAAGTACGCCTCGTTCAACGACCACAGAGCGTTCGTCGCGGACTCGTCCTCCGCTGTGCCGGTCAGGGCGAGGCGGGTGGCGATGACACCGGCGAAGGTCGTGTTCTGCAAGAGGAGGCCGGCGAATCCGACGAGCGACCACGCCTCGCCGCGGCGCCGCTCCATCGGCCACAACGCGGCGGTCGCCGCGGCGCCGAACACGGTCGCCAGCAGCCACACGATCGGGCCCATCGCGCTGGTCACTTCGACGACGTCGCCGTGGTCACCGAAGAAGTCGGCGACCTCGTCGTGCGGTGCGCCGATGAGGGGAATGCCCGCCGGGGCGAGGATGAGGTTGGTGCCGACGAGCAGGACGGCGAAACCGATGGCGGCCCAACCGCCGATACGGGAGAAGCTCATGACGCGTGTTCCTTCGTGATGGGCGTGTCTGCGGGTTCCGGGCGTGATTCGAGGTTCAGGCTCGGCAGCCGGCGTGCCACGGGGGCGGGCATCCACCAGGCCCAGCGGCCCATGAGCTGCATCGCGGCCGGGACCACCAGGCAGCGGATGACGACGGCGTCGACGAAGATCGCGACGGCCATGCCGAACCCGACCTGCTGCAGGAGCCGCTGCGGGCTGAGCATGAACGCGCCGAAGATGAGGATCATGATCAGGCCGGCGGCGGTGATGACGGCGCCGGTGTGCGCGAGGCCCTCCCGCACCGCGGTCTCGTCGCTGCCGGTGCGCTCGCGCTCCTCGTGGATCCGGGAGACGAGGAACACCTCGTAGTCCATCGAGAGCCCGAACACGATCGCGAACACCAGGACCGGGATGTACGCCTCGATAGGCGCCGGGTCGATGCCGAACAGTCCCTCCTGGAACACCAGGGTCATCGCGCCCAGCGCGGCTCCGATGCTGACGAGGTTCAGCACGGCAGCCTTGATCGGGATCAGGACCGACCGGAACATCAGCATCAGGATCAACAGCGACAGCCCGACGACGACCGCGATGAAGTACGGCATCCGTTCCGCGACCTTGTCGGCGTAGTCCTGCGTGGCCGCGGTCGCCCCGCCGACGAAGAAGTCCGCGCCGGTTTGGCCCGACAACTCGGGCAGGACGTCCGCACGCAGGGCGGTGACGAGTTCGGCGGTGGCCTCGTCCTGCGGCGCCGAGTCGGGGACGGCCAGGACGGTGGCGACCCGGCCGTCCACGCTGACCGTCGGCGGCGTCGTGGCCGCGACGCCCGCGGTTACGGCGAGCACGCGCGCCGCCGCCTGCGCAGGCTGCTCGGCTCCGCGGTCGCCGCCGTCGACCGTGATGAGAAGCGGGCCGTTCACCCCGGGGCCGAAGCCCGCGGCGAGGAGGTCGTAGGCCTGGCGGCTCGTCGTCCCGGACGGATCGTTCCCGGCGTCGGCGAAGCCCAGCCGCATGGTCAGCGCCGGGCCCGCGAGGGCGCCGAGAACGACGGCGGCCACGACGATCGCCGGGACCGGACGCCGCTGGACGGCCGTCGCGAGACGCCGCCACGCCGCCCCCTCGGACCGGCTCGGATTCTTCGCCGCTCGCCTGGCGGCACGCGCGGTGAACTGGCGGGCGAAGCGCCGTCCGAACAGGCCGAGGAGCGCGGGGAGCAGCGTCAGCGAGGCGATCATGGTCGCGAGCACCGTGAGCGCGAGCGCCAGGGCCGACCCCTGGACCGAGCCCAGCCCGAGGGTCACCAGGCCCAGCAGCGCGACGATCACCGTCGTCCCGGCGAAGAAGACCGTCCGCCCGGCGGAGTCGATCGCCGTCGTCGCGGCCGCCTCCGGCGCCCTGCCCCTGAGGAGTTCGCCGCGATATCGCGCGAAGATCAGCAGGGCGTAGTCGATGCCGACGCCCAAGCCCACGAGCACCATGAGGTACTGGGTGTACGAGGAGATCGTGAACAGGTGGGACGCCAGGATGATCACGCCGACGGTCGAACCGACCGCGAACAGCGCGGTGATGATCGGCAGGCTCGCCGCGATGACCGTGCCGAACATCAACACCAGGATCACCAGTGCGGCCAGGATCCCGACCGTCTCCGCCGTGCCGGTCTCCCCTTCGGCCAGCAGGCGGGCGGCCTCACCGCCCACCTCGACCTCGAGGCCGGCCGCCTCGGCCGACTTCGCGGTGTCGACGATGCGCTGCACCTCGTCGAGCGACATGTCCTCCGACGCGACGTCGAGCACGGCCGTCGCGTAGCCGACGGTGCCGTCCCGGGAGACCGTGGAGGGGCCCGCGTACGGGCTGCTCACACGGCTGATGTGCGGCAGGCCACCGACGTCGGAGAGCGCCGACTCGACCTTCGTCCGGACGGCGGGATCGCCGAGCCCGCCGGCGGAGTGGAAGACGATCTGCAGCGTGTCCCCGGCGCGTCCGAAGCCGTGCTCGGCCATCAGGTCGGCGGCGCGCTGCGATTCCGTGCCCGGCAGCGACACATCGTCGCGATAGCCGTCACCGGCCGCCGACGCGGCCACCCAGATGCCGGCCAGGACCGCGACCCACACGCCGAGCGCCGCCAGCTTGCGGCGCTGAGCGAACCGCGCGATCCGGACGAACACGCCGGACGATCGCGCGGGCCGCATCGAGTCACGCCCTCCGCTACCGGCACTCATGGACTCGCCCCTGACGTCCTGAGGTCGGCGCGGCCGTCCGGCACGGCGTCGACACCGTCACCCGGTGGGCGGCACGGATGGAAGGGTGGTGAACGAAGCAATCAGTACCTGTCATGCGCGCACTATATTCATTAGAGTGAGCGTAAAGTCAAATGGAGCCGGTCATGCCCGATGAGCCCCAGAAGCGCCGCTACGACTCGCTGCGCCGCGAAGCGCAGGCGCTGGAGACCCGCGCCGAGATCGCGCGAGCGGCGCGCAGGCTCTTCGTCGCGCAGGGCTGGGCGAGCACGACGGTCCGCGACGTCGCCCGCGAGGCCGGCGTGTCCGCGCCGACGGTCTACGCCACCTACAAGAACAAGACCGGCCTGACCCGCGCGCTCGCCGACGCCGCCGGCCTCTCCGCCGACCCCGCGCAGATGCTCGAAGAGCTCGAGGACCCGTCCGCCGACCCCGCGGACCAGCTCGCCGCCATGGCCTCCTTCGACCGCCGCCTCTACGAACGCGCCGGCGACATCATCGCCCTGATCCGCGACGCGGGCCGCAACGAACCCGAACTCGCCGCCATCTACACCAACGGACGCAGGGCCGCGGACCAGAACAGGCGGCAGGTCTTCGAATCCTGGCCGGACGGCTCACTGCGCGACGGCCTCGACCTGGAGACCGCGATCGACATCTACGCCGCCATCTGCAACATCGACGCCTACTCCACCCTCCTCAACGAACGCCGATGGACGCCCGACCAGATCGAGCGGTGGTGGCGGGACGCACTCCCCCGCGAACTGCTCGCCCCCGACCGCCGGCGCCCCCGTCCGTGACCAGCACGCCGGACGTGCTCGGGCGTCCCCGGTTGGGACGGACGGTCTCAGCTCCGGTCGGTGGGATCGGATGGTGGGGTCGGGTGGTCGCCGGGCTTCTAGGCGTCGATGTGGGCGATGCCCGGGCGGCCGTCCTCGATGTAGGCGGTCGCTCGGGTGCTGATCAGGGCGTCGGGACGCGTCACATAGGGTTCTCGGCCAGCCACGTCTGGCCGCCGGGCGTGCTGTCCGCCCCGTCCCCGCTGGAGCTGATCGACGTGCCGAGCAGCTCGGCGCCGACGGTGCGGGAGTCGGGGTCGCTGAAGTCCTGCTTCAGATCACGTCCGTTGCCTTGGCCGAGGCGTTGGTGACGGTCAGCGTGCCGGACGCGGTCGCGCCCGGCTGCTGCAGGACGATCGCCGGGTCCACCGAAGCCCCGAACTGCGCCGGGACCAGCGCGCCCCGCGCGTACGCCTGGACCTCGCGCAGCGAGTAGCCGAACTGCGTGCCGCGCTCGGTCATCGCGACCCGCAGATACCGCCCGCGGCCGGAGACCGGCAGGACGTCGAGCCCGCCGTCGCCCGAGGCCGTCGAGTGGAGCGTCCGCCAGGAGCGCAGGTCGTCGGACGCGTCGACCGAGAACCCGCTCGCGAACGCGGTCTCCCATGTCAGCACCACGGCGCCGAGGTCGGCCGGACGGCCCAGATCGATGATGACGGACTGCGGTTCGGTCTTCGGGCCGCACCAGCGGGTCCGTTCGTCGCCGTCCACCAGCATCGCCTCGTGGCAGTCGGGCCGCTCCCGCGACGACGACCAGGCGAGCGCGCCCTGCGCCAGGTTCTGGGTGGGGCCGTCCAGCAGCTTCCACTGCGGTTCCTTGCCTACGGAGAAGGCCCTGGCCGCCAGGGCGTCCCACCCGCCGGTGAGCGGGGATTCCCACAGTTTCTGGCTCATCGCCCGCAGCGGCATGTCGAGCCGTCCGGCCTCCTGCTCCTCGGTGGCCGCGGACGGGCTGTCGTTCCACACGTGCAGCTGACCGCCGTTCCCGGGCCGCGGCGGCGTCACCCGCACGACCACCTTACGTCCGCTCAGAGCCTCCAGGTCTTCGGCGAAGGTCCGCGCGTCGTCGGCGAGCTGGGCCGCATGGCGCGGGTCCACCTGCACCTGGACGGCGCCGAGCTTGAGCACGAAGTCACGGCCGCCGGGACGCCATTCCTGCAGCGCCGGAACCGTGACGGGCGCGGCGGACGGACCCGGTGGCGGCACCGGCTCGGCCTGATCGGCGGCAACAGGCTCGCGCCTCGGCGCCGCGCGCGGGCCGGTTCAGGGTTCTGTCAGCTGGTAGGCGCGCAGGTTGGCGAGGAGCATGTGGCAGTCCTGCAGCGATCCGGACGAGTCTCCGAGCGAGCGGTAGATGCCCCACTTGGGGCGGACACGATCGGCGAGGAAGGTGTCCACGCCCGTCTTCGCGGCGTCGATGACGGTCTCCCCGCCGTTCTGGATGATCCAGCGCACCGAGCCGGACGTCCCGTCGCCGATCGCCAGCTGGAAGTCGACGTCGATCCACCTGTCCTGGAGCGGCTCCAGGTCGGCGCGTTCGACGAGGATGTTCGGCTCGAACACCTTGAGCTCGATCGTCTGCGCGCCGCCGTACCGGCGCAGCGACTGGACGATGATCGGCAAGGTCCCGGTGCCCGGCTGCTTCATCTGCATGACGTGCGTGAAGGTGCTCGTCGCCTTCAGCGAGGCCGGAATGCACATCGAGTACGTCACGCGCCAGGTCTCCCCCGACTTCCATTCCAGGTGAGGCCCGCCAGCGGGGTCTCGCATGCCGGTGACCTCTTGGCGCTGCCGGTCGGTGCTGGTGTCGCGGTCGGCCATGTGCATGTCGAACCGGTACGCGTCACCGTCCACGCGGATGTGCGGCTGCCCGGACGGATGGGAGTCGGCCCGGTCGTCCTCGATGGTCTCGAAGGCGCGCAGGCCGTCGACGGCGGGGGACGGCGACCAGCGCAGCCGCCAGGAGGAGGCCGCCGCGCGAGGGGCGCCGCCGGGCAGCGCCGCGGCCGCGATCCCGCCGGCGGCGGCCCCGAGGACCGCGCGGCGTGACGGGCGGCCGCGCGGGGTGCGGAGGTGGGAGCTCATCGGTCACCTTTCGTAGATGGAGCACTATGCCGAGCGCCGGTGCTCGCGTTGTCTTCTGCTCGTGGTGTCACATCCAGGTGACCTGGGCGCGCGACCTCACGTTGAGCTTGCGCAGCACTTTCGCGACGTGCTGTTCGACGGTCCGCGTGGACAGGACCAGCGCGTCGGCGATCTGCCGGTTGGTGTGTCCGAGCGCCACCAGACGGGCCACCTCGCACTCCCGGGGCGAGAGCTGGTCGCCGTAGCCGCGGCGGCCCCGGCGCGTGGGCAGGACGACGCCGTGGCCGCGCAGCACCCGGCGGCAGCGCGCCGTGTCCCGGGACGCGCCGAGCGCCTCGAACTCCTCCACGAGCACGGTCAGCTCCCGGGTGCCGCCGCCCGCCGCCATCCGGCATCGGGCCGCCGCCTCCGCGGCGAGCGCGGCGTGGTACGGCTGCGGCAAGGCGGCGTAGGCCGCACGCGCGGCGGTGAACGCCTCGGCCGCGTCCGCGGTGTGCCCGCGTCCCATGGCGAGGATGCCCTGGCAGGCCGGGAACGCGGCGGCGGCCATCGGGGCGTCCCGTCCCGCGATGCCCTCGGCGAACTCTTCGGTCACCTGCTCGGCCTCCGCCTGGCACCCGCCGCGGGTCAGCGCGACGACGGCCATCGGGACGAGATCGCCGGCCCACACCCAGATGCCCTTGGCGCGTATCCGGGCGATGCCCCGCCGCGCCTCGGCCACCCCCTCGTCGAACTCGCCGCGCGTGGCGTGCAGCCGGGCCATCGCGCCCGAAGCCGTGGCCAGGACCGTCGCGGGTGCGTTCGCGGGGTCGGCGAGCCCTGCGGCGTCAAGCTCGTTGGCGGCGGTGCGCCAGTTGCCGAGCGCGGAGGCCAGCAGGCCGAGGACGAGGTGGGCGTCCGCCGCGATGCAGGACACGCCCTGGACGATCTCCAGCGTCTGCCGCGCCCGCTCGGCGAGGCCGTCCCAGCGGCCGGCGTACCAGTCGAGGCGCAGCGCCGTGCCCTCCATCATGCCCTCGACGAACGCGGCGCCGCATTCGGCGGCGAGCCGCCCGCCCTCGGCGCGGTACCGCCGCGCCCGCGCGTAGTGCCCGAGCCAGGCGGCGGCGTCGGCGAAGTTCCCGCAGGCGCGGGCGGTCTGGCGGCGGTCGGCGTCGCCGCCCGCGCCGCCGATGAGCGCCTCGGCACGTTCCCACACGGCGGGATCGCCGGCGAACATCAGCAGCGCCAGATGATTGCCGCGCACCGCCGTCCGGACGGCGGGATCGGGCTCCACGGCCACCAGTTCCTCGGCGCGCTCGATCCATCGCTGGTAGACGCGGAACGGATGGACGTCCCAGCTCGGCATCGCCAGCGCCGCCATGCCCCGGGCCGCGAGCGCCGGACGCTCCCGCAGTTCCCCGACGGCGGTCTCGGTGCTGATCCGGCCCGCCTCGTAATCGCCCATCTGGTTGTACAGCAGCAGCCCCAGGTTCAGCCTGATCTCCCCGCGCAGGCCGTCCGGGATGTGCTCGTCCCGGACGACGGTCCTCAGCAGCTCGACGGCCCGGCGGTTGGTGAGGCCGAGCACGGCGTCCCGGCTGAACTCGACCGCGATCCTGGCGCACTCCTCCCGTCCGAGCCGGGGGTCGGACAGCAGCTCCTCAAGGATCTCCACGGCGACCGCCAGATCGCCCATCTCGCGCGCGGACGCCGCCGCGGCCTCGGCGTAGCGCTGCCATTCCGCGACCATCCCGGCCTCGCGCGCGTGGTAGGCGAGCTGGACGAGCGGCTGCGGTTCCTCGTCCGCCAGCGCCCGGACCGCCTGCCGGTGCAACCGGCACCGGTCCGGCCCGGGCAGCGCCGAGTAGACGGCCTGCTGGGCCAGCGCGTGCCGGAACCCGTACCTGTTCTTGCCGAACTCGTACAGCACCCCGGCGAGCAGCGCCTCGCGGATGGCGGACGAGCGGTCGGCGGCCGACAGGTGGCCCGCCGGCTGGCGTCCCGCCGACGGGTGGCCTGCCCGCACGTCACCCATGACCGCTCCGATCAGCGCTTCGCCCGCCGGGAGGCGCAGCACCGAGGCGGCCCGGACGGCATCGGCCGCCGCGGGCGAGAGCAGTTTCATCCGGTCGGCGATGGCCTCCTGGAGTGGCGTGGGCACCTCCAACCCGTCGAGCACGCCGGCGTCGCCGCTCGTCTCGTCCCGCACTGAGGCGGGCAGGGCCCGGACGACCTCCTCGACCACGAACGGGATGCCCGCGCTGCGCCGGTGCAGTTCCTCGGCGAGATCCATCGCGATCTCGGGAGCGCTCGTGACCGCGGCGCCCGTGACCGCGGCGAACAGTCCGCGGACGCCCTGCACGTCGAGCGGACGAAGCGGAAGGAGCAGGGCGGTCGTGCCGGGAGGGTGCCGGAAGGCCCGTCCCAGAGGCAGCCGGTCACCTGACAGATCCTCCGGGCGGTAGCTGAGCACCGCGGACAGCCCGGCGGGCGGATCGTCCACCAGGAACCGCAGTAAGTCCCGGGTGCCGTCGTCCGCCCAGTGCAGGTCCTCCACGACCATCACGGTCTCGCCGAGCGCGTCCAGCAGGGCGCGGACGGCGCGGAACAGCCGGTGCTCGCGGGCGCGGACGTCCTGCAGCGGCTCCGGGGCGGGCGGCAGCCGGTCGGCGAGCTCGGGCAGGTAGGGGCGCAGCGCGCCGCAGACCGGGCTGATCCCGGCGGCCCGGTCCAGGGGCAGGTGACGCAGCAGTTCGAAGACGGGCCCGTACGGGAACGGCTCGCGGAGCGGATGGCAGCGGCCGAGCAGGATCACGCGGTCCCGGAGCGACGGATGGCGGAGGGCCTCGTGGATCAGGCGGGTCTTGCCGATCCCGGCCTCGCCCTCGACCAGCGCGACGGCCGGGGGGCGGGCCACGGTTTCGAGCAGGGAGTTCAGTTCGCCCGTACGGCCGATCAGGACGGGCGCGGCCGGGGTGCGAGGGAGCGGGGGTTTCATGGACGACTCCGGCGGTCAGTCCGCGGCAGGCAACTGTGGCGGGGGGGTGTTCAGCAGCCGGTCACCGCGGTGACACAGAAGTTAAGTCTTGTTCCGGTCCACGACAACCCCACGCCGCGAAATCCCTCGATCCCCGGCCCGGCGGGAGGTCCGGGCGCCGAAGCGGCCCAGAGGCGCGAAAACGGCGTGTGTCCTCGTCAGGGAGCCGACGAGGACACACGCCGTGAAGAGGCGCGGCGCTCGACGCGAACGCCGCCTCTCGGATGTGCGGGAAGGTTCAGTCGATCGGGAGCGGCGTCTTCTGCCCCTTCTGGATACCGCACATGGACGGGGCCATGACCTCCTGGGCACTGCCCCAGCCGGCGCACTGGTAGCTGCTGTGCCCGTACCAGTCGTGGCCGAACTCGTGCGCGGCGAGCAGAGCGCCGTCCCTGACGCCGCCCATGTACAGCGCGATGCGCTGGCCCCGGCCCCAGTTGCAGCCGACGATCCTGCCGCCTCCGCCGCAGTCGGAAATGTAGGTGTTACGGCACTCCACCGGGGTCCCGCCGCCCTGGGTGAACCCCTGCCACGCGGCGGCTCCGCGGGCGATCGTCGCCGCGTGCTGCTGGCACGAGGCCTGGAGGTAGTAGCTGCGGCGGCTCGGGACGGGCCAGCCGCCCGGCGGGGGGTCGAGGAGCTTGGAGCCGGACGCTTCGAGTTCCTCCGCGGTGATGCCGTGCGCCTCGGCGGCCTGCGCCTTGGCGGCGTGCGTGTCGGTGGCGTGCTTCCCGGTGGTCTCGCGCGCCGCGGCGTTGCCGTGGTCGCTCGTGTTGAGATCGGCCTGCGCGAGGGCGCCGGCCGCTACCGCGACGGCGGTCGTCAGCGCGGCCAGTCCGGATCTCCTCAGCCGTGTGCTCGGCATGAGCCTCTCCTCCATGGGTGGCGGGGGGTTACCTCCCGGCGGCTGGCAGCCGCCGGGACACACACGGTCGACCGGGTGGGACGGAGAAGCAATCCCGCAATCGAAAGATAGGTCTACGTATTAAATGACTTCCCTGGTCACGCACTTCGGGAATGAGCATATGCGGGCCGGTCGGCGTTCAGCGCATTGAAAAGGTGTCCGGAGTCGGCGGACACGATGTGAACGCGCCGGCTCCGGACACCCTTCAATCTGGTCGGACGGCCTCCGGTCAGGATTGGAGAGCGATCGACCTGTAGTAATGCTTCAGGATCCTGGAGTACGTCCAGCCGTCATTGGCCTTGTCACGAGAGCCGTACTGCGACATCCAGTCACCGTCGACCCATCCGCCGCACGCCGTCGTGGTGGCGCAGTAGTGGGCCTCGAGGATCTTCCCGCCGCGGGTCATGCGGGTGCCCCACGTCGCGTCCACCGCGGCGCTCGTCGACGCCTTCGCAGAGCCGGGCCTGTACACCTGGCTCGACGTGGTGTCGTAGACGTCGAAGCACGCGCCCCACGACGTCTTGCGCGTCGAGTGCAGCGCCCAGTACCAGCCGAAGTTCTTGACGGCCATCGCCCCGGCCCGGAGCGACTCCTTCGGCCAGCTCGACACCCATTCGTTGGGCAGGACGTTCTTGACGTAGGTCTTGAACGCCACCCGGTCCACCTGCCCGAGGGAGACCCGGTACACGAGGATCGTCGTGGGAAGCTTGCTGTGCGTGCCGTCGGTCTTGCATTCGGTCGGCCCGGAACTCAGGAATTTGTGCGAGGCGTTCTGGTTCTTCAGGGTGGAGTTCAGGTTGCCCTTGGCCCCTGCCTTGAAGTCCTGGTACGCACCGCCGTAGTTGCTGTTGAAGTACACCCGGACGGTCTTGCTACTGCGATTCCAGACCGAGGCCGCGGCGTTCTTAACGCACTTGCCCTTGCCGTTGCCCGCGCCCTTGAAGTCGTAGCACGAGGGCTGCTCGGTGCCGTAGTCGGAGACCGAACCGGTGAAATCCGAGATCGAACCCGCGTTGCCGCTGTTGAAGTAGTAGCAGAACTCGCCGCTGTCGCACTTGCCGTCGCGGCCCGCCGCCGAGGCGAGCGCCGCGAGGGCGGCCAGCGCCGTCGCACCGAGCACCGTCGCGACGGTCGCCGCGACGAGCCGCGAGATCAGCCGTGCGGTTCGTGTTGACACGGTCGTCCCTTCTCTCCTGCTGGAAGCGGCGCCGCGCTATCGGACGTTGTAGCCCTGCGAGCGCCAGAACGAGGTCGGGTTCGGGTTGTCCAGGTGCGGGTCGTTGACGCTCTTGGCCGCGTGCGTCTGCCGTCCGAGCCGCATCTCGACGTGGGTGTGCGCGGCCGAGCTGGACGACACCCCGCGCCACGACTCGTCCGCGATGATCTGGCCGCGGCTGACCGACTGGCCCACGCTCAGCGACGACCGCGGAGCCGCGTGCAGGTAGATCACCGTCTTGTTCGCGGCGGAGTTGTAGATCGAGATGGTGGAGAGCCCCGACCCGCCGGTGTGGCCGCGCGCGATGTAGATGACCTTGCCGCTCACCAGGGCGCGGACGTCCGAGCCGACGCCGCGGGCGATGTCGATGCCCTCGTGGCGGCCGGGGGTGGAGGTGTAACCGTCGAAGCCGCAGGTGATCCGGCCACCGCTGGCCTGGTACAGGCCGTAGGACATGTTCGTCCGGGACGACGGCGAGAACTGGTGCGAGGCGTTCTGGTTCTTCAGGGTGGAGTTCAGGTTGCCCTTGGCGCCCGCCTTGAAGTCCTGGTACGCACCGCCGTAGTTGCTGTTGAAGTACACCCGGACGGTCTTGCTGCTGCGGTTCCAGACCGAGGCGGCGTTGTTCTTGACGCACTTGCCCTTGCCGTTGCCGGCGCCCTTGAAGTCGTAGCAGGAGGGCTGCTCGGTGCCGTAGTCGGAGACCGAACCGGTGAAATCCGAGATCGAACCCGCGTTGCCGCTGTTGAAGTAGTAGCAGAACTCGCCGCTGTCGCACTTGCCGTCGCGGCCCGCCGCCGAAGCGGGCGCCGCGAGGGCGAGCACCGTGCCGCCGATCGCCGCCGTGGCGGTCGCCGCGGTGAGGACCTTGTCGAGCGTTCCCATGCCGTTCTCCTCTTCTCTGACTTTTCTGAGCGGGGCCTGGATTTCTCAGCGGAGGTGGATTTCCGGTTCGGTCAGCGGCGCTGGTACTCCTCCCAGGTGCGGACGGGCACCTTCGGGCCGTCGTCCGGGCCTCGGTCGGCTAGCCCGTTCCGGCCGAGGTAGTAGTCGCCGGTCTGGTGCTGTGCCGGTCCTGAGAGGTCGGTGTCGCTGATGGCGGCGGCGTGGATGTGCCATGGCCAGTCGCCCTGCCGCGGGCTGCGCACCCATGCCGCGAAGCCGACGCGGCGCAGCGCGCGGGCGGCCACCTCGCGGGCGGCCTCGTCCATCCCCTTCACCGAGATGTCCACGACGCCGCCGCCGTCATGGGTACCCGCGGACGTGGGGTCACCGCCGGGGTTGTACGAGCCCTGCTCCAGCACGAGGTCGCGGCCGAGCAGCCGCTCCGCCTCGCGGAGCATGCTCCGCGTCCGGCTGTTGACGACGAAGCCGCCGCCGGCGGACACCCGGCTCCCCGGCGTGATGACGTGAGTGACCGTGAAGCGGCCGGCTCCGAGCTTGGCGAGCGATGTCCTGCCCGGCATGCCGTTGGCGTCCAGGCCGGTGTAGCCGAGCTGCTTCTGGTACTTCGCGTAGGCGGTGATCGTTCTGGTGCCGCAGGATCCGTCCACCCACTTCTCGTCGAGCAGCTTCCGGTCGCGCAGCGCCTGCTCGACGAGGAGCACGCTGGCCTTGGCACCCGGGGTTGTTGCGCCGTCCGGCCGCCGCGGGTCGATCTGGGCGGCCTTGACGAGGGCCTCCATGTTCACGCTCGGCAGGGCCTGGACGCCGACCGCCGGTGCCGCCGGCGTCCCGGACGCCGCGGTCGGCGAGATGAGCAGGGCGGCCGCCGCGAGGGCGGCGGCGCATGCGGGCAACTTCATCGGATCTCCTGGTTCTCCTGATTGCGAGCGCCGGGCAGACGCCGCGGCGGAGCCGGGCGGACGGCCATGGGGGAGCCGCCCGTCACGGATCGCTCACGTGCCGGTAGGAAAGGTCGGGTGTCGTCGGCCGCCGGAGCCGCTCAGACCGTTGACCATGCGGCCTGCGGCGCGGACGGAGTCGTCAGCAGCGTCGTCAGCAGCGCTCGCTGGTCATGGCGCGGGGACCTTTTGGGAATCTGCCCGCCCCTGGCCGATTTCTTCATCGTTGAAGCCCCCTTGTGTCACTGCCCGTCGAGTGCGGGCAGTGACCACATTGCCGAGGGCCGCACGTGTCAGGTACCCCTTGTGACAGGTTCTGACATGCTCTTACACGGCGGGTCCGCTATCTGACGGCTACCGGGCGACGTTCACCACGAAGAAGACGGGACGCGCACCGGGAAGGAGCTGTTTTCCCGCGCCGTCGACCATCTTCCAACCCACCCAGCACGACCCCGGAGTGGCTGGCGCGGTGACGCGAACGCTGACCCGGACATGGGCACCCGGTTCGGTGTCGGGAATCGGGACCTTTCCTGGAGTGGAACAAGTGCCGTTGTCGGCGGGCAGTGTCGCGCGTGCCAGAAAACGTCCGCGCCATGGCACGGAGCCTGCGTTGGCGAGTTCCCAGGTCTTGACGAATTGCTGCCCGGTCTTCACCACCGTGCCATCGGGAATCGTCACGTCGGCGACGAAGACGCTCCTGTCGCCGATGACCACCGGGGCGCCCGCCACCGCCGGCCGTCCGGTCTCGGCGCCGCCGTCGTCCTCCGGCCGGTCGCCGTCTCCGCCCAGCATGGAGGCGCCGAACGCCACGCCGCCCAGCGTCCCGCAGCCCACGACGATCGCGACCACGCGGCGACGCCGCCTCGGCCTAGGAACGGGGACGGGAGTCAACGTGGCCACCGCCGCCGGCTCGACCTCGCCGTCTCCTCCGGGAACCAGGGAGAGCGAGGCGGGGGCGCCTTGCGCGGTGGGGGCGTCGTGCGCGGCGGCGTCGTCGGAGCCGAGCGCGGCGCACCAGAGCCCCCGCCACTCCTCGACGTCGCCACCGCACGCTTCGACGAACGCCTGCGTCGTCGTCCAGCTCGGGAACCGCGTTCCCTTCGCCGCCTCATGCAGGGTCGCGTGGCTGACCGACCGCGACTTGGCCGCCATGACCCGGAACGAAGGGTTCCCCGCCTCCGCGCGTAGCCGCCGGAGACGCTCCGCGAAACGGTCGCGCCCTTCCTGACCTCCGGCGGACGACAGCACACCAGACTCACTCATGGTCCACCCCACCAACCCGGTCGACCGGAATGGCCACGGCTTTGCGGCGGCCCCCGTCCTTCACTCGCATACTGACACAATGCGCTCCCGCGAGCACTTGCCGCCACGTCGCCGATCGCGGCCGAATCCCGCCGGACCAGCGGCACCGCGACCGCAATCCTGACCGAATCGGCACAACCCCGGACCAACCAAGCAGAAATAGACGTTCCATTCCATTTCACATATGGGCGAACTTGATCGGCAACGTCCGGCGCATAGCCCGTGATCCTGATCACTCGTCATGTTCAGGACATGAATGCAAGCCGAACCCAGAGCGACCAAAGATGCGGATCCAATGAACTTTTCAACCGGCGGCTCTGGGGCCAGACGTCCCTGGGTGCCGGACGTCCGGCACCCCGCGGGCAGGCGCCGCTCGGCTTATCATGAGGACGGCCCTGCGAGGAGGACCCGGTGGAGTCTGCGCAGCCGTGGGTGTTCAACCGGCTTGAGCCGCCCTTCCTGGACGACCCGTACCCGCTCTACGCACGCGCCCGCCGCGAGGCGCCGGTGTTCCACAGCCCGGAGTTCGGGCTCTGGTTCGTCACCCGCTACGACGACGCGTGGGCGGTGCTGAAGGACACGGCGCGTTTCTCGTCGCGCTTCCTGATGCGCACGCCCGCCGATGCGCCGCCGGCCGTCGGCGAGGTGTTGCGGGAGGCGTACCCGGAGCTGCCGATGCTGGTCAACGACGACCCGCCGAGCCACACGCGGACGCGCGGCCTGGTCAATCACGCGTTCGCGCCGCGGCTGGTGGCGGCGCTGGAACCGAGCGTCCGGGCGATCGTCACGCGGCTGGTGGACGGCTTCGCCCCGGACGGTGGCGCCGATCTGATCGCCGAGCTGGCCTATCCGGTGCCGATCGAGATCATCTGCACGCTGGTCGGCCTTCCCGTCGAGGAGCGCGGCCGGCTCAAACGCTGGACCGACGACCTGGTGGAGCTCGGCGCGCCCGGCACCGGCGGTGAGCGCCAGCTGGAGTGCGCGCGCAGCTCGGTCGCGTTCCAGCACTACCTGGAAGCGCAGATCGAGGCGCGCCGGAGCGAGCCGCGGGACGACCTGCTCACCGCGCTGATCGACGCGCGCGTCGACGGCGAGCGACCGCTGGACGTCGCCGAACTCGTCAACCTGCTGATCATCCTGATCTTCGGGGGCCATGAGACCACGACCAACCTGATCGGCAACCTCCTGGTGCTGCTGCTCGCGCGGCCGGAGACGCTGCGGGCCGTCCGGGACGACCCGTCCCTGACCGACGCCGTGATCACCGAGGGCCTGCGGATGGACACGCCGGTGCAAGGCACGTTCCGCACGACGACCGAGGAGGTCGCGCTCGGCGGGACGCGCATTCCGGCAGGGGCGAAGGTGATGGTGCTGTTCGGTTCGGCCAACCGCGACGACGCCGTCTTCTCCCACCCCGACCGGTTCGACCCGGGACGGAGCAACAACAACCGGCACCTCGGGTTCGGCCGCGGCATTCACGCGTGCCTCGGCGCGTCGCTCGCCCGCCTGGAGACCCGGATCGTCCTGGACACCATCGCCGAGCGGCTCCCCGACCCGAAGCTCGACGCCGTCCGGCCCCCGACGTACTTCCCCAGCCTGATGCACCGCGGTCCGCAGACGCTGAACGTGGTGTGGCAGACCTGACGTCGCCGTCCGACCGGTTCAGGCCCAGGGGGCCATGGGGTACCAGATGACGTCTCTGCGGGCCAGGATTCGGACGTCCCAGTACATGATCAGGAAGACGCCGGCGATGAGGAACGCGCCCGCGACGATGGCGGTCGCGCGGCTGGGGCGCGCGGCGAGCCATCCCTGCAGGCGCCGCCCGCCAAGCAGGGCCACCGCGAGGAAGAGCAGCGCCATGACCGCGATGTTGCCGAGCGACTGCAGGCTGAAGGCGGCGGCCCCGTACAGCACGTTGCCGGACTCGGCGGCGTCGCGGAACATCTGCCGGAACAGCGCGAACGGGCGTCCGATGAGGAACGCGCCGATCACGGCGCCCATCAGCAGCATCGGCGCGTTCGGATGGCGGGCGGCGAGCCGGGCGAGCGGGTCGGGGGCCAGGTTCAGCGCGGCCAGGCCCTGCCAGAGCATGAGCGCGCCGATGATCCCGTACACGATCATCGCCTGCACCAGCCGCGGCGACCAGGTGCCGGGGCCGGACGTCTGGAACTGGGGCATGCTCGTGCCGACCAGGGCGACGACCACCCCGTAGGCGGCGGAGACGGCGAACATTCCGGCGGCGAGCCAGGCGAGCGGCCTGACCATCGCGCGCACCCGGCCGCCCGCGCCCACCGGGCCGCCCGCGGCGCCGCGCCGCCCGACCAGCGGTGCCAGCGCGCCGAACGCCGCCGCGTTGCAGGCGGTGAACGTGCCCGCCAGCCCGGACACGAAGGCGAACGCGATGCCTGCTCCGATGCCCGAGATCTGGGTCCCGGCGTCCTCCTCCAGGAGCGTGCCGACCACGGTGTGGCCGATCGTCCGGTCGACGAACTCCGCCGACCAGATCACGGTGAGGGCGAACCCGATCAGCGCGCCGACCGCGATGACCAGCCACCGGCGGCGCGGGACGTCTCCGCCGGCGAACAACGACGTGCGCGCGGGCTCCGCACGCTCCGGACTCCGAACGATCTGCGTCACCAGGAACTCCTCGGCCGTGGCTGCGGCCGGAGCCGCAACGGCTCCGTCCCGGCGAGCGTGACATTCCGCGTACCGCCGCACATCTCGCGGATTGCGCTCCAAGCGGGCGGCGGCACCTAGGCGGCGCCGGCGGCGACCACGGCACCGGCGGCGATGGCGGGCGGACGGTGCGACCGGATACTTTTTATGGCAAGTGCCGTCCACGAAAGCCGACCGCCCAAAATGACGCCAGTGCTGATCGGGAGGGACCATCCCGCCGGTGTCCTGCGTGCCGAGATCGGCCGGGCCGCCGAGAGCCACGGCGGGCTGGTCCTGATCGCGGGTGAGGCCGGGATCGGCAAGACCACGCTCGTGACGGAGGCCGTGGAGGAGGCCAGGCGGCAGGGCGCGCTCGTGCTCAGCGGATCGTGCTGGGACTCCGGCAGCGCCCCCGGCTACTGGCCCTGGGTCCAGGTGATCCGGTCGATGCGCCGCGCCGCCGCCCCGGAGGAGTGGGCGGAGGTGGAGCACGCGACGGCCGGCGGGCTGTCGGTTCTGCTGGGCGAGTCCGGGGCCGGCGACCCCGCCGAAGGGTTCCAGCTGTTCGACGCGGTGACGACCGCGCTGGTGTCGGTGTCGCAGTGCCGCCCGGTGGTGGTCGTCCTCGACGACCTGCACTGGGCGGACCCGGCGTCCCTCAAGCTGCTGGAGTTCGCCGCGCAGCACACCTGGTTCGAGCGGCTGCTGCTCGTCGGAACGTACCGGGACGTCGAGGTCGAATGGGCCGAGCATCCGCTGCGGGAGCGGATGCTGACGCTGGTGGCGAAGGCGACCACCGTGACGCTGACCGGCCTCGACCGGGACGCGACGGGCGCGCTGATGGCCCGGACGGCCGGACGCGAACCCGACGGCGCCCTGGTCGACGAGGTGCACCGGCGGACGGGCGGCAATCCGTTCTTCGTGGAGCAGACGGCCAGGCTGTGGCGCAGCGGCGGCTCGGTCACGGCGATCGCGCCCGGCGTCCGGGAGGCGCTGCGGCGGCGGCTCTCGCTGCTGCCCGCGGCGGTGGCCCGGCTGCTCACCGACGCGGCGGTGCTCGGACGCGAGTTCCACCGGCAGGTGCTCGCGGCCTGCGCGGCGGCGCCGGTGGCCAGCGTCGACCGGCTGCTCGACCAGGCGTCCTCGGCCCGGCTGATGACCTCGCTCGGCGGCGGACGGTTCGCGTTCGCGCACGACCTCGTCCGCGAGACGCTGTACGAGTCGCTCGACGAGGACGCGGCGCGGCGGCGGCACGCGGCGGTCGTCAAGGCCGTCGACGCGGCTCCGGCGCTGCGCGACAAGATGCTGGTGACGGAGCTGGCCCGGCACGCGCACCTGTCCGGCGGCGAGCTGGAGCCCGCGCGTGCGGTGGAGCTCCTGGAGGCCGCGGCCCGCGACGCCGGCGACCGGCTGGCGTTCGAGGAGGCCGCCGGGCACTACCGCCGGGCGCTGGAGCGCGCCGGCCAGGACTCGACCGCGGGCCTGCGGGTGGCGCTGGACCTGGCCAACCAGCTGCGGTCCCTGGGCGACCGCGACGGCAGCCGGCGGATCTTCGACGACACCATCGCGGCCGTCCGCGCGTGCGGCAGTCCCGACATGCTCGCCCGGGTGGCGCTCGGCCTCTACATCTACGACGAGGAGGCCGAGCGGGCGACGCTCGGGGTGGACCTTCTCCACGAGGCGCGCGACCTGCTGGTCCGCACGGGCGGGGCGCCCGCCGACGGGCCGCTGGCGGACCCGGAGTCGACCGATCATCTCGCGAAGGAGCTGGCCGTCCATCTGGGCGAGGCGGCCCAGCGGGCCGGGGACGACGACGAGCTGTCGTTCAGCCTGTGGGCCCGGCACGCCCTGATCTGGGGGCCCGGCTCCGCCGTCGAGCGCGAGGCGCTCACCAGGGAGATGACCGAGGTCGGGCGCCGGACCGGCGACCAGATGATGGAGTACTTCGCCGGGTCGCTGCGCTGGGTGGCGCTGCTGGAGCAGGGCGACCCGCGCTTCCTCGACCAGTACCACGCCTTCGTCGCGATGGCGGAGCGCAACGGCCGGCCGCGGTTCAGCCTCGCGTCGATCGTCGACCAGAGCGTCATCTCCGGCTTCCTCGGCCGGTTCGGCGCCGCCGACGAGCTGCTCGACCAGGCGGACGCCTTCGGCACCCGGCCCCCGAGCGAGTGGACGATCATGTTCAAGCATCTGCGGTGGGCGCTGCGGCTGCTGGAGGGCCGGTTCGACGATTCGGACGAGCTGCACCGCGCCCTGAACGACGTCGCTCACCCATTCGCGCGGCTGCTCGAAGCGCTCACGGCCGTCCAGCGCGGCGACGTGCAGGCGGCGCTCGCGCACGTCCAGCGGTACGAGGGTGTCGCCGAGCCGTATCCGCCGAGCATCATGCCGATGTGGCTGCGGCTTCAGGCGCAGGTGGCCGCCGCCTTGCGGGACCCCGTGCTCTGCGCGAAGGCGCGTGCGGACCTCGCGCCCTACGCGGGGCTGTGGGCGGTGTCGATGTGCGGCTGCGACATCGGCGGGCCGATGAGCCACTGGTCGGCGCTGGTCGACCTGGCCGAGGAGCGCTGGGACGACGCGGTCGCGGGCTTCACCGACGCCCACCGGTCCGCCGACCTGCTCCAGTCGCGCCCGTGGTCGGCCGAGGCCAGGTCGCTGCTGGCCGAGGCGCTGCTGGGCCGCGGCGGGCCGGGCGACGCGGAGGCCGCGGCCGGGCTGCTGGACGAGGCGGGCCGGGTCGCCGCCGAGATCGGGATGCGGCACGTGTCCCGGCGCGTCCAGGACCTGCGGCCCGAGCCCGCCGCCCCGGCGGAGCCGGGGAACGTGTTCCGCTTCGACGGGCAGGTCTGGACGCTCGCCTTCGCCGGACGCACCGTCCACATGCCCGACGGCAAGGGCCTGCACGACCTGCACACGCTGCTGGAGCGTCCGGGCGTGGACGTGCCCGCCGTGCGGCTGCTGAGCCCGGAGGGCGGCGAGGTCGCGGTCGCGGCCGGGCGGATGGGCGGCGACGCTGTCCTGGACGAGGAGGCCAAGGCACGCTACAAGCGCCGCCTGGCCGTCCTGGACGAGGAGATCGACCAGGCCGCGTCCCTCGGGGACGACCGGCGGGCCGCCGAGTACGACCGGGAACGGGCCGCGCTGCTGGACGAGCTGCGCGCCGCCGCCGGCCTGGCCGGACGCACCCGCCGCCTGGGCGACCAGGCCGAACGGGCCCGCAAGACCGTCACCGCCCGCATCAAGGACACGCTGCGCAAGCTCGACCAGCGCCATCCCGAGCTCGCCGCCCATCTGCGGGACGCGGTCTCCACCGGCTCTTCCTGCTCCTACCGGCCGGAACGCGAGATCGCCTGGCACCGGTGAGCGCCAGGCGATCCCACTGCTTTCCTACTTGCGGTTGTAGAGCCGCATCGTGATCGTCCCGAAGACCGCGATGAGCACGATCCCCGAGATCAGCACCCAGGTCAGCTCGCCGCCGCCGGGGTCGCCGGCCATCAGGCCGCGGACGGCGTCCACCACCCGCGTCACCGGGTTGACGTCGACGAACGCCTGCAGCCAGCCGGGCATGGTGTTCGGATTGACGAAGACGTTGCTGAGGAAGGTCAGCGGGAACAGCACGAACATGCTGACCGACATCACCGCCTTCTCCCCGCGCATCAGCAGGCCGACCATCGTCCAGACCCAGGAGAAGGCGAACGAGAAGGCCACCAGCACCGCGATCCCGGCGATCACCCCGAGCGGGCCGCCGTCCGGGCGGAAGCCCAGGATCAGGCCGAGCACGAGGATCACGATCGACGCCATCGTGTACCGGAACATGTCGCCGAGCAGGTAGCCGACCATCGGGGACGGCCGCCAGATCGGCAGGCTGCGGAACCGGTCGAACACGCCCTTCTCGATGTCGATGTTGATCGCGATGCCGGTGTACATGGTGGTCATCACGACGCTCATCACCATGATCCCCGGCAGCAGGAACTGCAGGTACTCCTTGGTCGAGCCCGCCAGCGCCCCGCCGAACAGGTAGGTGAACATCAGCACCATCATCACCGGGAAGATGGTGACGTCGAACAGCTGCTCGGGCACGTGCTTGATCTTCAGCATCGCCCGCCAGCCGAAGGTGATCGACGCCGACAGGGCGCTCGGTCTCGCCGGGCGGTCGCCCCGTGCCAGCACGGTGCTCAGGGTCTCCGCCGACGGGACGTACTGCGCGGCGCTCGTCTCGTGGGTCGTCGTGCTCATGCCGCCACCTCCCCTTCCTTGGCCTCGTCGTCTGCGTGGTGACCCGTCAGGGTCAGGAACACCTCGTCCAGGCTGGGCTGGCCGAGGGAGAAGTCGTCCACGGTGATCCCGGCGTGGGACAGCTCGGACAGCGCGCGGGACGCCTGCTCGGCCGCGCCGAGCTTGGTCTCGTCGCCGGAGATCCGGGCGGTGAGCGCCACCGGGTCGGCCTCCAGCTGGACGGACGCGCCGAGCTCCCGTGCCAGCACCTCCTCCGCCTGCGGGCGCTGCGCCGCGTCCCGCAGCCGCACGTGCACCGCGCCCGCGCCGATCGACGCCTTCAACTCGCCCGGCGTCCCCTCGGCTATCACCTTGCCGTGGTCGACGACCGCGATCCGGGCGGCGAGCTGGTCGGCCTCGTCGAGGTACTGCGTGGTCAGCAGCACCGTGGTGCCGTGCGCCACCACCAGGCGGATGATCTCCCAGACCTGGTTGCGGCTGCGCGGGTCGAGGCCGGTGGTGGGCTCGTCGAGGAACAGCAGGTCGGGGGTGTTCAGGATGCTGGCCGCGATGTCGATGCGCCGCCGCATCCCGCCCGAGTAGTTCTTGACCTGCTTGTCGGCGGCGTCCGTCAGCCCGAAGGCCTCCAGCAGCTGCGCCGCCCGGTCCCGGGCCGACGGCTTGCGGTGGCCCAGCAGCCGGCCGAGGAGGATCAGGTTCTCGGTGCCGGTGAGGTCCTCGTCCACCGACGCGTACTGCCCGGTCAGGCTCACTTTGCCGCGGACGGCGTCGGCCTCCTTCTTGACGTCGTGGCCGAACACCCGGGCCTGCCCGCCGTCCGGCCGCAGCAGGGTGGCCAGCACGCGCACGGCCGTGGTCTTCCCCGCGCCGTTCGGGCCGAGCACCCCGTACACCGTGCCGGTGGGCACCTGGAGGTCGAGGCCGTCCAGGGCCCGTGTCTTCCCGAAGGTCTTGACCAGCCCTTCGGTTTCGATCGCCAAATCTTGCTGAGTCATGATCTGTCCTTCCGTATGTGGGTCAGGAGACGTAGGGGCGCGCCGCGCGAGCGTCCCGCAGCGCCAGGCCCCACCAGGTGAGCTGGTCGAGCATCGACTTGACGCTCTGCGCCGGCAGCTCCGCCGCGCACGGCCAGCCGCGGTCGTCGACGCTCCCGTCCAGCAGGTCGAAGCTCACCCGGCAGGGCATGGTCACGCTGTGCAGGCCCGTGAAGACGGTGCGGAGCTGCTCCACCGCGTACAGCCCGGTGGAGCCCATCCCGTACGACACGAAGCCGACGGGTTTGGCCTGCCACTCGTCGTAGGCGTAGTCGATCGCCTCCTTCAGCGCGGCCGGGAAGCTGCGGTTGTACTCCGGGGTGATCACCACGAAGGCGTCCGCCCCGCCGACCCGGGCGGTGAACTCGGCAATCCCCGGGGTGGCCGCCTTCGGGTACCGGTCCGGGAACCGCACGTCCAGCAGGTCGATGACGGCCACGTCGAGATCGTCGCGCTGCCGTGCCCGCTCCGCGAACCAGCAGCCGATCCGGTCGCCCACCCGTCCCTCGCGGGTGCTCCCGACGATGACCGCCACACGCAGCGGCGCCGCATCATGGATCATCGGATGCCTCCCTTAGGTCTTGGGCGTTCACCCGGAAGGCGCCAGAACCCGCGCGTCCCCCGCTAGACCCGATCTAGCATCCGACTATGACATTCACGCGATAACGCGAGAAAGAGGCTGACCGGCGGCACGTGACGGGATCGGCTCCGGCGTCCTCCGGCGCGTGCTCCGGCGGCGCGTCAGCGGCGGCGGACGTTGCGGGCCATGCGGTGCCAGGTGTGGCGGCGGCCGCGAATGGCGACGGAGTAGTCGTAGAGGAATTCGGGGTCCATCGCGCCGGCGACGTAGGCGTCGCCGATGTGGTGGGCGTCCACCCCGATCTCCTTGGCGTTCAGCGCCAGTTGCGGGACCAGATTGCGGTGGGAGCCTTCTTGGCTGGTGCCGATGGTGCCCATCGCGATCGCTCCGGCGGCGTGAATCTCCCTTACCGCTTCGGCCGCGATCGCGCTGGTCACGCCTGGGACCGTGCCGGGAAGCGGCACCAGCACGCCGTCCGCACCGGCCTCGGCTATGGCGCGCATGCCGGACGCGTTCATTGGCTCGGTGCGTCCGGCCATGTGCATTTTCCCGGACCAGATCGCCACGTCCTCGCCCAGGGCCTGCCTCAGCTCCCGGCTGGAATCGGCCATGTCGGCCAGATCGGCCCCCGTGGCGGGATTGGCCGTCACGCACAAAAGGGCGGCGCCTTGGTCGACGAGGAGGCGGGCATTCTCCACGGTGGCTTGACGTCCTGCGGGCACGTCACCGGGTTCGAGATTGACGCCGATGGGACGCCCGACATGGTCGGCGAGCTCGGCCAGCGAATCGAACTCGCCGAGGACCGGCAGCCGCCACCGGCGGCCGTCGAACGCCTTCTCCACCAGGTTGAGAATGACGATATCGGCGCCGAACGCGGCCACCAGCTCGATGTTGCTGACGCCGCCGGTCCCGTGCGCCCCGGCGAGCATCGCGGTATGCGACCACAGCTCGGCGACCACCGCGCGTCCTTCGCTCGCGGCGACCGAGGCGGTCAGCTCGCGCCCGCGCAACGCGGCGAGTTCCCGGCTGTCCAGATCCAGAATTCGGCGCATGACCCCATACTGCCGAATTCCCGCCGGTGGGGAGCTTCGGGGGGCGGGGGCGTCCAGCGCCTGGGGCAGGCGCTGGACGCCGGTGCGGCCGGCCTGGCGCGGGCCGGCGGGGTCGGACGTCAGGTGCGGAACGGGCCGGTGACCTCGTAGGTGATGCCGGACCCGGAGGTGCCGCGCTGGGACGAGAAGTACAGCCGGTTCCCGGCGGGCGTGAACGCCGGGCCGGCGATCTCCGACGAGCTCTGCCCGTTGATCCGCAGGAACACCGAGATCTTGTCGTCGGGGGTGATCAGGCAGATCTCCATGTTGCCGCCGTCCTCGGCGACGTACAGGTCACCGGCGGTGGAGCCGGTGATGTTGTCGACGCCGGTGAGCGGGGCCGGGCCCGGGTTGACGAGGCTGTCGTCGTAGGCGAGCTCGTAGGTGTTGTTGAGCAGGTTGAACTGCCACACCCGGTTGTCGCCCTTGGTGGTGATCCAGACGGTGTCGCCCGCGTAGTGGCAGCCCTCTCCCCCGTTGAAGACCTTCATGCCGGAGACCTGGTCGCGGGTCGGGGTCGGCGAGCCGTCGGGGTCGGGGACGTTCGCCCAGGAGAACGAGCCGGACGTCCCGGACCCGCCCGTGAGGACCTGCAACGTTCCCGAGGACAGGTTGCCCCACGTGGTCGGGATGAAGCGGTAGAAGCCGCCGTCGCCCGCGTCCTCGGTGAGGTAGATGACCTTGCGGACCGGGTCGGCCGCGGCGGCCTCGTGGTTCCAGCGCCCCATCGCGTCGCGGCGGGTGGCCGGGGCGCCCCACGGGTCGCACTCCCACACGTAGCCGGTGCTGACCTCTTCGCACGACAGCCAGGTGTTCCACGGCGTGGCGCCGCCCGCGCAGTTGCGGTTGGTGCCCGACAGGATCCGGTACGCCGAGGTGACGGTGCCGCTGGAGTTGAAGCGGAGCGCGGAGGCGCCGCCCGAGCCCGACACCTCGGAGTTGGACACGTAGATCCAGCCGGTGCCGTCGGCGAAGACGGCTCCGCCGTCGGGCGCGCTGTGCCAGGTGTAGGTCGTGCCGGGCACCGTCTGGCCGGACCGGGCGACGATCCGGCTGGTGAACCCGGGCGGCAGCTGGATGCCGTTGGCGTCGGCGGCCTGCAGGGCCCCGTACGGGCCGGGGCCGAGCTGGGCGGGGGCGGCGAGGGCGGCGTTCTGCCAGAGGGTTCCGGAGAACGCGACGGCTCCCGTCCCGATGACCGACGTGCGCAGGAAGGTACGACGTTTCATCCGAGATGTCTCCTGACGACTGGGGGTGAGACGATCCGTTGCCGCGACATCACCGAAGGTAAGGAGACATGGCAAAATCCACGCCCGTTCAGGGTGAACACCGGCCAGCATGAAAATGGCCAATTTCCACCCGGACATTGTTCGGGCAATTAGTCTTCGTCGCCGATCATCGGCCTCATCGAAATGGTCCCGAAATCGAGGCCGCCGCGACCTCGATTTCTGGACATCCCGCTCATCGAGCGGCTCGATCAATTATTTGAATGGTGCCGGTATGCGCGGGCCGGCGCCGGTCGCACGGGCCCGGAGGAGGTCCGCCACATCGGTGAGGGCCGTCTGGACGCGTCCGTAGACGCGCGGGTTGAGCAGCGTCGCGCCGTCGAAGTCCCCCGAGTTCGCGAAGATCGCGACGGGCACGGTCAGCGCCTGGAAGAAGGCGAAGAGGGGCCGCATGGCGTGCTCCAGGACGAGCGCGTGGTGGTCGCCCCCGCCCGTCGCGGCGAGCAGGACGGGCTTGTCGGCCAGCGCGTACTGCTCGACGAGATCGAAGAAGTGCTTGAACATGCCGGGATAGGAACCGCGGAACACCGGCGCCGCCGCGATCAGGAGATCGGCCTCCTCGGCGAGCCGGAGCGCGGCCTCGACCTCGGGTGTGACGCCGTCGCGCTCGATCGCGCCGGTGAACCCCGGTCCCAAGGCGTACACGTCGATCCGGGACGTCTCGATGGGGAGCAAGTCCCGCAGCGTGTCGAGGACGACGTCCACGAGCCCCATGGTCTTGGACGGACGGCTCGGGCTGCCGTTGACGACCACGACCCGCAAGACCGCGCCTCCCCCGGCCGCGGCGGCCGTCTCTGCCCCTGCCTCGATGACGGTCATGCCGCCCTCCCCGAACGCGTGGCGGTCTCGCGGCGCACGACCGGCGCCACCTCGGTGCCGAGCCGTTCGATCGCCTCAAGGTGCTCTTTCTGCGGCATCCCGCCGAAACCCATCTGGATGATGGCGCGGTTCAGCCCGTACAACTCGTGATAGGCGAGCAGCTTGTCGATGACCTCCTGCGAGCTCCCCACCAGCAGACCCGCCCTCCGGGACGACTGCGCGTCGAACGCGGCCCGGGGCAGAAGGAGCCCTTTGCCCCGCTGATGGTTGTTGTCCGCCATGCCTTTCGCGAAGTACGGGAACATGACGTCTCTCGCCTGCTGGCTGGTGCGTCCGACGTAGCCGTGCGTGTTGATGCTGATGGGCAGTGCGCCCGCGTCATGCCCGGCCTGCGCGGCGGACTCCCGGTAGAGGTCGACGGTCTGCTCGTGGAAGGTCAGCGGCCCCAGCAGCAGGGCGAGCGCCATGGGCAGGCCGAGCCGTCCGGTGCTGATGGCGGACGCCGTCGAGCCGCCGACGCCGACCCAGATGGGCAGCGTGGCGCCATCGGCGCGGGGCGCGATGTCGGCGTCCGCCAGCGGCGCCCGGAAACGTCCCCGCCAGGTGAGCGGGTTCCGCTCGCGGATCTTGAGCAGCAGGTCGAGCTTCTCCCTGAACAGGTCGGCGTAGTCCTTGAGGTCGTGGCCGAAGAGCGGGAACGACTCGGTGTAGGAGCCGCGTCCGGCGATGATCTCCGCCCGGCCGGCCGACAGCAGGTCGATGGTCGCGAACTGCTCCCAGACGCGGACCGGGTCCTCCGAGCTGAGCACGGTGACCGCGCTGGTCAGCCGGATGCGCTCGGTCGCCTCGGCCGCGGCCGCCAGCAGGATGGACGGCGCCGACCCGACGAAGTCGGAGCGATGGTGCTCGCCGACGCCGAACACGTCCAGCCCGACCTCGTCGGCGACCCTCGCCTGCTCGATCGTCTCGCGGACGCGCTGCCGCGGCGATGGGACGGCGCCCGTGACGGGATCCTCCGTGATCTCGCCGAACGTCATGATGCCGATCTCGAATGCCATGTCAGGTCCTCTCTCGTCGGCGGCTCGGCGCTCGGGCCGCGCCGTGTTGCCCGGCGGCCGGCGGGTCCGGAGCGGTCCCGGCCGGCACGACGCGAACAACTTGCGTGCGCAGACAAATATTCCGGGTTGGCCGCGGAGGGCGCCGTCCGGATACCGTGCCGCCATGGCCACCGACCGTCTGCGGGACCTTGAGCAGGAGGCTTGGGGAGGGTTCCTGTACACGCACGAACGGCTCTGGCGCGCGCTGGAGGCGGGGCTCGCCCCGCTGAACGTGAGCATGGCCGAGTACAGCGTGCTGTCCCTGCTCTACGAGGCCGGCCCGCAGGGCATGCGCATGACCGAGCTCGCCCAGCGCCGCCTGATGTCCAGCGGCGGGTTCACTCGCCTCGCCGACCGCCTCCAGAGCCGGGGGCTGATCGAGCGGCGGCGGTCGGCCATCGACGGCCGCGGCCTCGACGCGACCTTGACCGCCGACGGCCGGGCCCTGATCCGCCGGGCCCGCCGCCGGCACCACGCCGACCTGCGCGAACTCTTCTTCGACCGGCTGGACGACGAGCGTCTGCGCGCCCTCGCCGAGACCTGGGCCCTCCTCGACCCCGACGACTCAGCTCGCGAAACCGGAAAGACGTCCTCGCCCTAGAAATCGTCCCTAGGCGAGCGCGTCGATCGCGGCGACGTCTTCCCCGGTGAGCTCGAAGCCCTCCAGGTCGAAGTTGGACGCGATGCGCTCCCGGCGCGACGACCTGGGGAGGATCACGATGTCGTGTTCCAGATGCCAGCGGAGGACGACCTGGGCGGGAGTGACCCCGTGCCGCCGTGCGATCTCGGTGAGGACCGGGTCACTCAGATCGGTGTTCTTCAGGCCGCTGTAGCCCTCGACGATGATCCCGCGGCGGCGGTGCTCCTCCAGCCGGGCCGGATCGTGCCGGGCCGGGCTCCACGAAATCTGATTAACGGCCGGCTGCTCCCCGGTGGCCTTGGTCAGCTGGTCGATCTGCGCCGTGCTGTAGTTGCTGACCCCGACATTGCGAGCGAGCCCCGCACTCTTGGCGGCCAAGAGTTCCCGCCACGTCGGGACGAGCTGTTCCGAGCCAGTCGGCCAATGGACCAGCCAGAGGTCCACGTAATCGGTGCCGAGCTCGCGAAGGCTCGTCTCCAAGGCGCGACGGGCATGCCGCGCGTCCTGCGGGTGCAGCTTCGTGGTGACGAAGACCTGCTCCCGGTCGACGCCGCTGTCCTTCACGGCCCTGCCGACGTCCGCCTCGTTCTTGTACAGCGTCGCGGTGTCGAGATGCCGGTAACCGATCTCCAGTGCCGCGCGCACGGACTCGTACGCCGTCCCGCGGCGCAGTTCCCACGTCCCGAACCCGATCAACGGCAGCGCGGTCCCACCAGGCAGATTCACAGTCTGAGTCATGCACTGCATTCTGCCCCCAACGCCCGCCGGCGGAACGGGCGGGGCAGCATTTTATTCTTCTCTTGCCGGAGACCGATCAGCGCGACTCCACTATTGGCTTGGACGGGCTCCGCGGCCGGCGGACGGTCCGGCAAGTCAATTATGAACATCCTGGTATACTTCGTGATCCAGCGATCGGGCGGGAGATCCGCTCCGGCTCCCATGGTCGGCTCGCCCCTTGAAGTTTTCCAATGATGCGGAGTGAACGCGGATGTCGGAAGCTGAGTCGGCGCGGCGGTCGAGGCGCCGGCAGATGTCGAAGGACGAACGGCGCGCGGAGATCATCCGGGTCGCCGCCGACCTCTTCGAGAAATTGGGGTACGCCCGCGCCTCCATGGACGACATCGCCGCCGCGGTCGGAATCGGAAAGCCCACTCTGTATCACTACTTCCGCAGTAAGTCGGAACTGCTGTGGTACATGCACGAGGAGCTGATCGACGGCCTCATCGAGTCGCACGGCGCGCGGGTCGAGCAGGGATTGGAGCCGGCCGAACTGCTGCGCGGCGTGATCCATGACTTTCTGCAGAACATCGCGACCAGGCGCGGCCAGTGCCGGGTCTTTTTCGAGAACCACCGCGAGCTTCCGGACGCCGATCTCGCCGTCGCCACCGAGAAGCGCGCCCGGTACGAGGCGATGGTGCAGGACGTCGTCCGCGACGGCATCGCCGCCGGAACCTTCCGGAAGGTCGACGCCAAATTGTTCAGCCTCGCGATATTCGGCATGAGCAACTGGGCGTACCAGTGGTACCGCCCGGACGGGGAACTCACGCACGACGAGATCGCCGACGCGTTCTGGGACTACGCCTACCGCGGCCTGAGGCCCTGACGGCGGGGTCGCCAGGGCCTCAGACCGGCGGGTGGTCAGGCGGTGCTGACCGTGCCCGCCTCGTCCGGACCAGGGCCGGTGCCCGTGCCCAGCTCGTCCTGGCCAGGCGTCACCGGCTCCTCGATGTCGTTCCGGTAGGTCTCGGGCAGCAGGAGCACCGAGACGACGGTGATGAGGCACACGCCCGCCATGTAGGCGGCGATCGCGACCCATGAACCCGTCCAGGCGTAGAGGGACGTGGCGATGAGCGGGGCCAATGCGCCGCCGACCACCGAGGCCACCTGGATGCTCAGCGACATCGCCGAGTAGCGGGTCGCGGTCGGGAACGTCTCGGCGAAGAAGGCGCCCTGCGGCGCGTACATCGTCGTGTGCAGCAGCCCCAGGCCGACGATGAACGCGAACGCGATGACGATGGGCGACTCGGTGTTGAGCAGCGGCCAGAAGGCGAACGCCCACACCCCGAGCATCAGCGAACCGGCCGTCAGCATCGTCTTGCGGCCGATGCGGTCCGACAGCGCACCCGCGACGGGGAGCATGACGAGCTGGACTCCTGCGCCGAGCAGCACGCCCAGCAGGATCCTGCTCTTCGGCATGTCGAGGATGTCCTCGTTGGTCCCGTAGGCGACGGCGAACGTCATGAACAGGTAGTAGGTGACGTTGATGCCGACGTAGGCGCCGCCGATGAGCACGATCTTCCTCGGGTAGCGGCTCACCGCCTCCAGGACGGGCGAGCGTCCCACAGGCGGCTTCGGCCGCTTGACCGTGTCGGCCTTCGCGGCGTTCTGCAGGCGCTTGAACGCCTGGGTCTCCTCGATCCGCATCTGGATGTAGATCGTCAGCCCGAGCAGGGCGACGCTCGCGAGGAACGGCATCCGCCAGCCCCAGGAGTCGAAGGACTCCGAGGTGGTGACCAGGTCCGCGATCAGGAAGGCGAGGTTGCCGACCAGGATCCCCGCGGGCCCGCCGGCGAGCGCGAAGCTGGAGAAGAACCCGCGGCGGTCGGACGGCGCGCTCTCCAGCGCCAGCAGGATCACCCCGCCGGTCTGGCCGCCGAGCGCGATCCCCTGGACGAGCCGCAGCAGCACCAGCAGGAGCGGGGCCGCCGGTCCGATGGCGTCGTAGGTGGGCAGCACGCCGATGAGCGTGGTGCCGAGGCCCATCGTCAGGAGCACCATGACGAGGGACCGCTTGCGGCCGTGGACGTCGCCGAGATGGCCGAAGATCACCGCGCCGAGCGGCCGGGCGACGAACCCGACCGCGAACGTCGAGAAGGACAGCAGGGCCCCGGCGAGCGGGCTGTGCCCGGGGAAGAACAGATCGGGGAAGACCAGGGCCGCGGCCGTCCCGTAAATGAAGAAGTCGTAGTTCTCGATGCTCGACGCCGCCAGCGCCGCGGCGGCGATCCTCAGCGTGCCCTTCTTGGGCGCTTCTTTCGCGGGTGTCGTTCCGGAGGCCATCCGCGTTTTCCTTTCAACGACGTGGCGGACCGCCCGCCGGCGGTCTCCCGGTCACTCGCCGCGCGTGGAAAGTGTTATCGCCCAGGGTCGTCCGCCGCCGGGTCGACATTTTCCCGCCTCGGCTCAGGTGCGCGCTGATACCCCCGGGGCAGCGCCTTGAGAATCGGCCGCGACGTCATTGAAGATGCCGATTCATATGTCAGCTCACGTCACTTCGGATGTGGCCGTCCGGTGCGGTCACGATGGTGCGGCCACCGCTTCGGACTCGCGGCCCGCGCCCGCCTTCTGGGCGAAGCGGCCGACCAATCCCCATCCTCCCGACCGACCGGTCGGGCGTACAAGTACGATTGCAGGTGGGAGGGGGCGTGTCAACCCTTGGGATCATGATCCATTACCATTGTGCTGTTGCCGCTCCGGCGCCGTCCTCCTAAGATCCAGATGTCGATACGAGAAATTCAGCGATCTCCCTCCCGGCGAATCGCGCTCGGTTCCGCCGGAGAAATGGGCAGGACGATGAGAAGGCCGGTGACCCCGTGAAGTTCGGCATCTACACGCTATTGACCGCCGAGAGCGTCCGGCCGGACGTATTGGCCCGCGCGGCGGAGGAGCGCGGCTTCGACTCGCTGTTCATCGCCGAGCACTCGCACATTCCCGTCAAGCGCGAGACCCTCTGGCAGGGCCGCACCGAGCTGCCCGGCCCCTACTACCGCACCCTGGCCCCGTTCACGGCGCTCGCCGCGGCCTCGGCGGCGACGTCCACCCTGCTGCTCGGCACCGCCGTCGCGCTCCTCCCCCAGCGGGACCCGATCCACACGGCCAAGGAGGTCGCGACCCTCGACGTGCTCTCCGGCGGCCGCGCGCTGCTCGGCGTCGGCGTCGGCTGGAACCGCGAGGAGATGCGCAACCACGGCACCGACCCGCGCACCAGGGGCGCCCTGCTGGACGAGCAGCTCGCCGCGATCAAGGCGATCTGGACCGAGGACGAGGCCGAGTTCCACGGCGAGCACGTGGACTTCGACCCGATCCACCTCTGGCCGAAGCCCGTGCGGCGGCCGCACCCGCCGATCTACGTCGGCGGCGAGAGCCCGGCGGCGCTCGCACGGGTCGTCCGGCACGGCGACGGCTGGCTGCCGCGCGCCGCGACCCCGCCGGCCGAGATCCGCCGGGTCGCCGAGTGGTTCGCCGAGCACGGCCGCCCCGGCGTCCCGATCACGCTCTGCGGCCTCGACGCCGATCCCCGCGCGGTAACCGAACTCGCGGACGCGGGCGTGGAACGAATCGGCCTCGCCCTCCCCACCACCCCGGAACCCGAATCGCTCCACGCCCTCGACGCCCTCGCCACATTCACCACCCACCTGCACTAGCCCGCCCCGCCGCCTCCGGGGTCAGGGGGCTGCGGCGGTCGTCCGGGGTTGGGACGGGGC
>NZ_SMKT01000084.1 GCF_004348735.1 Actinomadura sp. KC06
GGCCTACGATCAGTCGATGAGCACCCAGGAGGGCGGCGGGCCCGTCCGGCGCGAACGCCGGGCGCTGGCCGGCGCCCTCGCCGAGGCGGGGCCGGACGCGGCCACCAACTGCGCCGGCTGGGACGCCCGCGATCTCGCCGCCCATCTGGTCGTCCGCGAGAGGCGCCTCGACGCCGCTCCGGGAATACTTCTGCGGCCGCTGTCCTTCTACTCCGAGCGCGTGCGGCGCCGCACGGCGCGCGCCGTTCCGTTCGACCGTCTGGTTGAACGGATTCGGCTCGGACCGCCGAAGTTCTCGCCGTACGCGCTTCCGGGCGTGGACGAAATCGCGAACGGCGTTGAGTTCTTTGTTCACCATGAGGACATCCGCCGCGCACGTCCCGACTGGGAGCCGCGGGAGATCTCCCCGGAGTTCGAGGAACTGCTCTGGCGACGGATAAAAATTGCCCGCTTTGTCCTAAGAAAAGTTCATGTTCGGGTAACGCTGGTCCAGCCGGACGGCCGCAGCCTGCGCGTGTCCGGACGGGGTCGCGGCGCCGTCCGCGTCCACGGTCCGGTCGGCGAACTCGTCCTCTGGGCACTGGGCCGCCGCGACGTCGCGAACGTCCGCCTCACCGGGGCGACGGACGCTGTCAAGACCCTGACCGAGACCGGTTGGAGTCTTTAACGGCCAGGTAACGGCGTGGTTCGCGGAGAGGAGAATCGCAAGCCTTGCGGCTCCTCCGCTTTACGCGGAACCGGTGATACGGTGGTCCGGTCGGTTGCAGTCGTGGTTCTCGATCGTTCAGACGCCCGCGGACTGATGGCAGCGGGCGTTTTGGCTTTTCCGGGACCGTACCGGGGGCGAGAGCGTTCCGCAGCGACCGCACGGGCCCGCGAGGTGTGGGCCCAGGTTTTGCCGCAAGGAGAAAGACATGCCCCAGCAGGGCACCGTGAAGTGGTTCAACGCCGAGAAGGGCTTCGGTTTCATCGCCGTGGACGGCGGCGGGCCGGACGTGTTCGTGCACTACTCGGCCATCCAGAGCTCCGGGTACCGCACGCTGGACGAGAACCAGCGCGTCCAGTTCGAGGTGACGCAGGGTAACCGGGGTCCGCAGGCCGACCAGGTCGTCCCCCTGTAAAGCCCGTAGTCGTACGTCAGGGCCCGCCCCACCTGCAAAGGGAGGCGGGTCCTTTCGCATTCCGGGCGGATCTTTCGCCTCCCGGCGGGGCCGTGCCCGGTCATCGCGCGGCACGCGGCACAATGGACCCATGTCCGTTCGACCGTCCGACCTGGACCCCAAGATCGCTGACCGGCTCAAGCGCGATGCCGGCGGCCTCGTGCCCGCCATCGCCCAGCAGTACGACACCGGCGAGGTGCTCATGCTCGGCTGGATGGACGACGAGGCGCTGCATCGCACCCTGACCACCGGCCGCTGCACCTACTGGTCCCGCAGCCGCCAGGAGTACTGGGTGAAGGGCGAGAGCTCAGGCCACCAGCAGTGGGTCAAGTCGGTCGCGCTCGACTGTGACGCCGACGCGATCCTGGTGAAGGTCGACCAGGTCGGCGCAGCCTGCCACACCGGCGACCGCACCTGCTGGGACGCCGACGTCCTGGACGCCGTCGTCGGCGAACGCCCCGACCCGGCCTCGTGACCGGGCCGTGCCGATGACCGAACAGCGCCGATGACCCCGGGGCGCGAGCGCGGCGTGACGGCGCTGCTGTGCGCCGCCGGGGCCGGTCTCGTCCTGCTCGCCGCCGGCCGCACCTGGGCCACCGTCGAGGCCGAGGACGCCATCACCCCGTTCAGCCAGAGCCTGACCGGCGGTGACCTCGGCGGCGCGGCGGGCGCGCTCGGCTGGGCCGCGCTCGCGGGACTCGCCGCGCTCTTCGCCACCCGCGGCCGGGTGCGGGCGGGCGTCGGCGTCCTGATCGCCCTGTTCGGCGCGGGCATCACCTACGCCTCGACCGCCGCCGTTCAGCGCGCCAACGTGCTGTCCGCCGCCGGCGACAAGAGCGCGCTGATCAAGCTCGGCGCCGACCCCGCCCTGCAGGTGAACCTGTGGTGGATCGTCTCCGTCGCCGGTGGTGTGCTCCTCGTCGCCGCGGGTGCCGTCACGGCGGTGCGCGGGGCGCGCTGGCCGGGCATGTCCGCACGCTACGAGCGCGCGACCCCGCAGGCGGCCGCCGCCGACGACGACCCGTCCGCGATCTGGAAGTCCCTCGACCGCGGCGAGGACCCCACCGCCCAGAAGAACGGGCGGCCGTGAACACCGAGGGCGGCGGGCTCGTCCTCGTCGTCGAGCACGACCCGGCCGTCGCCGAACTGCAGCGCCGCTACCTCGCCCGCGAAGGCTTCGACGTCGAGATCGAGGCCGATCCCGGCCGGGCTCCCGCCGCCGCCGAACGAGGGCGCCCGGACGTCGTCGTCCTCGACCTGTCCGTCTCCGCGCTGCCCGCCGACCTGTACCGGCGCGTGGCGGAGGCCGCGCGGCCCGCGCCCGTCATCGCCGTGACCGGGCCGCTGGACCCCGCCCTCGCCCGCGCGCTCGGCGAGCACCACGTCGACCGGCCCTTCAGCCCCCGCGTCCTGGTCGGCGCGGTCGCCGACGCGCTCCGCGGCGGCGCCCCCGCCGAGACGCCGGGCCCCCTCCGCGCGGGCGCCGTCGCCCTCGACCCCGAGGGCCGCATCGCCGTCATCGGCGACCGCCGCGTCACCCTCACCGTCACCGAGTTCGACCTCCTCGAGTTCCTGATGGCCAATCCCGGCCGCGTCTTCACCCGCGAGCAGCTCCTCGACGCGGCCTGGGGCCCCGGCGCGGGCGCCGGAAGCCGCACGGTCGACGTCCACGTCGCCCAGCTCCGCGCCAAACTGGGCGAGGGCAACCCGATCAGGACCGTCCGGGGCGTCGGCTACGTCCTCGACAGGTGAGGTCTCGCGTGGAGGCTCCTAGGGTGGACGGTGTGACTCGCGCGGCATCGGACTCGGCCCGGCGGACGTTGCTGCCGCAGGGGCTCGTGCTGGGCGGCGTCGTCGCGGGGGCCCTGCTGGTGGCGTTCCGGGATCCGAACGAGGCGGGGCACTACCCGAGCTGCCCTTTCCTGGCGATGACCGGGTACTACTGCCCGGGGTGCGGGATGATGCGGCTCGTCCACGCGCTCACCCACGGGGACGTGGGGACGGCGTTCGGATTCAACCCGCTGGTCTTCGTCCTGCTGCCGGTGTTCGGCTACATGTTCGTCCGGTGGACGGTGCTGGGCGCGCGGGGGATGCCGATGCGGTCCGCTCTGTTCAGGCCGGTCGTGGTGTACTCGTTCGTCGGCGTCCTCGCCGTGTACTGGGTCGTCCGCAACCTGCCGTTCGCGGCGGCGCTGGCGCCCTGAGCGGCGGCGGCCGCGGGAGGGGTCCCCGGATGCCGAGAGCGTTCCAGGGGGCGGCTACGATCGGTGCACGGAACGACCTGAAATAGGGGGGCCTGCGACCTTGAGCGTTTTGGACGAGATCGTTGAGGGCGTCCGGGCCGATCTCGCCGAAAGGCAGCGTGAGGTTCCGCTCGACGCCCTGAAGGAGCGGGCGGCGGCCGCCCCCGCCCCGCGGGACGCGCTCGCCGCGCTGCGCGGTCCCGGCGTCTCGGTGATCGCCGAGGTCAAGCGCAGCAGCCCGTCCAAGGGCGCGCTCGCAGCCATCGCCGACCCCGCCGCCCTCGCCCGCGACTACGAGTCCGGCGGCGCGAAGGTGATCAGCGTGCTGACCGAGCGGCGCCGGTTCGGCGGCAGCCTGGAAGACCTCGCCGCCGTCCGCGCCAACGTCGGCGTCAGCGTGCTGCGCAAGGACTTCATCGTCACGTCCTACCAGCTGTGGGAGGCGCGGGCGCACGGCGCCGACATGGCGCTGCTCATCGTCGCCGCGCTGGAGCAGGACGCGCTGGTGTCGCTGGTCGAGCGGGCCGAGTCGATCGGGCTGCTCCCGCTGGTGGAGGCGCACACCGAGGAGGAGGCCGTCCGGGCCGTCGACGCGGGCGCCAAGGTCATCGGCGTGAACGCGCGCGACCTGAAGACGCTGCAGGTCGACCGCGGCGTGTTCGCGCGGGTCGCCCCGCTCATCCCCAAGGACATCGTGAAGATCGCCGAGTCGGGGGTGCGGGGCCCGCACGACCTGCTCGCCTACGCCTCCAGCGGCGCCGACGCGGTGCTGGTCGGGGAGAGCCTGGTGATCGGCAAGGACCCGCGCACCGCGGTCGCCGACCTCGTCGCCGCAGGTGCCCACCCAGCGTTGCGGCAGAGCGGCTGAAGGACTGGATAGGCTGAGGACATGCAGGTCGAACCGCTCCGGGAGCGATGGCAGGGCTTCACTCTGACTCGGTGACAAGCCCCTTCTCGTACGACAGGACGCGTTTCCCATGACCATCGACACCGCGCGCGGTGCCGTGCCCGACGCCGCGGGCCACTTCGGATCGTTCGGCGGCCGGTTCGCCCCCGAGGCGCTGATGGCGGCGCTGGACGAGCTGACCCGCGAGTTCGAGACCGCCAAGCACGACCCCGCCTTCACCGCCGAGCTGGACGACCTGCTCGCGAACTACGCGGGCCGTCCCAGCCTGCTGACCGAGGCGAAGCGCTTCTCGGAGCACGCGGGCGCCCGCGTGCTCCTCAAGCGCGAGGACCTCAACCACACCGGCTCCCACAAGATCAACAACGTACTCGGCCAGGCGCTGCTGACCCGCCGGATGGGCAAGACCCGCGTGATCGCCGAGACGGGCGCCGGGCAGCACGGGGTCGCGACCGCCACGGCGGCGGCGCTGCTCGGCCTGGACTGCACCGTCTACATGGGCGAGGTCGACACCGAGCGGCAGGCCCTCAACGTCGCGCGGATGCGGATGCTCGGCGCCGAGGTCGTCCCGGTGACGACTGGCAGCCGCACCCTCAAGGACGCCTGCAACGAGGCGTTCCGCGACTGGGTCGCCAGCGTCGAGAACACCCACTACTGCATCGGCTCCGTGATGGGCCCGCACCCGTTCCCGATGATGGTCCGCGACTTCCAGCGGGTCATCGGGGTCGAGGCGCGGCGGCAGTGCCTGGAGCTGACCGGCGCGCTGCCGGACGCCGTCGTCGCCTGCGTCGGCGGCGGCTCCAACGCGATCGGGACGTTCCACGCCTTCGTCCCGGACGAGTCCGTCCGGCTGTTCGGCTTCGAGGCGGGCGGCGACGGCGTCGCCACCGGCAGGCACGCCGCGACGCTCGTCGGCGGGTCCCTCGGCGTCATCCACGGCATGCGCACCTACCTGCTGCAGGACGAGGACGGCCAGACCCAGGAGACCCACTCGATCTCCGCCGGCCTCGACTACCCCGGCGTCGGCCCCGAGCACGCGTGGCTGCACGACGCCGGCCGCGCCGAGTACCGGGAGATCACCGACGCGGAGGCGATGGGCGCGTTCTCGCTGCTCTGCCGCACCGAGGGCCTCATCCCGGCCATCGAGTCCGCGCACGCGCTGGCCGGCGCACTGAAGGTGGGCCCTGAGCTGGGGCCGGACGCCACGATCGTCGTGTGCCTGTCCGGACGCGGCGACAAGGACATGCACACGGCCGCCGGCTTCTTCGGCCTGATCTCCCAGGAGGAGGGCCAGTGAGCGTCCAGACCGCCTATGACAAGGCCAAGGCCGAAGGGCGTGCCGCGCTCGTCGGCTACCTGCCCGCCGGGTTCCCCACCGTGGACGGCTCCATCGAGGCCCTGAAGACCATGGTCGACGCGGGCTGCGACGTCATCGAGATCGGGCTGCCCTACACCGACCCGATGATGGACGGCCCCACCATCCAGGACGCCGTCCACCAGGCGCTCGTCGGCGGCGTCCGCGTCGCGGACGTGTTCCGGACGGTCGAGGCCGTCGCCGCGACCGGCGTCCCCACCCTCGTCATGACGTACTGGAACCCCGTCGACCACTACGGCGTCGACCGGTTCGCCCGCGATCTCGCCTCGGCCGGCGGCTCCGGCCTGATCACGCCAGACCTCACGCCGGAGGAGGGCGGCGCGTGGCTGGAGGCGTCCGACGCGCACGGCGAGGGACCGGGCCTCGACCGGGTGTTCCTCGTCGCGCTCAGCTCCACCGACGAGCGCATCGAGAAGATCACCGGGCTGTGCCGCGGGTTCGTGTACGCGGCTTCGCTGATGGGCGTCACCGGCGCGCGCACCGCCGTCGACACCGGCGCCCCGCGCCTGGTGGAGCGGACCCGCGCCATGATCGACAAGGCCGGGACGGCGCTGCCGGTCGGCCTCGGCCTCGGGGTCGGCGACGGCGCCCAGGCCGCCGAGGTCGCCCGGTTCGCGGACGGGGTGATCGTCGGATCGGCGTTCGTCCGCCGCCTCCTGGACGCGCCCGACCTCGCCTCCGGCCTGACCGGCCTCCGCGCCCTCACCGAGGAGCTGGCCGCGGGCGTCCGCACACCCCGCTGACCGCCGCCGACCGGCCGTCGACCGCGTCACGCGGATCCGGCGACCGCCGGGCCGCGGAACCCGTGTGGGTACGACGGGCGGCCGGCCGCGCGTCGTGCGGATCCGGCGACCGCCCGGCCGCCGAACCCCGTCCGATTCTGATGGGCGGTCGGCGGGCGATGCGTGCGGGTTCGGCGACGGGTACCGTCCGGTCGGACGATCTTCCGGCGGCCGGACCCCGTGCGCGGCTGACGATCACCGGCGGGGTGTTGTGCGGGTCTGACGATCATTCGGCGGGCGGGGCGTGCGCGGGGGCCGGATCTCGCGGACGGCGCCTCCGTGTTGGGCTTGTGATGCCGCCGCTCTCCCGTAAGGTGTGTTCGCCGGGTGAGACGGTCCTGGAAGGATCACGATGACGCAAGAGATGACGGCGAAGGAGCGGGCCGGTACGGCCGCGCCGCCGTTGCCGCCCGCATGGTTCCTGGTCACGGCCTGGATCCTGACGATCGCCGGGTTCGGGATCTCCGTCTACCTGACGATCACGCACTACGACGAAGGGGCGCTGGTGTGCTCGGCGTCCAAGACCGTCGACTGCCACGCGGTCACGACCAGCGACTACTCGACGCTGGCCGGGATCCCGATGCCGCTGCTCGGCCTGGCCTTCTTCGTCGCGTTCGCCGCGCTGATCACGCCGTGGGCGCTGCGGTCGGCCTGGCCGCCCTTGCGCTGGGGACGGGTGGCGAGCGTGTCGGTCGGCGTGCTCTTCGTCGTTTACCTCGTCACCGTGGAATTGGCAATCTTGCACAAAATCTGCCTGTGGTGCACCGGGGTCCACGTCGTGACCGTCCTGCTCTTCCTTCTCGTTCTCATCGACGAATTCCGGCGAATCGGTCAAGTCGACTAGTCTCGCCGTGACCGCGCCGCACGGTGGCCGGCGCGGCCCACACGCAATAGGAGAAACCCCATGAGCAAGGCCGCACGGGAGCGGTCCGCGCGGGAGCGCCTGGCCGCCGAGCGAAAGCGGCAGGAGTCGCGCTCCAAGCAGCGGCGGCTGCTCGCGATCGTCCTCGGTTCGGTGGTCGCGGTGGCGGTCATCGTGGTCGGGACCGTCCTGATCATCGACCAGCAGCGCAAGAGCGGGCGGGCCGAGGCGCACAAGGGCGCGCTCGCGCCGCTCAGCCGCCAGGCGGACGGCTCCATCGTCATGGCCAAGGCCGGGGTGACCAAGCCGGAACTGGAGATCTTCGAAGACTTCCAGTGCCCGATCTGCAAGCAGTTCGAGGAGTCCACCGGCAAGACCATCCAGCAGCTCGCGCTGGAGGGCAAGGTCAAGGTCGTCTACCGGCCGTTCCACCTCTTCGGCCAGCAGAAGGACCCGATCAAGATCAACTCGCTGCGCTCGGCGGCGGCGGCGCTCTGCGTCCCGGCCGACAAGTGGGTCTCCTACCAGGAGGCGCTCTACAAGTTCCAGCCCGCCGAGGGCGACGAGGGCTTCGCGCCCGACGACCTCGTCAAGTGGGGCAAGGACATCGGCGTCACCGACCCGAACTTCGAGAAGTGCGTGCGGGACGAGCAGAAGAAGCCGCAGGTCGACGCGATGACCAAGTACGCCCTGCAGACCCGCGGCGTCGACGGCACGCCGACGGTGTTCCTCAACGGCCAGAAGCTCGACACCAACCAGGCCATGAACCCCGGCGGCCTGCGGGCGGCCATCGACTCGGCCCGCGCGGCCGGCAAGTGACGCCCCGCCCCTGACCGTCGCGCGCCGCGCCGTCCCCTCCCAACCCGGCGGGGGGACGGCGCGGCGCGGCGTTTCCACCGTCCGGGGACGCCCCGTCCCGCTACGCTCGTGCGAGCGCACAATCACGCACAGTGGCGATCGGGGGATCGATGAGCGAGCAGAGGGGCAGGCCTTCGCCGCAGGGGCCGCTCGGGGACGAACAGGCGCGGGCCGCGGTCCGGGGGCAGCGGCAGCGGTTGCTGGTGGTCGTCCTCGGCGGGGTCGTCGCGGCGGCCGTGGTGGTCGCGGTGGTGGTCGTGGCCGTCTCCCGCACCAGCGGCGGCGAGACCTTCGAGGACACCTACAAGGGGCCGCTGGCGCCGACGACCCGGGAGCAGTACGGCGCCGTCGCGATGGCGCAGCCGCGCGTCACCGCACCCGTCCTGGACCTGTACGAGGACTTCCAGTGCCCCGCGTGCAAGCTGCTGGAGCAGCGGCTCGGCGGGACGATCAAGCAGCTCGCCGCCGAGGGCAAGGCCAAGGTCGTCTACCACCCGTTCCAGCTCTTCCAGCAGGATCCGCTGATGTCGAACTCGCGGCGGGCCGCGAACGCCGCCGCCTGCGTCCCGGCCGAACGGTGGGTCCGTTACCACGACAGGCTGTTCGCCGAGCAGCCCCCCGAGGGCGACAGGGGCTTCAGCAACGAGGACCTGATCGACTGGGGCGCCGAGCAGGGCGTCGCCGACCCCGCGTTCGCCGCCTGCGTCAACGGCTCCCAGAAGATCGACCTGGTGGACGAGGCGAGCGCGCAGGCCGGGCGGGCCGGCGTCGACTCCACCCCGTACCTGGCGCTGAACGGCCGGAAGATCGGCGCCGAGGCCCTCGGCTCCCCGGACGACCTGAAGAAGGCCGTCGCCGCGGCGGCCGGCGCCCCGGCCCCGGCGCCCGGCACCACCCGCTCGGACGGGACGGCGTTCGGCGCCGACCCGGCCCCGTAGCGGAGGGCGACCCGGCGGCGTAGGCGGGAGCGGCCCGGCGCCGTTCTGCGGGGCGGCCCGGCGGCGTGGCGCGGGCGGCCCGGCGCCGTTCTGCGGGGCGGCCCGGCGGCGTGGCGCGGGTGACCCGGTGGTGTGGCGGGGGGCGACCCGGCGGCGTGGCGGAGACCGCGCGATCCGCGCCCCGGAGGCGGTAACGTCTGCGGGCATGGAGCCGCTGGCCTACATTCCGAGTCCCTCGCAGGGCGTCTGGCACCTCGGGCCCGTCCCGATCCGCGCCTACGCCGTCATGATCATTCTTGGCATCGTCGTCGCGGTCTGGCTGGGCGAACGGCGCTGGGCCGCCAAGGGCGGCGCACCCGGCGTGGTCGTCGACATGGCCGTGTGGGCGGTGCCGTTCGGCCTGGTCGGCGGGCGGCTCTACCACGTCCTCACCGACTACCAGCGCTACTTCGGCGCGGACGGCGACCCGCTCCGCGCGCTGGAGATCTGGAAGGGCGGCCTCGGTATCTGGGGCGCGGTCGCGCTGGGCGCGGTCGGCGCGATCATCGGCTGCCGAAGGCGCGGGATCTCCGCGCTCGCGCTCGCCGACGCGGTGGCGCCGGGCATCGTCCTCGCGCAGGCCATCGGCCGGTGGGGCAACTACTGGAACCAGGAGCTGTACGGGCGGCCGCTCGACGCCTTCTGGGCCATCGAGATCGACGAGAACCACCGTCCGGTGCTGGACGGCGGGCCCGCGCTCGACCCCGAGTACGCCGACATCGCCACCTACCACCCGACGTTCCTGTACGAGTTCCTGTGGTGCGTCGGCGTCGCGGTGCTGGTCATCTGGGCCGACCGCCGCTACAAGCTCACCCACGGGCGCGCGTTCGCGCTCTACGTCGCCGCCTACACGCTGGGACGCGCCTGGATCGAGGCGCTGCGCATCGACGAGGCCCACGAGGTCCTCGGCCTGCGGCTGAACGACTGGACCTCGATCATCCTGTTCGCCGGCGCGGTCGCCTACCTGTACCGGGCGCGCAACCTCACCGGGCCGGAGAACCTCGGCCGTCCCGCCGAGGAGACCGGGTCCGGCGCGACGGTCGCGGACGCCGGGACGGACGACGCCGGAACGGACGCGGAGCCCGGCGAGGACGCGCCCACGGTGGTCGAATCCGAGGGCGATGAGGCCACCGAGATACTGGAGCAGCCCGAACCCGCCGACGAGGACGCGGAACCCGCCGAGAAGACGGCGACCGACAGCGAGGCGGCGGCAGCCGAGCCGGAAGACGAAGACTCCGAGCCCACCGCCGAGCCTGCCAGCGAGACCGCCGTCGAGGACGCGAAGGACGATGGTGTCGCCGACCCCGAGCGGGTAGAGGAAGAGGAATCCGAGGGGGAGCCCGTCAAAGACGGGAAGTAGAAGCCGGCGAACGCGACCGATGCGGGGGAGATGACCAGCGGGGAGACCGGTGTGCGCCCGGAGCGCCACCACCAGCACCGCGACGTGACCGGCGGCTGGCTGCGGCCCGCGGTGTTCGGCGCGATGGACGGCCTGGTCTCCAACTTCGCGCTGATCGCGGGCGTCGCGGGCGGCCAGGCGAGCCAGCGGGTGGTGCTGCTCGCGGGCCTCGCCGGGCTGGCGGCGGGCGCGTTCTCGATGGCGGCGGGGGAGTACATCTCGGTCGCGTCCCAGTCGGAGCTTGCCGAGGCGGAGATCGAGGTGGAGCGGCGCGAGCTCGCCCGGCATCCGGGGGCCGAGGAGCGGGAGCTGGCCGGTGTCTTCGAGGCGCGCGGCGTCGACCCGGACACCGCCGCGGAGGTCGCGCGGCAGCTGTCCCGCGACCCCGACGAGGCCCTTGAGGTGCACACCAAGGAGGAGCTCGGCGTGACGCCCGGCGAACTGCCGTCCCCGGTGCTGGCGGCGGGCTCGTCGTTCCTGTCGTTCGCGGTCGGGGCGATGCTGCCGGTGCTTCCGTACCTGCTGGGCGCGTCCACGCTGTGGCCTGCGGCGGGCGTCGCCGCGCTCGGCCTGTTCGCCGCGGGCGCGCTGGTGTCGCGGGTGACCGCCCGCGCCTGGTGGTTCGGCGGGACGCGGCAGCTGCTGTTCGGCGCCGCCGCCGCGGCGATCACCTACGGGGTCGGCGCGCTGATCGGAACGGGCTGATCGGAACGGTCCCACCGGGAGGAAACGCCCTTTTGGCCACGCGGAGGGCGGCGGGGCCGCTAAGCTCCCGGACGTGATCGAGGCTCGTGACACAGGCTCCCGCAAGACCCCGGGCAAAGGCCGCGGGCGGGACTTCTGGCCGGACGACGACAAGCCCGGCCGCCGGTTCCCCAGTCCGAAGCTGCTGTACGGCGCGGCCGCCGCGCTGGTCGCCGTGGTCGCCGCGGCGGCGGCCGTGCTGGTGCTGACCGGCGGCGGGACGGACGAGAAGGCCGCCCCCCGGCAGGTCCTCCCGACCGCGTACACGCCGGACTACAACGGCGAGGGCTTCCGCCAGATCGCCGAGCGGTCCGCCGACGGACGCGCGATCACCGAGGGCGAGGCGTTCTCCGCGAAGAGCCTGAAGTCCACGGGCTACTCCTTCTCGCTCGCCGCGTCCGACCTGAGCTCCGACTGCAAGGCCGCGACCTGGGGCGCCCGCCTGCAGGGCGACCTCGCCAAGTTCGGCTGCAACCAGATCGCCCGCTCGGCGTACGTGAGCGCCGACAAGAAGCACGTCGGCCACTTCATCGTGATCAACCTGTCCGGGGTGGAGGGCGTCAAGCAGATCCTGCGCGACCTGGACCCGCGGACGAAGGCGGGCTGGCCGACCCTGCTGCAGGCGCCGGGCGTCCCCGCGACCGGCGCCGGGTTCAGCGCCGCCTACGCCAAGACCTACGGCCACTACGCGGTGCTGACGCTGGTGGAGCGGGCCGGCGGGGCGCAGCCCGCCTCGCTCAACGAGATGATCGATGTGAGCCTGGTCATCGAGAACGCCGCCGACTTCCTGTACGGGCGGCTCGACCTGGCCTCCACCGGGACCCCGAGGCAGTGATCCGGCCGCGCGCGGGCGTGTCACCGGCCGGCGGGCAGTAGTCTGCGCGGTCGTGGATCCCGATGAACAGCGCCGCGGCGGCCCCCGGCGGGCACCGGTGAACCGCCAGGGCCGAGGGCAGCCCGCCCCGCGCAGGACGGCCCCGGGCCGCACCGGCGCGCCCCGCCCGCGCACCCCGGCCCGTCGCCCGCAGCATCCGGACCGTCCGGCTCCGCCTCCGCAGCGCATGCCGTACGAGGACGGTGAATCCGGCTACCGGAACGCGTCCGGCTCCGTTCCGCGCCCGCGTCCCGGCGAGGGCCGCGCGATGCCGGACCACCACGGCGGCGGGTCCGACGCCCGCGACGGCAGGGTCGATCCGCGTACCGGGAAGGCGGAGCAGCGCGGCCGGAAGCAGAAGGGCCGCGGCCGGACGCCGAAGCAGCGGGGCGGCAGGCCGGAAAGGCGCGATGGCGGGGCCGAACAGCGCGTCGGCCTGGCCGAGCTGCCGATCGGGCCGTCCCGGGACGCGCGCGGACCGCGCAAGACCGGCCGGAAGCGCCAGGCAAGCCAGGGACGCAAGGGACGTCCGGCCGGGTACGGGCCGAAGCTGTACTTCGGCGCCGCCGCCGTCCTCGGCTTGGTCGTGCTGCTCGCGATCGGCGCGGTGGTCGGCCTGCGCGGCGGGGACGCCGCCCCCGCGGGCGGCGACGCGAGCAACGTGCGGATCGGGAAGCCGGCCCGGAACGGCCTGTCGCCGGTCTCCTACTCGAACTCGCCGTCGACGTCCGCGTACACCGGCATCGCCTCGCGCGGCGCGGACGCCAAGCCGCTGACGATCGAGGAGTCCTTCCCGCCGTCGGCCACGACGCTGTCCGTCCCGGACGGCGACGTCGAGGTGAAGCTGCGCGCCAAGCGCCTGGACGCCGACTGCGCCGCCGCCATATGGGGCGCGACCGTCGGCGACGTGCTGGGCAAGGGCGGCTGCACGCAGGCGGTTCGCGGGATCTACTCCGATACCGAGAAGGGTTACGGGCTGGCCGTCGCCGTGTTCAACCTGGCCGGTTCGGCGGACGCGGACCGGTTCGTCGCGACGCTGGAGAAGACGCTCGGCGCGGGGTTCGTCCGGCCGCTGGAGGCGCCCGCCCCGCTGGACCGGTTCGGGCACGGCTTCGGGATGGCGCGCGGCCTGGCGATGGGCCACTTCGCCGTGGTCACGTGGGCGCAGCGGCTGGACGGCAAGGGCGACGAGAAGGACGAGACGCTGCTGTCCCTGCTGATCGAGGGCGGCAAGGCCCCGGCGGTGCTCGGCCGCGCCGCCCGCACGTCGAACTGACGGAGCGGCTGGCGGACGATCCGCCCAGGTTTCGGGCAAGTGACCGGCGAAGGAGCGTAAACCTTGTGCGCCGGTGACGATGCTCACCCGAGGTCAGCGCCCTGCCCGCCGGGGATGAACCGGTAAACTGGTCTAAACCACTGTGAGATGACGCACGGTCGATCCGCGCCCGGAAGTTTCGTGATCTGGTGCCTTCGGGCATGATCCCGGCAGTGATGTAATGTCATCTCACCGCAGCAGGGCCAACGTCGTCCCGAGCCTGCACTGACACCGAAGCAGTGACAAGACGACGACGGAGGGTTTCATGGCTGCTGCTGCCCTCACACCCGCCGGCCGTGCGCCCGGCGCACCCGCCGCCCCGGCTCCCGTGCCCGGCGCGACGGGACGGCCCGCCCAGGGACTGTACGACCCGGCGAACGAGCACGACGCCTGCGGTGTCGGGATGGTCGCCGACATGCACGGCCGCACGAGCCACGACATCGTGCAGAAGGCCCTGACCGTCCTGAAGAACCTCGACCACCGCGGGGCCGTCGGCGCCGAGCCCGACGACGGCGACGGTGTCGGCATCCTCGTCCAGATCCCGGACGCGTTCTTCCGCGAGGTCTGCGACTTCCCGCTCCCCGAGCCCGGCGCGTACGCGGCCGGGATCGCGTTCCTCCCGCAGGACGGCGACGAGCGCGCCGCCGTGTCCGCCCACGTCGAGACGCTCTGCGCCGAGGAGGGCCTGACGGTCCTCGGGTGGCGCGAGCTCCCGCACGACCCCGACTTCACCGGCCCGGCCGCCCGCCGCGTCATGCCGCAGTTCGCGCAACTGTTCGTCACGCCCGCCGGCAACGGCCCCCACGAGGGCAAGACCGGCCTGGAGCTGGACCGCGTCGTGTTCTGCATGCGCGAGCGAGCCGAGCAGGACGTGAACGTCTACTTCCCGAGCCTGTCCAGCCGGACGATCGTCTACAAGGGCATGCTGACGACGCCGCAGCTGGAGCCGTTCTTCCCCGACCTCTCCGACCGCCGCTTCACCAGCGCGATCGCGCTCGTGCACTCCCGGTTCTCGACGAACACGTTCCCGGCCTGGGAGCTGGCCCACCCGTACCGGTTCATCGCGCACAACGGCGAGATCAACACGGTGAAGGGCAACCGGAACTGGATGCGGGCCCGCGAGGCGCTGCTGAAGTCCGACCTGCTGCCCGGCGACCTGTCCCGGATCTACCCGGTGATCGACATCGAGGCGAGCGACACCGCCTCGTTCGACGAGTGCCTGGAGCTGCTGCACCTCGGCGGCCGGTCGCTGCCGCACGCCGTGCTGATGATGATCCCGGAGGCGTGGGAGAACCACACGGAGATGGACGCGGAGCGCCGGGCGTTCTACGAGTTCCACTCCACGCTGATGGAGGCGTGGGACGGCCCCGCCAGCGTCAGCTTCACCGACGGCACCGTCGTGGGAGCGGTCCTGGACCGCAACGGGCTGCGTCCGGGACGGTACTGGGTCACGCGCGACGGCCTGGTCGTGCTGGCCAGCGAGGCGGGCGTGCTCGACATCCCGGCGGCGGACGTCGTCCGGAAGGGACGCCTGCAGCCCGGCAAGATCTTCCTGGTGGACACGGCCGCCGGGCGGATCGTGGAGGACGACGAGGTCAAGGCCGAGCTGGCCGCCGAGCACCCGTACGGGCAGTGGCTGCACGAGGGCCTCGTCCGGTTCGAGGAGCTGCCGCAGCGCGAGCGGGAGATCCCGACGCACGACACGCTGGTCAAGCGGCAGCAGACGTTCGGGTACACGCTCGAAGAGCAGCGGATCATCCTGACGCCGATGGCGCGGACGGGCGCCGAACCGATCGGCTCGATGGGCACCGACACCCCGATCGCCGTGCTGTCGGAGCGCCCGCGGCTGCTGTTCGACTACTTCAAGCAGCTGTTCGCGCAGGTCACGAACCCGCCGCTGGACGCGATCCGCGAGGAGCTCGTCACCTCGCTGCAGTCCACGCTCGGCCCGGAGGGCAACCTCCTGGAGCCGGGCCCCGACTCGTGCCGCCGGCTCGTCCTGCCCACTCCCATCCTGGACAACGACGAGCTGTCCAAGATCATCCACATCGACGACGAGGGGTCGCTGCCGCATCTGCAGGCCCATGTCGTCCAGGGCCTGTACGACGTCGCCGGCGGGGGAGCGGCCCTGCAGGCGCGCCTGGAGGAGATCAACTCCGAGGTGAGCCGGGCCATTGACGCCGGCGCCCGCATCATCGTGCTGTCGGACCGCGGCGCCGACTCCGGCCGCGCCGCGATCCCGTCGCTGCTGCTGACCGGGGCCGTCCACCACCATCTGATCAGGGAGAAGACCCGCACGCGGGTCGGGCTGGTGATCGAGACGGGCGAGGCCCGCGAGTGCCATCACATGGCGCTGCTGATCGGGTACGGCGCGTCCGCGATCAACCCGTACCTGGCGATCGAGACCGTCGAGGACCTCGTCCGCGGCGGCGTGATCGAGGACCTGGACGCCGGGAAGGCCGTCCGGAACCTGGTGAAGGCGTACGGCAAGGGCGTCCTGAAGGTCATGTCGAAGATGGGCGTGTCGACGGTCGCGTCCTACACCGGCGCGCAGATCTTCGAGGCGATCGGCCTCGGCGAGGACGTCGTGTCGCGCTGCTTCACCGGCACCACGTCCCGGCTCGGCGGCGTCGGCTTCGACGTGCTGGCCCGCGAGGCGGCCGAGCGGCACGCCCGCGCCTACCCGCCGGGCGGCAACGACCTCGCGCACCGGACGCTCGACGTCGGCGGCGAGTACCAGTGGCGCCGCGAGGGCGAGCCGCACCTGTTCAACCCGGACACGGTGTTCAAGCTGCAGCACGCCACCCGCACCCGCCGTTACGAGATCTTCAAGGAGTACACCTCCAAGGTCGACTCGCAGGCGGAGAAGCTGATGACGCTCCGCGGCCTGTTCCGGCTGAAGGAGGGCGAGCGGGAGCCCGTCCCGCTGGACGAGGTCGAGCCCGTATCGGAGATCGTCAAGCGGTTCTCCACCGGCGCGATGTCGTACGGGTCGATCTCCGCGGAGGCGCACGAGACCCTCGCGATCGCGATGAACCGGCTGGGCGGCAAGTCCAACACCGGCGAGGGCGGCGAGGACCCGGCGCGGTTCACCCCGGACGAGAACGGCGACCTGCGCCGCAGCGCGATCAAGCAGGTCGCGTCGGGCCGCTTCGGGGTCACGTCCGAGTACCTGACGAACGCCGACGACATCCAGATCAAGATGGCGCAGGGCGCCAAGCCCGGCGAGGGCGGCCAGCTGCCCGGCCACAAGGTGTACCCGTGGATCGCCAAGACCCGGCACTCCACGCCCGGCGTCGGCCTCATCTCGCCGCCGCCGCACCACGACATCTACTCCATCGAGGACCTGGCGCAGCTCATCCACGACCTGAAGAACGCCAACCCGGCGGCGCGCGTGCACGTCAAGCTCGTCGCGGAGGTCGGGGTCGGGACGGTCGCGGCCGGGGTGTCCAAGGCGCACGCCGACGTCGTGCTGATCTCCGGGCACGACGGCGGCACCGGCGCGTCCCCGCTGACGTCGCTGAAGCACGCGGGCGCGCCGTGGGAGCTGGGCCTCGCCGAGACGCAGCAGACGCTGCTGCTGAACGGGCTGCGCGACCGGATCGTCGTGCAGACCGACGGGCAGATGAAGACCGGCCGGGACGTCGTCGTCGCCGCGCTGCTCGGCGCCGAGGAGTACGGCTTCGCGACCGCGCCGCTGGTGGTGTCGGGCTGCATCATGATGCGGGTCTGCCACCTGGACACCTGCCCGGTCGGCGTCGCCACGCAGAACCCCGTCCTGCGGCAGCGGTTCGCGGGCAAGCCGGAGTTCGTCGTCAACTTCTTCGAGTTCGTCGCCGAGGAGGTCCGCGAGTACCTGGCGGCGCTCGGGTTCCGGTCCCTGGACGAGGCGATCGGGCACGTCGAGATGATCGACACCCGCGAGGCCGTGGAGCACTGGAAGGCGTCCGGCCTGGACCTCGCGCCGATCCTGCACATGCCCGAGGTACCGGACGGCGCCGCGCTGCACCGCACCACCGTCCAGGACCACGGCCTGGAGAAGGCGCTGGACAACACGCTGATCCAGCTCTCCGAGGGCGCGATCGCGTTCGGCGACACGGTGACGCTGGAGCTGCCGATCCGCAACGTCAACCGGACGGTCGGCACCATGCTCGGCCACGAGATCACCCGGAAGTGGGGCGGGGCGGGCCTCCGCGACGACACGATCGACGTCACGTTCACCGGCTCGGCGGGCAACTCGTTCGGCGCGTTCGTGCCGCGCGGCGTCACGCTGCGGCTGGTCGGCGACGCCAACGACTACGTCGGCAAGGGCCTGTCCGGCGGGCGGCTGACGCTGCGTCCGCCGGCGGACGCCGGGTTCGCGGCCGAGGAGCAGATCATCGGCGGCAACGTCATCCTGTACGGCGCGACATCCGGCGAGCTGTTCGCTCGCGGGGTCGTCGGCGAGCGGTTCTGCGTCCGCAACTCCGGCGCGACCGCCGTCGTGGAGGGCGTCGGCGACCACGCCTGCGAGTACATGACCGGCGGCCGCGCCGTGATCCTCGGCCGGACGGGACGTAACCTCGCGGCCGGCATGTCCGGCGGCATCGCCTACGTCCTGGATCTCGTGCCCGAGCGCGTCAACGGCGAGATGGTCGACCTGGAGCCGCTCGACTCCGCCGACGCGGACTTCGTCCGGACGCTGGTCGAACGCCACCTCGACGAGACCGGCTCGGCCGTCGCCCGCCGCCTCCTGGACGGCTGGGACGCCGCCGCCGCCCGCTTCACCAAGATCATGCCGCGCGACTACCGGCGCGTCCTGGACGCCATGGCCAGGGCCGAGGCCGAGGGACGCGACGTGGACGAGGCCGTCATGGCCGCCGCGCAGAGCTGAGAGAGGGGGACTTCCTTCAATGGCCGACCCGAAGGGTTTTCTGACCGTCCGGCGGGAGCTCCCGAAGCGCCGACCGGTCGACGTGCGGATCCGCAGCTGGTCCGAGGTCTACGAGGACTTCGGCCGCGACCGCCTCGAGAAGCAGGCGAGCCGCTGCATGGACTGCGGCGTCCCGTTCTGCCACCAGGGCTGCCCGCTCGGCAACCTCATCCCCGAGTGGAACGACCTCGTCCACCGCAAGGACTGGCACGAGGCGATCGAGCGGCTGCACGCCACCAACAACTTCCCCGAGTTCACCGGGCGGCTCTGCCCCGCCCCGTGCGAGAGCGCCTGCGTCCTCGGCATCAACCAGGACCCGGTGACGATCAAGCGGGTCGAGGTCGAGATCATCGACCGGGCGTTCGCCGAGGGCTGGGTGCGCCCGCAGCCGCCCGCGGTGAAGACCGGCAAGACCGTCGCGGTCGTCGGCTCGGGGCCCGCGGGCCTCGCCGCCGCGCAGCAGCTCACCCGCGCCGGGCACGACGTCACCGTGTACGAGCGCGCCGACCGGATCGGCGGCCTGCTGCGCTACGGCATCCCCGAGTTCAAGATGGAGAAGCGGCACCTGGACCGGCGCCTCGACCAGATGCGCGCCGAGGGGACCGTGTTCAAGACGTCGGTGAACGTGGGCGTGGACGTCACCGCCGACGATCTGCGCGCACGGCACGACGCGGTCGTCCTTGCGGGCGGCGCCACCGCCTGGCGGGACCTGCCCGTCCCCGGACGCGAGCTGAACGGCGTCTACCAGGCGATGGAGTACCTGCCGCCGTCCAACCGGGCCCAGGAGGGCGACTTCGACGAGTCGCCGATCTCCGCCAAGGGCAAGCACGTCGTCGTGATCGGCGGCGGCGACACCGGCGCCGACTGCGTCGGCACCGCGATCCGGCAGGGCGCCGCGTCCGTCACGCAGCTGGAGATCATGCCGCGTCCGCCGGAGTCCCGCCCGGACGCGCAGCCGTGGCCGACGTACCCGATGCTGTTCAAGATGGAGAGCGCCCACGAGGAGCTCGCCGACCTGGGCGGCGACCGCGTCTACGCCGTGTCCACCACCGAGTTCGCGGGCGACGGGGACGGCAACGTCCGGGCCCTGCGCCTGGTGGAGGTCGGCGGGCCGGACACCGGGTTCAAGCCGGTCGAGGGCACCGAGCGGGAGATCCCGGCGGAGCTGGTCACCCTGGCGATGGGCTTCCTCGGGCCGGAGCGCGAGGGCCTGCTCGACCAGGTCGGCGTCGAGCTTGACCAGCGCGGCAACGTGGTCCGCGACGACGACTACGCGACGTCCGTGGACGGCGTGTTCGCCGCCGGGGACATGGGCCGCGGCCAGTCGCTGATCGTGTGGGCCATCGCCGAGGGCCGCGCCGCCGCACGCGGCGTCGACGCCTTCCTCACCGGCCGCACGACGCTGCCCTATCCCATCCCGCCGACGGCCCGCCCACTCGCCTGACCGCCTAGGCGCGACGAAGGCCCTGAAGGAGTTCCCTTCAGGGCCTTCGTCGCGCCTGGGTGCGCTCATCGGTTGGCGCGGCGGCGCAGGAGGGGGAGGAGCGCCACGGCGACGACGATGTGGAGGACAACCAGCACGGCGCGGGTGGACGCCGTCGCCTGCTCCAGGAAGATCGGCACGAACGAGAGCGCCAGGACGGCGCCGGCGAGGACGCTCCAGACCGTCCGGGCGTGGCGGGTGAACCGCTCCAGCACCGCCATCGTGGCCCAGCCCAGCAGCGCGGACACCGTGCTGAACAGGGCGACGTCGAAGGCCTTCAGGTGGTACGCCTCCTTCTTGCCGGGGTCGGTCAGCAGGAAGTCGACGCCCGCGGCGGAGGCGGCGAGGTAGAGGACCGTGCTGACCGCGACGGCGGCGGCGACGGCCGCGGCGCGCACGCGCCGGACGCTCCTGGTGCGGGTGCCGGCGGTCGCGGAGGCGGTCGCGGGGGTCGTGTTCCGGATCGTCGTGGTGGCCATCGTGTGCTCCTTCGGTGCTTTCGGGCTGGTGTCTTCAGCCTCGCATCCGACAAATCAGTTTGTCAAGACAAAATTCCTTGTCGGTACGGATGTGCCAGCATCGGGGCATGGGAAGCGCGACGTCAGCCCTGGACACGGACTTGCTGCGCCGCATGAGGCTGGCCAGGGACGCCATGGACCGCGACTGGGCCGAACCCCTGGACGTCGCCGGCGTCGCCGCCCGCGTCGGCTACTCGCGGTACCACTTCGTCCGGCTGTTCAACGACGTCTACGGCGAGACGCCGGGGCGCTACCTGGCCCGGCGCCGCATCGAGCGCGCCCAGGACCTGCTGCGCACCGCCAACCTGACCGTCACCGAGATCTGCATGCTGGTCGGGTTCACCAGCCTCGGCTCGTTCTGCACCCGCTTCAAGCAGGAGGCCGGGATGACGCCGTCCGAGTTCCGCCGGCGCGCCCGCGCCACCGACACGTCCGCGATCCCCGGCTGCTTCGTGCTGTTCTGGGCGGGCGGCTTCCGCAAGGACTGACCCGGCGGCCGGCGTCCGGCGTCGGCGTTCGGCCACGGCGGGCGGCCGGTGACCTGGGGAGGCAGCAACTTTCGAGAAGGCGGCCGGGCCGCCCGGCTCCTAGCGTGGACGCGCAGGTTCCGCATCGCGAAGGAGACACCGAAATGATCACCAAGCTGGGGCTGGCCACCGTCTGGGTGCTCGACCAGGACGCGGCCAAGGCGTTCTTCACCGAGAAGCTCGGCCTGGAGGTCCGTGACGACATGACGCTCGGCGAGGGCGGGATGCGCTGGGTGACCCTCGGCGCGAAGCAGCAGCCCGACCTGAGCCTCGCGCTCATGGTCCCCGGCCCGCCCACGATGGACCCCGGCTCCGCCGAGCAGATGAAGGCGCTCATCGCCAAGGGCGTCCTCGGCGCCGGGGCGTTCACCACCGACGACTGCCAGGGCGACTACGAGCGGCTGTCCGCGCAGGGCGTCGAGTTCGTCCACGCGCCGGAGAAGCGCCCCTACGGCATCGAGGCCGTCTTCCGCGACGACTCGGGCTGCTGGTACAGCCTCACCCAGCCCTTCGAGAAGCTCGACGAGACCGCGTCCTGGGGCGACTGCGTCTCTTGAAGCGGATCCGCCGCCGGGGCCGGGGCGGTGCGCTCAGGCCGCCCCGGCCCGGCGGATCAGGCGGTCAGGCGTGCGCCGAGTTCTCGGACGACGTCCACCAGCAGCTCCACGTCCGCCTTGGTCGTCCGCCAGTTCAGGGGCGCGGGACGGAACACCGTCATGCCCCTGTACGTGCTCGTCCCGGCGTAGACACGGCCGTCCGCGATCAGCGCTTCGCCCAGGCGCGCGTTCAGCTCGTCCAGGTGCTTCTCCGGGACGCCGTCCGGACGGTACCGGAAGCACACGATGCACAGCTGCACCGGCGCGAGCAGCTCCAGGTCCGGGGCCGCCTCGACGAGATCGCCCAGGTGCTGCGAGACGTCCAGATGCCGCTCCACCATCGCCCGGTAGCCGTCCCGGCCGTACGCGCGCAGCGTCGCCCAGATCGGCAGCGCCCGTGCCCGCCGCGACGATTCCGGCCCCAGCGTGTTGTAGTTGATCCGCTCGTCACCATCGCCATCGCCGTCACGGTCGGCAACCGGCAGGTACGACGCGCCCCACGCGCCGAACGCGCGGGTCATCATCGCCTGGTCGCGGACGAACGAGAACCCGCTCTCGTACGGCACGTTCAGCCACTTGTGGCCGTCCGCCGTCACCGAATCGGCACGTTCCACCCCACGCGCGAGATGCGCCGTCCGGGGCGAGAGCGCGGCGAAGATGCCGAACGCGCCGTCCACGTGCAGCCAGGCTCCGTGCCGCTCCGCGAGGTCGGCGAGGTCGCCGATCGGGTCGGAGTCGCCCGTGTTGACCTCGCCGAGGTTCGCTACGATCACCGCGCGGCCGCCTGCCCGCTCCAGCTCCGCGTCCATGGCCGCCAGGTCGACGCGGCCCGCGTCGTCCCGCGAGAACGTGCGGAGCGTGTCCCGGCCGCATCCCAGGATCTGCAGCGCCTTGCGGGTGCTGACGTGCACCAGCCCGCTGCTGAACACCGGCATCGCGGGCAGGCCCGCCAGGCCCCGCGACGCCACGTCCACGCCGTACCGGTCGGCCCACCAGGTCCGGGCGCACGCCAGGCCCGTGACGTGCGCCAGCGTCGCGCTCGGCGTCAGCACGCCGCCGTACGACGCGGGCAGCCCGAACAGCTCCTTCAGCCATCGCAGCACCACCGCCTCCGCCCGCGCGGCCAGCGGCGACACCACCCACAGGCCCGCGCCCTGGTCCAGCAGCGACGTCGTCCAGTCGCCCGCCATCGCCGCCGGCGTCGACCCGCCCACCACGAAATGGAAGAACCGCGGCCCCGACGAATGCGTCGCCGCCTCCGTCCCCACCCGCACCAGCCGCTCCACCGCCGCGACCGCCCCGTCGCCCTCCGCCGGCAGCGGGCCGTCCAGCTCGTCCAGCAGCGCGTCCCGCGACCGATCGTGGACGGGACGCTCCGCCAGCCCCTCCAGATACGGCCCCGCCGCGCCCGCCACCACGGCGAGCGGCTCACCTGCCACGTCACGTTCGTCCAGCGGATCGCTCATGTCGGACAGCAGACCACAAACGACCCCCGTCCGGAAGCGGCCCCGCGCCGCCCGGACGACCGTCCCGCGGCCTTGTCACGCCCTGCTCCCGTGCGCCCACTTGTGGTCTCCGAGCAGGTCGGCTACGGTCCGGCCAGGGTTCACCACTCGGCGACCGGAAGGCCGGAGCCCTCCCGCGCCGCCGTGGACCGCTCGCTCCCGCACCCCGCACGCGGGACATCAGGGGCCCGGCCACCCACCGCTGGGGTGGCCGGGCCCACCCGATCTCCCGGGCGTCCGTTTCCTACAAGACCGGCCGGACGCGGCCGTCCTACGGTCGAGGCATGAAGGTCCTCCACGACACCGGCCTCGACCGCGCCGCGGAGTTCATGCGCGTCAACGGCCGCCTCATCGACCGGCACCGGTTCGCCCTCCACTTCCGCGGCGGGCCCGCCGGGCCCGTCCTCGCGGCCCTGCGCGCCTACGAGAACCCGGACGGCGGCTACGGCCACGCCCTCGAACCCGACCTGCGCGGCGAGGGGAGCCAGCCCGTCCCCGCCCAGCACGCGCTCGACTTCCTCCACGAGGCGGGCGCGGACGGCGACCCGGCCGTCACGCGCATCGGCGACTACCTGACGTCGATCACCGCGCCCGGCGGGGGAGTGCCGTTCGTGCTGCCGTCCGTCCGCGACACCCCGCACGCGCCCTGGTGGCAGACCCCCGACGACCCGCCCGGCAACATCAACCCCACCGGGACGCTCGCCGGAATGCTGCACCGCGCCGGCTCCGTCCACCCCTGGCTCGGCCCCGCCACGGAATTCTGCTGGCGGCACCTGGAGCACGCGGACGCCGCACCCGGCCCGTACGACGCCCTCTCCATCCTCACGTTCCTCGACCACGTCCCGGACCGCGACCGTGCCGAGGCCGCGTTCACCCGCCTCCGGGACGCCCTCGCCGCACCCGTCGCCCTCGACCCGCACGACGAGGGAGCCGAGCACCTCCCGCTCGACTTCGCCCCGCACCCGGACGGCCACGGACGCCGGCTCTTCACCGCCGACGTCATCGACGCCCACCTCGACGCGCTGATCGACGCCCAAGACGACGACGGCGGCTGGGACGTCCCCTTCCCGATCTGGACGCCCATCACCCGTCCCGAATGGCGCGGCTTCATCACCGTCGAGCGCCTCAGGACGCTCCGCGCCTACGGCCGCCTCAAGCCCTAGGCGGGCTCACAGCAGGTTCCGGACGGGCTCGCCCGCCAGGTCCCGCACCTCGTGCGCGAAGTGCGCCTGGTCGGCGTAGCCCGCCGCGAACGCCGCCCCCGCGAGCGGCTCGCCCGCCCGCGCCAGGCGCAGCGCCCGCTGGAACCGCAGCACCCGCTGCAGCGTCTTCGGCCCGTACCCGAACGCCGCCAGCGAACGCCGCCTGAGCTGCCGCTCGCTGATGCCGAGACCGTCCGCCACGTCCCGCACCGAACCGGCGACAAGCCCGGACACCACCGCCGGGACGAGCGGATCCGCGGGCCGCAGCCGCTCCCGCACCGCCGCGACCAGCGCCGCGCGGGGGTCGGGCGCCGCCGCCACGGCCTCCGCCAGCCGGTCCGCCTCACCGCCCCACAGGTCCCGCAGCGGCACGCGGCCGTCCCGGATCGCGTCCGCCGGGACGCCCAGGACGGGCGGAGCCGTCCCCGGCCCGAACCGCACCGCCGCCACCGCGTCGCCCGGCCGCATCACCGAGGGCATCGGCCCCGTGTCCGGCCCGGCCACCGTGATCCCCGACGGCGACCACATCAGGTCAACGCAGCCGTCGGGCACGACGCGCTGCACGAACGGCTCCGCGTCCCGCGGCAGCGCCGCCGCCCACGAGCACGCCAGCCCCGGCGCGGGGTACTCGCGATAGCCGGTCGGACTCATGCCTCCTGCATACCACTCGTCCTGGCGGGCAGGGCCACGGAAAACCCCATCCGATGAGGAGTACGGCCATGCCGAACAACGACCTTCAGGGCAAGACCATCGCCTTCCTCTGCGCGCCGGAGGGCACGGAGCAGGTCGAGCTCACCGAACCCTGGGCGGCCGTCGAGCAGGCCGGGGGCACGCCCCGCCTGATCTCCACGGCGTCCGGACGCATCCAGGCGTTCAACCACCTCGACAAGGGCGACACCTTCCCCGTCGACGCCACCGTCGACGAGACCGACCACGGCGCGTTCGACGGGCTCCTCCTGCCCGGCGGCGTCGCCAACCCCGACTACCTGCGGACCCAGCCCAAGGCCGTCGCGTTCGCGGGGTCGTTCTTCGACGCCGGCAAGCCCGTCGCGGTCATCTGCCACGGCCCGTGGACGCTCATCGAGGCCGACGTCGTCAAGCGGCGCACCCTGACCTCGTGGCCGAGCCTCCAGACCGATCTGCGCAATGCGGGGGCGATCTGGGTGGACGAGGAGGTAAAAATCTGTGAAGCGGGACCGAACGTCCTCGTGAGCAGCCGCAAGCCCGACGATCTCAAGGCGTTCAGCCAGGCGGCCGTCGAAGCGTTCAAACGGTGAGGCCCGCGCAGTGAGGCGGCGCGTGGTCTAGACCTCTGACCTAGACCACTCGGTGAACCCCGGACGACCATATCCTGCATGAATATCCGTACCGGCAGGTAACTAAGTACGGTTGTGCGCGTGACCCGTCGAGCGAAGATCGTCAGCACCATCGGCCCCGCCTGCTCCGGCACCGAGCAGATCAACGCCCTCGTCGAGGCCGGTATCGACGTCGCGCGCCTCAACATGAGCCACGGCGACCACGCCGTCCACGAGGAGGTCTACCACCGGATCAGGGCCGCCGCCGACGCCACCGGACGCGGCGTCGGCATCCTCGCCGACCTGCAGGGCCCCAAGATCCGCATCGGACGCTTCCCCGACGGTCCCGTCCGCCTCACCCTCGGCGACGAGTTCACCATCACCACCGACGACGTCCCCGGCACCCGCCGCGAGGTCTCCACCACCTACGCGGGCCTGCCCGGAGACGTCGGCGCCGGCGACACCGTCCTCATCGACGACGGCCGCGTCGCGCTCAAGGTCACGTCCGTCGAGGGCACCCGGGTGCACACCACCGTCACCGTCGGCGGCATGGTCTCCGACAACAAGGGCCTCAACCTGCCGGGCGTCCCGGTCAGCGTCCCCGCCCTCACCGAGAAGGACGAACGCGACCTGCGCTGGGCCCTGCGGCTCGGCGTCGACCTCGTCGCGCTGTCCTTCGTCCGAACCCCCGCGGACGCCGACATCTGCTACCAGATCATGGAGGAGGAGGGCGTACGCGTCCCCCTCATCGGCAAGATCGAGAAGCCGCAGGCCGTGGAGCGCCTGCCCGAGATCGTCGCCGCCTTCGACGGGATCATGGTCGCCCGCGGCGACCTCGGCGTCGAGCTGCCCCTCGAACAGGTGCCGATCGTCCAGAAGCGCGCCATCGAGCTGTGCCGCGAGAAGGCCCGGCCGGTCATCGTCGCCACCCAGATGCTCGAATCGATGATCTCCGCGCCGCGGCCCACCCGCGCCGAGACCTCCGACGTCGCCAACGCCGTCTTCGAGGGCGCCGACGCCGTCATGCTCTCCGGCGAGACCAGCGTCGGCCAGTACCCGATCGAGTCCGTCCTGACGATGAGCCGCATCGTGCAGACCGCCGAGCAGGCCTCCCTGCACGCCACCCACACCCTGGAGCGCATGCCCGAGACGGTCGGCGGCGCGATCGCCCGCGCGGCCGCCGAGGTCGGCGCCATCGTCGGCGCGGAGGCGCTCGCCGCCTTCACCATGTCCGGCGAGACGGCCCGCCGCCTGTCCCGCTACCGCTCGCCGATCCCGCTGCTCGCCTTCACCTCGGTGCCCGCCGTCCGCGGCCGCCTCGCCCACGTCTGGGGCGTGGAGACCTTCGTCGTCCCGCACGTCGACCACACCGACGCGATGTTCGGCCAGGTCGAGCAGGCCCTCCTCGAACTCGGACGCTGCCAGAAGGGCGACAAGGTCGTCGTCGTGGCCGGCTCGCCTCCCGGCACGCCCGGATCCACGAACGCGCTCCGTGTCCACAGCATCGGCGACGCCATCGGGATCCAGCACTGACCACCCACCCCGCCGGGCACCGCGCGATCGCACCCCGCGCGGTGCCCGGCGCCCTTGCCGCCCCACAAGGGCGATCCTCAACACCGGCCGATAACCAACCGATCTCATTTCCACGTCGCTCCGGAAACGTGTCGGCGGCGATGAGCTGATAAAGGAGTAAAGGCTAAGTCGTTACGAATGCCGGTCTTCACACCGCGCTTCCGTTCGCCTACGTTCCGAGGAACGATCGCGACGCTCCCCTGATCGGTGGTGTGATGGACTCCGTCAACGACTTCCTCAGCGATGCCAGCAGCTTCATCTGGGGCCCCTGGCTACTGATCCCGCTCCTTCTGAGCACCGGCCTGTATCTGACCATCCTGTTGCGCGGACTGCAGGTCCGCCATTTCCGCCTGGCCTTCTGGCTCGCCTTCGTGCGCCGTTCGGACTCCGACGCCGCTGAGGGCGACATCTCGCACTACCAGGCGCTCGCCACGGCCCTCGCCGCCACCGTCGGCGTCGGCAACATCGCCGGCGTCGCGACCGCGATCGCCCTCGGCGGCCCGGGCGCCGTCTTCTGGATGTGGGTCACCGGCATGGTCGGCATGGCCACCAAGTACAGCGAGGCGTTCCTCGGCGTCCGCTTCCGCCGTTCCGACGCCGTCGGCGAGCAGGCCGGCGGGCCGATGCACTATCTCAGGAACGGCATCAAGGGGCCGGTCGGGCTCATCCTCGGCGGGTTCTTCGCGGTGGCCGGCGCCATCGCCGCGTTCGGCATCGGGAACGGCGTGCAGGCCAACACCGTCGCCGCCAACGTGGAGGAGGAGTGGGGGCTCGACCCCTATATCACCGGCGCGATCGTCACCGTGTTCGCCGGGGCCGTCATCCTCGGCGGCATCAAGAACATCGGCCGCGTCACCAGCGCGTTCGTCCCGGTGATGATCATTCTTTATGTCGTCGGGGCGGCCGCGGTGCTGGCCTTCAACATCGAGGAGGTCCCCGGCGCGTTCGGCGTGATCTTCTCCGACGCCTTCTCCGGCACGTCCGCGACCGGCGGCTTCGTCGGCGCCGGGGTCGCCGCCGCGATCCGGTACGGGGTGGCGCGCGGGATCTTCTCCAACGAGTCCGGGCTCGGCACCGGCGGCATCGCCGCCGCGGCGGCCAAGACCGACCACCCGGTCCGCCAGGCGCTGGTGTCGATGACCCAGACGTTCATCGACACGCTCGTCGTGGTCAGCTTCACCGCCCTGACCATCGTCGTCACGGGCGTGTGGAAGGACGCGGGCGAGGACGAGGCCGCGCAGTTCACCGCCCGCGCGTTCGACGAGGGCCTGCCCGGCGACTGGGCCAGCGTCATCGTCACGCTGAGCGTGATCTTCTTCGCGTTCTCCACGATCCTGGGCTGGTCCTACTACGGCGACCGCTGCGTGGAGTTCCTGTTCGGCCGCCGGGCCGTGCTGCCCTACCGCCTGCTCTTCCTGGTGGTCGTGTACGTCGGCTCCGTCACGACCCTCACCACCGTGTGGACGTTCTCCGACGTGATGAACGGGCTCATGGCGCTGCCCAACCTGATCGGCCTGCTGATCCTGTCCCCGCTCGTCTACCGGGAGACGCGGGACTACTTCCGGCAACGTCCCGCTGAGGGCGAGAAGGCCGAAACCGCGGCGAAATAGACGGTGAACGCGGCGAAGCCGCCGCCCGGACCGGGCGGCGGCTTCGTCAAGCGTGCCCCGAGTGGGATTCGAACCCACACTAGATGGTGTTTGAGACCATTTCCTCTGCCGTTGGGATATCGGGGCCTATGTCCAGAAAAACCGGACATACAGACTATATTGGCCGGGCTAGGCCCTGGCAGGGGCGGCTCAGGACAGGGTAGCGGGTTTCGGTAGGGTCGTGCGCGTGGAGAGTGCGCGGCGAGTTGTGATCGCGGAAGACGAGGCCCTGATCCGACTGGACCTGAAGGAGATGCTTCAGGAGGACGGCTACGAGGTCGTCGGGGAGGCCGGGGACGGGGAGACGGCCGTCCGGCTGGCCGGGGAGCTGAAGCCCGACCTGGTGATCCTCGATGTCAAGATGCCGGTGCTGGACGGGATCTCGGCGGCGGAGCGGATCTCGGCGGACCGGATCGCGCCGGTGGTGATCCTGACCGCCTTCTCGCAGCGCGAGCTCGTCCAGCGGGCGACGGACGCGGGGGCGATGGCCTACCTCGTCAAGCCGTTCTCCAAGACCGACCTCGCGCCGGCGATCGAGATGGCGGTCAGCCGGTACACCGAGCTGCGGGCGCTGGAGGCGGAGGTCGCGGGCCTGCAGGAGCGGCTGGAGACCCGGAAGGTGGTCGACCGGGCCAAGGGGCTGCTGCAGGAGGCTCACGGCTGGTCCGAGGCGGATGCCTTCCGGTGGATCCAGAAGACCTCCATGGACCGGCGGCTCACGATGCGGGCCGTCGCGGAGGCGGTCGTGGCGGGCGCGACGGACGGCGGATCGCAGGGCGGAGGCGAGCCGGCCGCGGGTTGACTCCTTATCGCTGTCAACCCTCGCGTTGTCAAGGTCCATTGCCGGGGTCCCGGACCGGGTCCGTGTGGTCACTCAGTGTAATCGCCCCTGGCAATGCCGGGTATCAGATGAGCACGGGGGCGTAACGAACGAGTAACCCTTCTATCCGGGGGTCCTGTTCTGGGGTGGGTCCACGGTGTACGACATACCTGGTCCCCGAGTGACCGATTTCTCCATCAGAGTGTCGGCGTCGGGGCACGACTCGTACCCGATCCTCTCCCGGATCCGGATGGAAAGGTTGGGCACCTTGCGGCGCAACAAGATGAGGCTCACCGGCGCGGTGGTGGTGAGCGCGGCGCTCGCGCTCAGCGCCGTGGCCTGCGGTGGCGACGATGACGGCGGCGGCAGCGGCGGCGGCGACGAGATCACGATCGGGTTCATGGGCGACAAGACCGGGGAGAACTCGGGCCTGGTGATCCCGCCGATGCAGGGCGCGCAGCTGGCCATCGACCAGTACAACGCGACCAACCCCAAGACCAAGATCAAGTTGAAGGTCTACGACAGCCAGGGCAAGGCCGAGCAGGCCACGCCGCTGGCGCAGGGCGCGGTCAAGAACGACAAGATCGTGGGCCTGATCGGGCCGGCGTTCTCCGGCGAGTCCGAGAGCGTGGGGCCGATCCTGGAGGAGGCGAAGATCCCGAGCATCTCGCCGTCCGCGACGAGCGTCACCCTGGCCGAGAAGGGCTGGAAGTTCTGGCACCGCGTGGTCGCCGACGACGCCGTGCAGAGCGAGGGCGCCGCGAACTTCCTGGTGAACTCGGTGAAGGCGAAGAAGATCTTCACGGTTTCCGACAAGCAGGCCTACGGCGAGGGCCTTGCCGGCGCCATCGCGAAGGCGGCCGCCGCCAAGGGCGTGCAGACCCAGTCGGACGGCGTTGACGACAAGGCGACGGACTACTCCTCCACCGTCAACAAGATCAACCAGTTCAAGCCCGACGCGGTCTACTTCGGCGGCTACTACGCCGTCGCCGGGCGGCTTTTCAAGCAGCTGCGCGAGGCCGGCTACCAGGGCAAGATGATGTCGGGCGACGGCTCGCTCGCCACCGGGCTGATCGAGGGCGCGGGCGAGAAGAACGCGCAGAAGGCGCTGCTGAGCTGCGGCTGCCTCATCGACGCCGAGGGCAAGACCAACGAGAAGGCCAAGAAGTTCGCCACCGACTACAAGGCGAAGTTCGGCGCCGAGGTCGCGATCTACTCGACGGAGGGCTTCGACGCCGCGACGGCGTTCATCGAGGCCGTCAAGGCCGGCAAGACCACGCCGGAGGACATCAACACCTACCTGAAGACCGTGGACATCCAGGGCGTCGGAAAGCAGATCAAGTTCGACGACAAGGGCGAGCTCGCGGCGCAGGACATCTTCATCTACGAGGTGCAGGGCAACAAGCTGCCGCTGCTCGGCAACAGCAACGAAGCAAAGGTCTCGTAGGCGTCACCACGTCTGGACAGACCTGACCGTCCCCCGTTCCGGGGGCCTCTGATGGCGCGGGAGCGGGAGCGCTACAGCGCTCCCGCTCCTTTGACGAAGGCGACCGAAGGTGCTCGACGACTTCATCAATCAATTCTGGCCGTCGACCGTCGACGGGCTGGCGCTGGGCGCGATCTACGCGCTCCTGGCGCTCGGCTACACGATGGTCTACGGCGTGCTCAGGCTGATCAACTTCGCGCATGCCGACATCTTCATGGTGGGCACGTTCGCCGCGCTGTGGACCGCGCGCGGGATCGGCGCCTCCGACGTGGGCGGGATCGCGCTCATCGGCGTGGTGGTGCTGATGGCCGTGGTGGCCGGTGCGGTGGCGGGCGGCGGCGCGATGCTGCTGGAAGTGACCGCGTACCGGCCGCTGCGCAAGAAGGGCGCGTCCCGGCTGGCGGCGCTGATCTCCGCGATCGGCGCGTCGATCTTCATCCAGCAGCTGATGGGCACGGTGGTGATCCATCGGGTCTTCGGGACCTCGAAGGAGGGCGGCAAGCTCGACGTCAACGAGCACTTCAAAGAGCTGTCGAACGTGGTGGACGTCGGCCCGCTGCTGATCCGCAACGATCAGCTGATCGTCTTCTTCGGCGCGGTGGGGATGATGATCGCGCTGGACCAGTTCGTGAACCGGACGAAGCTCGGCCGCGGCATCCGCTCGACGGCGCAGGACCCGGAGACCGCGGTCCTGATGGGCGTCAACATCGACCGGGTGGTGTCGGTGACGTTCCTCGTCGGCGGCATCATGGCGGGCGTCGCCGCGGCGCTGTACTTCCTGCGGTTCGAGACCACGAACTACTTCGTCGGGTTCCTGCTCGGCATCAAGGCGTTCACCGCCGCGGTGCTCGGCGGCATCGGCAACATCCGCGGCGCCCTCGCCGGCGGCTTCACCCTGGGGCTGCTGGAGATGTACGGCTCAAGCATTTTCGGGTCGGAATGGCGGGACGTCGTCGCGTTCACATTGCTGATCCTGGTCCTGATGTTCCGTCCCACCGGCATCCTCGGTGAGTCTCTCCAGCGGGCGCGCGCATGAACCTCACGAAGAACGGAAACGGAAACGGCGGCCGCGCCGGCGTCCGCGACATGCTCTCCTTCGATCCGCTCCGCAACGCCTGGGCGGGTGCCCCGCCCGTGGTGCGCTGGATCGTCTACGGCCTCCTGATCATCGGCGGCGTCCTGCTCCCGAGCGAGTCCATCGGCAGCTTCATGGCGCCGAGCGGCTCCGACTGGGCGTCGATGCTGAGCACCCAGATCGCGATCTACGTGCTGCTGGCGATCGGCCTGAACGTCGTGGTCGGCATGGCCGGCCTGCTCGACCTCGGGTACGTGGCGTTCTACGCGGTCGGCGCCTACACGATGGCGATCTTCGCGACCAAGTACGACTGGAGCTTCTGGGAGTCGCTCGTCCTGGCGATCGCGTTCTCGGCGCTGGCCGGGGTGATCCTGGGCGCGCCGACGCTGCGGCTGCGCGGCGACTATCTGGCGATCGTGACGCTCGGCTTCGGTGAGATCGTCAAGCGCACGGCGAACAACAGCGAGTACGTGAACGGGCCGCGCGGCGTGCAGGGCATCCCGCATCCGCCGTCGCTGTCGGAGTTCGAGATCATGGGCGTCCAGCCGCTGAAGTACGGGCTGCTGGACTCCCGGCCGTACTACTACCTGCTGCTCGTGTTCATCATCGTCGCGATCATCTTCGTGAAGCGGCTGGAGAACTCGCGGGTGGGCCGCGCGTGGGTGTCGATCCGCGAGGACGAGGACGCGGCCGAGCTGATGGGCGTGCCGACGTTCAAGTTCAAGCTGGCGGCGTTCGCGATCGGCGCCGCGATCGGCGGCAGCGGCGGCGTCGTGTTCGCCTCCCAGCAGACGTCGATCACCCCGCTGAACTTCGAGTTCCTCGTGTCGGCGCTGATCCTGGCCGGCGTGGTGCTGGGCGGCTCGGGCAACCTCCCGGGCGTCATGCTGGGCGCCGCGGTGCTGGCCTGGCTGCCCGAGCGGTTCCGGTTCCTGTCCGACTACCGGATGCTGATCTTCGGCGCCGCGCTGGTGCTGATGATGATCTTCCGTCCGGAGGGCCTGTGGCCGTCCCGGCAGCGGAAGGCCGAACTGGCCGAAGGCACCGGCGGTATGGGCAGTATGGGAGCCGAAGTGGCCGTGCCGGACAAACCCGACTTCGGCCCCGGAGAGACGCTGGAGGAGGGCAAGTGAGCGGGACGAAGGACGCCGCGCCCGTCCTTGAGCTGCGGGACGTCGTGATGCGCTTCGGCGGCGTGGTCGCGCTCAACAAGGTGAACCTCGCGGTCGGAGAAGGCGAGATCTTCGCGCTGATCGGCCCGAACGGGGCCGGGAAGACGACGGTGTTCAACGTGACCACCGGCGTGTACCGGCCGACCGAGGGGCGGGTGGTGTTCCGCGGGAAGCGCATCGACGGGAAGAAGCGGTACGTCGTCACGAAGCTGGGCGTGGCGCGGACGTTCCAGAACGTCCGCCTGTTCCACAACATGACGGCGGTCGAGAACGTCCTCGTCGGCACGGACGCGCACCACCGGACCGGCTTCGTCGCCGCGGGCCTCGGCCTGCCCTGGCACCGCCGGGAGGAGCGCTCCGGCAGGGAGCGGGCCCGCGAGCTGCTGGAGCTGGTCGGCATCCCGCACCGCAGCGAGGAGGCCGCGAAGAACCTGCCGTACGGCGACCAGCGGCGGCTGGAGATCGCGCGGGCGCTCGCGACCGAGCCGAAGCTGCTGCTGCTGGACGAGCCCGCCGCGGGCATGAACCCGGCGGAGAAGGTCGCGCTCCAGGACCTGATCCGCAGGATCCGCGACACCGGCGTGACGGTGCTGCTCATCGAGCACGACATGAGCCTGGTGATGGGGATCAGCGACCGGATCGCGGTGCTGGACTTCGGCCAGAAGATCGCCGACGGCCTCCCGGCCGAGGTGCAGAACGACCCGCGGGTCATCGAGGCGTATCTGGGGGCACCGGCCGATGCTTCTTGAGATCGACGACATCCACGTCCACTACGGGAAGATCGCGGCGCTGAAGGGCATCTCGGTGTCCGTCGACCAGGGCGAGATCGTCACGCTGATCGGCGCGAACGGCGCCGGGAAGACGACGACGCTCAAGACGGTCTCGGGTCTGCGGAACCTGTCGTCGGGCGCGGTGCGCTTCGACGGCCGCGACATCAGCCGGGTGCCCGGGCACAAGCGGGTGCTGGCCGGCATCGGGCAGGCCCCGGAGGGTCGCGGCATCTTCCCCGGCATGACCGTGGAGGAGAACCTCCTGATGGGCGCCTACGCCCGCAAGGAGGACTCGTCCAAGGAGCTGGCGGAGGTGCACGAGCTGTTCCCGCGGCTGGCCGAGCGCCGGAACCAGGCGGGCGGCACGATGTCCGGCGGCGAGCAGCAGATGCTCGCGATCGGGCGGGCGCTGATGGCCAAGCCGAAGGTGCTGCTGCTGGACGAGCCGTCCATGGGCCTCGCGCCGATGCTGGTGCAGCAGATCTTCTCGATCATCGTGGAGATCAACCGGCGCGGCACCACGGTGCTGCTGGTGGAGCAGAACGCCCAGCAGGCGCTGCAGATCGCGCACCGCGCGTACGTGCTGGAGACGGGCCGGGTCGTGAAGGCGGCGCCGGCGGGCGAACTGCTCGACGACCCGCAGGTCCGCGCGGCCTACCTGGGCGGCGCGTCCGGCGACGACCTGACCGCGGCGTCGGACGTCGCCTCGGCGGAGGCGGCCGAGGACCCCGAGGCCGCCCGCGGCCCCGAGGAGGGGCCGACCCGGTAGCGGCTCTCAGGCTGCGGCACGCGCCCGCCCAGGTCCGGTCCGCCGGGGTTGGGCGGGCGCGGCGCTTTGGGGCGTCCTGAGTGCCCTGGGGGACGCCTGAGCCCGCACCTGGTGGGCCGGGGCGATCAGGGAAGCGTGATCTCGGCGGGCGCGGGGTCGCTGACGGCGCCGACCGTCGGCGAGCCGTGGAGCCGCACCGCCTTGGCCTTCGCGCCGCGCGGCACGTCGAACCAGAGGTCGAACTCGGCGCGCATGAACGAGCCGACCGACAGCCGCTCCGGCTGCCGTTTGATCATGGTGGCGTTGACGTCGGGGGAGTGGGCGGCGCCGTCGGCGGTGACGAGGCGCTGCTTCCAGGTGTCGAAGACCTGGATGTCGCGTCCGGTGTTGACGGCGAGGACGCGGATCCTGGTGAACGTCCCCTTCGATCCCATCGCGGCGTGGGTGCCCATCACCTCGGTCATGCCCTCGCGGAAGCCGATGACGGTGAACGTCATGTCGGCGCTGCGACCGGTCTTGCCCTCCGGCACGGATTCGCCCTCGCGGGCCTTCTCGGCCGGGATGCGGTAGGTCGGCGCCGTCTCCGCCTCCTTCGAACCGGAGGAACCCGCGAACGCGACGGCTGCGGCGAGCGCGGCGGAGGCGGCGACCGTGAGCGCGGCGCCCGCGAAGGAGTCCCGTGGACGTGTGGCACGGAGGCGCATGTTCGGAACGTACGGCCGATCACCGCCCGGTTGCACGTCCAGGCGCGTTTCGCAACCCAACCGCAACCAGTGATGAGCGAACACCGGTGTCGTCGCGCCGGGGATCGGCCCGTCCGGCGGCCTGGGAACGCCGCCGGACATGCGTTGACCCGGGATCACCTTTGGGGCCGTACGAACCTTCCCCGGGCGCGTACGTTGTCTACTCGGTGATCCCGGGCCGTTCCGATCCACGCTACAGACCCCGGGCCGCGCATCGCAAAGGAAGCCGGCCGCGAAGAAAAACTGGACATCACGCGCCGGGGGCGTCCCGGAGCATGCAGGTGAGGCGGGCGGTGCAGACCCGGCGGTCCTCGTCGTCGGTGATCACGATGTCGTAGGTGGCGAGCGAGCGGCCGCCGTGCAGGCGGGTCGCCACGCCCGTCACGTGCCCCTCGGTGGCCGACCGGTGGTGGGTGGCGTTGATCTCGATGCCGACGGCGATGCGCCCCGCCCCGGCGTGCAGCGCGGCGCCGATGGAGCCGAGCGACTCGGCCAGGACGCAGGACGCGCCGCCGTGCAGCAGCCCGTACGGCTGGGTGTTGCCCTTGACGGGCATCCGGCCCACGACGCGCTCGGCCGACGCTTCCAGGAACTCCACGCCCATGGTCTTCGCCAGGTCGCCGTGGACGCCCTCGGAGAGGATCTCCGCGTCCCCTATGTCGCTCACGCTGCCCTGCCTTCCCGGGGGAGCCCCAAGACCCTGGGGAGTCGGCCCGGAGATCCACGCTTCGCTCAGGTCTCCGGGCCTCCGCGAAACTGTCGTTGACGCAGACTAGAGTCCTCGTGTGGCGACGAAAGCAGCGACCCCTGACAAGCGTGACCGGCTTCTTCTGCTCGATGGGCATTCCCTGGCCTACCGGGCGTTCTTCGCGTTGCCCGTGGAGAACTTCTCCACGACCGATGGGCAGCCGACCAACGCCGTCTACGGCTTCACCTCGATGCTCATCAACGTCCTGCGCGACGAGCAGCCGACCCATATCGCCGTGGCCTTCGACCGCTCCGAGCCGACGTTCCGGCACGAGCAGTACGTCGAGTACAAGGCGGGCCGGCAGAAGACCCCGGACGAGTTCCGCAGCCAGGTCAGCCTGATCTTCGAGGTCCTGGACGCGCTGCGCATCCCTCGCCTGTCCGTCGCCGGGTTCGAGGCCGACGACATCATCGCCACCCTGTCCGTCCAGGCCGTGTCCGCGGGCATGGAGACCCTCATCGTCACCGGCGATAGGGACGCCTTCCAGCTCGTCAACGACGACGTCACGATCCTGTACCCGGTCCGCGGCGTGTCCGAGCTGTCCCGGATGGACCCGGCCGCCGTCGAGTCCCGCTACGGCGTCCCGCCCGTCCGGTACCGGGAGCTTGCCGCGCTGGTCGGGGAGAGCAGCGACAACCTGCCCGGCGTGCCCGGCGTCGGCCCGAAGACCGCCGCCAAGTGGCTCGTCAAGTACGGCGACCTCGACACCCTCGTCTCCCGCGTCGACGAGATCAAGGGCAAGGCCGGCGACAGCCTCCGCGAGCACCTCGCCGGGGTGCTGCGCAACCACCAGATCAACAAGCTCGACACCGAGGTCGGCCTCGAGCTGACGCCCCCGCAGCTGACGATGGGCCAGTGGGACCGCGAGGAGATCCACACCCTCTTCGACTCGCTGCAGTTCCGCGTCCTGCGCGAGCGCCTGTACGCCACGATCTCCACCGCCGAGCCCGAGGCCGACGAGGGCTTCGACGTCCAGCTTGACGCGCTGGAGCCCGGCGCGCTCGCCGCCTGGCTGAACGCCAACGCCGGCGACCGCCTCGGCATCGCCGTCACCGGCACGTGGGGCCGCGGCACGGGCGAGATCACCGCGCTGGCGCTGGCGTCCAAGAAGGGCCCGGCGGTCCACCTCGACCCGGCCGAGCTGATCGAGGACGACGAGCGCGCCCTCGCCGCCTACCTCGCCGACACGGCGCGTCCCAAGGCGATCCACGAGGCCAAAGGCCCCATGCTGGCCCTCGCCGCCCGCGGCATCACGCTCGACGGCGTCACCAGCGACACCGCGCTCGCCGCCTACCTCGCGCTCCCCGGCCAGCGGACGTTCGACCTCGCCGACCTCGCGCTTCGCTACCTGCACCGCGAGCTGCGCAGCGAGACCGAGGACACCGGGCAGCTCACCCTCGACGGCTCCGGCGAGGAGGAGGCCGCCGAGGCGCTCGCCGTCCGCGCCCGCGCCGTCACCGAGCTGGCGGAAGTCCTCGACAAGGACCTCGACAAGCGCGGCGCCACCCGCCTCCTGAACGAGGTGGAGCTGCCGCTCGTCGGCGTCCTCGCCGGGATGGAGCGCGCCGGGATCGCCGTCGACACCGACCACCTCGCCGGGCTGTCGGCGTCCCTCGGCGGCCAGGTCAAGGAGCAGGAGCAGGCCGCCCATGCCGCCGTCGGCCACGAGTTCAACCTCGGGTCGCCGAAGCAGGTGCAGCAGGTCCTGTTCGACGAGCTGAACCTGCCCAAGACCAAGCGCACCAAGACCGGCTACACCACCGACTCCGAGGCGCTCACCAACCTCCAGGAGAAGGAGCCGCACCCCGTCCTGGAGCACATCCTGCGCTGGCGCGAGGTCGCGAAGCTCAAGAGCATCGTCGACTCCCTCATCCCGATGGCCGACGACGCCGGCCGCATCCACACCACGTTCAACCAGATGATCGCCGCCACCGGGCGGCTCTCCTCGACCGACCCGAACCTGCAGAACATCCCGATCCGCACGGCCGAGGGCCGCCAGATCCGCGAGGCGTTCATCGTCTCCGGCGAATTCGAGTCCCTCCTCACGGCCGACTACTCGCAGATCGAGCTGCGCATCATGGCGCACCTCTCCGAAGACGAGGCCCTCCTCGAAGCGTTCGGCTCCGGCGCCGACTTCCACACCATCACCGCGTCCCGCGTGTTCGGCCTGCCGCCCGAGCAGATCGACCCCGAGCTGCGCGCCCGCATCAAGGCCATGAACTACGGCCTCGCCTACGGCCTGTCCGCCTACGGGCTCTCCCAGCAGCTCCGGATCTCCCCGGACGAGGCCCGCGGCCTCATGGAGGAGTACTTCGAGCAGTTCGGCGGCGTCCGCGACTACCTCCGCGACATCGTCGCCAAGGCCCGCCAGGACGGCTACACCGAGACCATCCTCGGCCGCCGCCGATACCTGCCCGACCTCAACTCCGACAACCGGCAGCGCCGCGAGATGGCCGAGCGCATGGCCCTCAACGCCCCCATCCAGGGCTCCGCCGCCGACATCATCAAGGTCGCCAGCCTCAACGTCGACCGCGCCCTCCGCGCCGCCGGCCTGACGTCCCGGATGCTCCTCCAGGTCCACGACGAACTCGTCTTCGAGGTGGCGCCGGGCGAGCTCGACGACCTCAAGACCCTCGTCAGCACCGAGATGGCCGGCGCCTACGACCTCCGCGCCCCCCTGAGCGTCTCCATGGGCACAGGCCAAACCTGGCAGGAGGCGGCTCACTAGTTTTTTGCATTTTTCTCCTCCTTCGGCCCTGGCGGGCCTCCATCGTCGAGAACGCGGTGCGATCGCTGGCATCGCTTCGGCTCGCCTGGCGGCTCGCTGCGCGATCAGGTTCTCGCAGGCTCGAACCTGCCTTCGGACGCGATCGCGACGGTTTGGTCGTTGCGTGGTTGCGGCGAGGGCTGGGGTCGCCGCAGTAGCGGGTGCGGCTTTGGTGCCTCCGGCTTGCTGCGCGAGCCGGTTCTTGCAGGCTTGACCCGGTCTTCGGACGCGATCGCGGTGGTTTGGGTTGTTGCGGGGGTGCGGCTACGGGCTGAGGGCTTTGCAGTAGCGGGGGCGGGCGTTAGTGCGTGCGGCTCGCTTCGCTAGCGGGTTCTTGCGAGCTTCTGTCTTGTCCCTGCTGAGCTTTCGAGCGCGATCGCCAAGGCGTGTCGGGGGTGGCTTTGTCGTGAGACGTCACTTCCCTGGGGTGGCGCCATTCCTGGGTAAAAGCGACTTGGTGG
>NZ_SMKT01000085.1 GCF_004348735.1 Actinomadura sp. KC06
CCGCTGGGAAGTCCTCATAGACGACGCCACCGAACCCCTCCCCGAAGCTGACATCACCCGAATGACCGCCACCACAACAGCCGCCAATTTCCGCTTCCCACCCCTCCGCAACGGCACCCCCCACATCCCGACTTAATACCCCAAGCAAGAAATAAACGAATCACTCATATTCGCGGCGTGACGCAGCCCACGTTCGACAATTTCGTCGAAAAATCAAACGCACCAGCTCGAACATGGATACCGTCTCCGTATGCCGACACAGGAGCACGACGTCTCGGCTGAACTCTTCCGCTGGTCCCCCATGCTCGCTGCGGAACTGCTCACCGAGATGGGCGTCCATCTGCCGGACATCCGGCAGGCCCGGGACGTCTCAGAGTCCTTCACCGACCACAGAACGAACGAGTACAGGGCCGACGCGGCCGTCATCCTCGAAACCGCCCGCGGCCGTACGGGCGTGGTGGTCGAGGTCCAGCGCAAGAAGGCCGACGACAAACGCTGGACGTGGCCGCTCTACCTCGCGACCCTCCGCAACCGCCAGCGCTGCCCCACCGTCCTCCTGGTGATCGCCCCGGATCCCAAGGTCGCCGAGTGGTGCGCCACCGCGATCGATACCGGACATCCGGGGCACACGCTGACCCCGCTCGTCCTGAGCCGCGACCACGTTCCCCTGCTCAAGAACGCCGAGGAGATCGCCGCCGACCCCGCTCTGGGAGTTCTCTCCGCCCTGTTCCACGGCGACGGAGAGCATCAGAAGGAGGTCGTCCAGGCCGGCTTCGACACCACGAACCTGATGGCGGAGCGAGGCGACGAACGCTTCAAACGGTACTATAACCATCTGATCGCAGTTCTTCCCGAGGCTGCGCGAAAGGCCCTGGATATGAAGATGAATACGGAATCGCAGTACTCCTACTCCGAGTTCCTCAGCGAGGCGGCGGCCAAGGGAAAGGCCGAGGGTAAGGTCGAGGGGATCGCCGGGGCGGTGCTACGCGTTCTGAAGAAGCGTGGCATCGCGGTGACCGACGAGCAGCGCGAGCGAATCGTGGGCTGCACGGACGTCGAGCAGCTGGACGCCTGGCTGGACCGGGCGATCACCGCGCACAAGGCCGCCGACGTCTTCGACTAGGACTTCGACGAGTGCTCACGGCCAGAAGGGTCCGGCCGTTGCAGGTGACGGCCGAGATCGTGGCGGGGACGGTGGCGGCGGAGCTGAGGTGAGGCCGGGTGCCTCTTCGGCTACGGGCGGCGGTCGGATGTGCCAGGCTTGGGGGGCTGTACCCCACCCTGAGGAGAACGTCCCGTGTCGCATGGCGGCCTGCCGGAGCGCATCGGCCCGTACCGGGTCGTGGACCGGCTCGGCGAGGGCGGAATGGGCACGGTGTACGCGGGGCTGGACGGGTCGGGACGCAAGGTCGCCATCAAGGTGATCAGGCGCGAGTTCGCCGCCGACCGGCAGTACCGCGCGCGTTTTGAGGCGGAGGTCGCGGCGGCGCAGCGGGTGCGGCCGTTCTGCACGGCGCCCGTCCTGGACGCCGACCCCGCCGCCGATCCGCCCTACCTGGTCACCGAGTTCGTGAACGGGCCGAGCCTGGACGCGGCCGTGGCCAAGGACGGCGCGCTTCGGGGCGCAGACCTGGAGGCCGTCGCGGTCGGCATCGCGACCGCGCTGACCGCCATCCACGACGCCGGGGTCGTCCACCGCGACCTGAAGCCCGCCAACGTGGTGCTGTCCACGTTCGGGCCGCGGGTCATCGACTTCGGCATCGCCCGCTCCCTGGACGGGACGCGCCTCACCGCGACCGGCGGCATCGTCGGCACGCCCGCGTTCATGGCCCCCGAGCAGCTGGACGGACGCGGCGCGACACCGGCGTCCGACGTCTTCGCCTGGGGCGCGACGGTGGCGTTCGCGGCGCGCGGCGGGCCGTGCTTCGACGGCGCCTCGCTTCCGGCGGTCATCCACCAGATCATCAGCGGGGAACCGGACCTGAGCGGGCTGGACGGCTCGCTCCTCGAGACCGTCCGCTCGGCGCTCGCCAAGGACCCGGCGCGGCGGCCGTCCGCCCAGTCCCTGCTGGACGGGCTCATCTCCAGCGGCGTCCGGCAACCCGCCCAGACCGTTGACCGGCCTCGGACGCAAGCCTCCGCGCAACCCGCAAGACCTGCGCAACCCGCACAATCCGTGCAGTCTTCGACGCAGGCTCCTGGGCAGCAGCGGACGCATGGCGCCGGGGGGTTCCAGGGGCCCGCGCTCGCCGCGGGGGAAGCGGAGGCGCTGGTCGAACGGCAGTACCGGCAGGCCGCGCAGGCCGGCGACCCGGCCGCGATGCGCAACCTGGCCATGCTGCTGAACGGGCAGGGCCGCACGGCCGAGGCGGAGACGTGGAGCCGGTACGCCGACGCGATCGCCGCCCGCGGTGCCGCTTACCGGGAGCCCGCGGGCTACGGCGGTTATCCGGCGCAGTCGCCGTACGCGGCGTCCGGGCACCATTACCAGGCCGCTGCCGCCGCACATCATCCGCACGCCAAGCGGCCCGTCAACAGCCTCGCGATCTACGCGGTGTCCATGGGGGCGGTCGGCTTGATCACGTGCGGGCTCCCGTCCATCCCGGCGATCATCGCGGGGCACATGGCGTGGGCGCGGCTGCGGCGCTCCGGGGAGCGCGGGCTGGGGCTCGCGGTGACCGGGATCGCGCTCGGCTGGGTCATGGTGGCGTTCTGGGCGATGGTCGCCTTCGGCGCGGCCCTCCCGGACGAGGCCTGACGCCCCCGGAAAATGCGTTGCGGCGGTTTCCCGGGTGCTGGCACCGTGGACGACGTCAGCCCGTCCAAGACACGAGGCTTTGAGAGGAGGACCGGCCATGGCTCTGGAGCAGTATCGACTTCGACTGCCCTCGGCGTCGCGCGCCCGCCCCGGCCGGTATCCCGTCTCCTGACGATCTTCCGGTCGAGCCGCCGCGAGTGACGCCCCTCGCGAATCTTCTCGCGGCTCTACTCCAACAGGCAGAGAGGCCACTCTCAGGAAGTGGATGTTCCGGGTTCGACTCCCGGGAGCCGCACGCATGCCTCCGTAGTCCAACGGCAGAGACGGCAGCATGAGGTGCTGTGCGCTGGGGGTTCGAATCCCTCCGGAGGTACGAGCGCGGCCGCGGTGGTCGCGTGATGCGGGCCCTGGCGGTCCGTGCTTGAGGCGGCGCCGACGTTCGGAGAGTCGGGTCCGGCTGTAACCCGGTTGCCATCGCGCTGAGTGGGTTCGAATCCCACCCGCCTCACCGTTGATTCGCTCGGTTTCACGGTCTGACCTGGGGGAACTCATAGGCGCGCATGCGCGGGGTCACCAGGTCATGACGGGGGGCGAGCATGGGGTCTTGGCGAGGACACGTGATCGGCGGACTGATCCTGCTGCTCTGCGCCGTGGCATGCGGCAAGGGCGAAGAGGCGTCGCTGGCGACCACGCCCCTGCCGATGCAGCCGAGCGGCCTGGCCGTCGGCGGCGACGTCCAGCCCCAGGCGACGGACCTGGCGCAGACCCGCATCTCCAAAGCGCAGCTGCAGGAGATCGCGGCGGCGTGCCGCGAGGCGGTCGAGATCACGGACGCGGGCGGCGATCCGTGCGCCCGGTCCATCCGGGAGCAGTTCAAGAACCAGCGGCCGTGCCGGCCGGACTCGCCCTGCATGATCGCGCGCGAGACGAGCCACAACCCGGCGGGGATCGTCGAGATCAAGGACAGCTCCATGTGCGCGGGCGGGGAGGGGAACGTGTGCCTGCGGGTCGGGGTGAAGACCAGGACGGAGTTCTTCGACGTCGCCGCGACGAAACCGCCCGGGGCGTCGCCCGGCGGCGAGTCACCGCCTGGGGAGTCGACGTCGCCCGGCGGTGAGTCGCCGACGCCCGAGGGGCCGAGCGGCGAGACCGAGATCACTCCGGAGCCCCAGCCGGACAGCCCGGGAGACGGCCCGCCCGACGAGGACGGCCCCGGCCCCGGCGGGACCTGACCGATGCCCGCCGAACCCTCCGCCGAACGGCCCGCCGAGCCGTCCGCCGAGCAGCCCGCCGAGCAGCCCGCCGAGGCGGGTGACGCGCCGTCCGGTGGGGACCAGGCGATCGGACGGGTCGTCGAGATCGCCGGACGGGTGCTGGCGTCCACCGGTGTGCTGACGGCGATCCTCTACTACTTCGGCTACGTGCGCGAACGGGCGCTCTTCGCCTACTTCGGGATCGATCTCGGCACGGTCGGGTTCACGACGACGGACTACCTCGTCCTGAGCGCGGGCCCGGTGTTCTCGCCGCTGGCGTCCGTGATGGTCTTCGGTGTGGGGGCGCTCATCGCCCACCATCTCCTCGTCCATCTGATGCGCGGCGCGTCCCATCGCGTGCGGCTGCTGGTGTGCGTGCTCCTCACGACCCTGGCCTTCACTCTGCTCACGATCGGCGCGGTCAGCCTGCACCGGCAGGCCGAGGACGCCGTCAGCGGGCCCTACCTGTCGCCCGCGGCGCTCGGCGCCGGGACCCTGCTGCTGGAGTACGTCGCCGAGGCCGCGACCCGGTACGGCGTGGCGCGGGGCGGGTGGTCGGAGATGCTCGCGTCCACCCGGGCCGTCCGGCGGCTGCTGCTCATCGCGCTCGCGCTGATCGCGGCCTTCTGGGCGACGGCCAACACGGCGCAGCAGCACGGCCTCGACGCGGCCCGCGCCATCGAGCTGTCGCTGCCGACCAGCCCCCAGGCGATCGTGTACACCCGGGAGCGCCTGCACATCACCGGACCCGGCGTCGGAGTGGTGCAGCTGGGCGCCAAGGACGCCGCGTTCGGCTACCGCTACAACGGCCTGCGCACGCTCGCGCACGTGGGAGGCCGCTGGTTCCTGCTCCCGGCCGGCTGGACGCGCCACAACGGCGCGACGGTCATCCTGCTTCCCGACTCCACGAAGGACGTCCGGGTCGATCTGGCTCCCTGACGGCGCTCCCCGGCCGTTGCATCCGACCCCGCGCTGAACTAATGTCTGGACACGTGTCCGGTAATGAGCTGACGACCGAGCCCACCCGCCGCCGCCTCACCGAGCGGCAGGCCGACACCGTCCGGCGGCTGACGGACGCCGCCGTGGCGGAGGTCGGGGAGACCGGCTACGAGGGGTTGACCGTCCGCAACGTGGCCAGGCGCGCCGGGGTCGCCCCTGCCACCGCCTACACCTACTTCGCGTCCAAGAACCATCTGATCACCGAGGTGTTCTGGCGGCGGCTCAGCGCGCTGCCGCAGGTGGACGCCGACGGGACGCTCCGCGAACGGGTCGTGGCCGTCCTCCGCGAGATCGCGCTGCTGGTGTCGGACGAGCCCGAGCTCGCCGCGGCCTGCACCACCGCGCTGCTCGGCACCGACCCCGACGTCCGCGAGCTGCGGGTGCGGATCGGCGTCGCGATCCGGGACCGGCTGCGGGCGGCGCTGCGCGAGCACGACGATCCGAAGATCCTCGGCGCGCTGGAGCTGGCCTACACCGGCGCGCTCGTGCACGCGGGCATGGGCTACACGTCCTACGCCCGCATGGCCGACCGGCTCGCCGAGATGGCGGAGCTGATCCTCCCCGACCCCGCCGACTGACGAGTGCCGATTGACGAGGGCCGACCGACGAGGGCCGACTGACGAGGGAGCAGCTGTGGGCACCGCCGCGCAGGTCTCGTACAGCCCGTTCGACTATGCCGTCCACGAGGATCCCTACCCGTTCTACGCGCGGCTCCGCGAGGAGGCGCCGCTGTACCGCAACGACGAGATCGGCTTCTGGGCGCTGTCCCGGCACTCCGACGTGTCCGCGGCGTTCCGTGACCACGCGACGTTCTCCAGCTCGCACGGCGTCTCGGTGGAGCCGAGCGCCTGGGGCCCGCACGCGCACCGGACGATGTCGTTCCTGGCGCTCGACCCGCCGCGGCACACCCGGATGCGGGCACTCGTCTCGAAGGGCTTCACGCCACGCCGGGTCCAGGAGCTGGCGGACGGGATCCTCGCACTGACCCGGCGGCATCTGGAGCCCGCGCTGGAGAAGGGCGAGTTCGACTTCGTGTCCGGCTTCGCCGGGCTGCTGCCCATGGACGTGATCTCCGAGCTGATGGGCGTCCCGGACGCGGACCGGGCGGAGGTGCGGCGGCTCGCGGACGCCGTCGTCCACCGGGAGGAGGGGCTCGACGACGTCCCGCCCGCCGGGATGGACGCGGCGCTCACCCTCGCCGGCTACTACCAGGACATGGTCGCCGCGCGCAGGCGCAGGCCGTCCGGCGATCTGACGTCGGCGCTGCTGGACGCCGAGATCGACGGCGACCGGCTGGCCGACACCGAGATCATCGCGTTCCTGTTCCTGATGGTCGTCGCCGGGAACGAGACGACGACCAAGCTGCTCGCCAACGCCCTCTACTGGGGTGCGCGCAACCCGGCGCAGGTCGCGAAACCGTTCGGCGACCCGGCGCGCGTGGACGATTGGGTGGAGGAGACGCTCCGGTACGACACGTCCAGCCAGATGCTGGCCAGGAGGGTCGCGAAGGACGTCGAGCTGCACGGACGGCGGATTCCCGAGGGCGACCGGGTGCTGCTGCTGGCCGGCTCCGCCAACCGCGACCCGCGCGTCTTCGAGCGCGCCGACGCCTACGACCTCGATCGCGACACGTCGCGGCTCGTCAGCTTCGGCGGCGGGCGGCACTTCTGCCTGGGCGCCAACCTGGCCCGGCTGGAGGCGCGGATCGCGCTGACCGAGCTCGTGCGGCGCGTCGCGTCCTACGAGGTCGACGAGGCGGGCGCGGTGCGGGTGCACTCGGTGAACGTCCGCGGCTTCGCCGCCCTGCCCGTCCGGGTCGAGGTGCGGTAGGCATGCCCAGGTTCGATCCGCATCCCGAGCGGCGTCCGGCCGTGGTGACGGGCGCGTCGTCCGGGATCGGCGCGGCCACCGCTACGGCGCTCGCGGCGGCCGGGCATCCGGTCGCGCTCGGCGCGCGGCGGCTGGAGAGATGCGAGGAGCTGGCCGCGACGATCCGCGCCGGCGGGGGAGAGGCGGTCGCGCACCCGCTGGACGTCGGTGACACCGGGTCCGTCGAGGCGTTCGCGTCCGCCGCCGAGGACGCGCTCGGGCCCGCCGAGGTCGTCGTCTCCGGGGCCGGTGATCTGGACGCCGCCCGCATCCACGAGCTGGACCCGGACGAGTTCGCCGCGCAGGTGCAGGTCCATCTCGTCGGTGCGCACCGGCTCGTCTCACGGTTCGTCCCGGGGATGGTGGCGCGGCGGCGCGGGGACGTGGTGTTCGTCTCCTCGGACGTCGTGCGCGTGCCCAGGACGCGGATGGGCGCCTACGTCGCGTCCAAGAACGGTGTGGAGGGCATGGCGCGGGCCATGCAGATGGAGCTGGAGGGGACGGGTGTGCGGGCGTCGATCGTCCGTCCCGGGCCCACGACGACGGGCATGGGGATGGGCTGGGACGCGCGGACGACCGGCGAGGTCCTGGACGAGTGGGTGAAGTGGGGCGCGGCGCGGCATCCCTACTTCCTCCGCCCTTCGGACGTGGCCGCCGCCATCGCGGCGGTCGTGTCCACGCCGCGCGGCTCGCATCTCTCCCTGGTCGAAATTCAGCCCGAAGCGCCCCTGGAGGAGGCACAGTGACCGCATTGGTGGAGCCGCGCGTCGTGTCGGGCGGGCCCGACCATCTGGAGGAGCTGCGCTCCGACCCGATCGGGCTGATGCGGCGCGTCCGGGACGAGTGCGGCGACGTCGGCGAGTTCCGGCTCGCCGGGCGGCGCGTCGTGCTGCTGTCGGGCGCGGAGGCCAACGAGTTCTTCTTCCGCGCCCCGGACGAGGAGCTCGACCAGGCCGAGGCGTACCCGTTCATGACCCCGATCTTCGGGGAGGGCGTGGTGTTCGACGCGACGCCCGAGCAGCGCCGCGAGGCCCTGCACAACCAGGCGCTCAAGGGCTCGTACCTGAAGGGGCACGCCGCGACGATCGCCGCCGAGGTCGACCGGATGGTCGCCGGATGGGGCGACGAGGGCGAGATCGACCTGCTCGACTTCTTCGCCGAGCTGACGATCTACACCTCGTCGGCGTGCCTGATCGGCCGCAAGTTCCGCGCGGCGCTCGACCGGCGGTTCGCCGACCTGTACCACGACCTGGAACGCGGCACCGACGCGCTCGCCTACGTCGACCCGTACGCCGACATCGACAGCTTCCGGCGGCGGGACGCGGCCCGCGCGGCGCTGGTCGGGCTCGTCCAGGGGATCATGGACGCGCGGCCCCCGGACCCGCCGAAGGACGACCGCGACCTCCTCGACGTCCTCCTGTCGGTCAAGGACGCGGACGGGCGGCCGCGGTTCGACGCCGACCAGGTCACCGGCATGTTCATCTCGATGATGTTCGCCGGGCACCACACCACGTCCGGCACCGCCGCCTGGACGCTGATCGAGCTGCTCCGCCATCCCGGCGTGCTGGACGGCGTCGTCCGCGAACTGGACGCCCTGTACGCCGACGGGCGCGAGGTCTCCTTCCAGGCCCTTCGCGCGATCCCCGCCCTGGAGTCGGCGATCAAGGAGGCGCTGCGGCTGCATCCGCCGCTGATCCTGCTCCTGCGGGTCGCGAAGACCGACCAGGAGGTGGTCGGCCACCGCATCCCCGCCGGGACGATGGTCGGCTGCAGCCTCGCCGTGTCCAACCGGATCGAGGCCGACTTCCCCGAACCGGACGCGTTCCGTCCCGAACGCTACGCCGCGCCCCGCGAGGAGGACCTCCTCAACCGCTGGACGTGGGTGCCGTTCGGCGCGGGACGGCACCGCTGCGTCGGCGCGAACTTCGCGATGATGCAGCTCAAGGCCATCTTCTCGGTGCTGCTGCGGGACTGGGAGTTCGAGCCCGCCCAGCCTCCGGAGACCTACCGCGACGACCACTCGAAGATGGTCGTCCAGCTCGCGCAGCCGTGCGCCGTCCGCTACCGCAGGAGGCGCCGGTGAGGATCGCGGCCGACCTCGATCTGTGCCAGGGGCACGCCATGTGCGAGCTGGAGGCCCCGGACGTGTTCGAGGTTCCGGCCAAAGGCAAGGTCCGTGTCCTGGACGCCGACCCGCCAGAAGACCGGCGCGCGGAGGTGACCGCGGCCGTCCGCTACTGCCCGACCCAGGCCCTCAGACTGCTGGAGACGTGATGCCCTCCTTCCCCCGCGAAGAGCTCGACGCGATGGTCGAGCACTGGCTGGAGTCCAACCGGCGCTGCGAGGAGGCCGGCGACTGGCGCCCGCTCGCCGACCTCTACACCGAGGACGCCACCTACGGCTGGAACCTCGGCCCGGCGCAGGACTTCATGGCGGTCGGCCGCGACGAGATCCGCGACCTGGCGCTCGGCTCGGAGATGGGCGGCCTCGACGGGTGGACGTACCCGTACCAGAGCGTCCTGGTCGACGAGCGCAGCGGCGAGGTCGTCGGGTTCTGGAAGCAGGTCGCGGACGCGCGCCGCCCCGACGGGACGCCGTACGAGGTCCCCGGCATCGGCGGGTCGTGGTTCCGGTACGCGGGGAACCGGCAGTGGTCGTGGCAGCGGGACTGGTTCGACCTCGGCAACGTCACGTCCGTGTTCGTGGAGATGATGAAGGCGGACGTGCTGTCGGACGGGATGCGGCGGCGGCTGGACCGGGGGTCGTCCGGCGAGCCGGTCCCCGGGTACTACGCGCGTGGGGAGAGCCCCGTCCCGATCTGGTGATCGGCGCTCGGACGGCCGCCGGGGCGGTCAGATCTGGCCTTCGGGTTTCTGCGGGATCGTCGCCTCGATCAGCGGGCCGAGCTCGATGAGCACGTCCCCGGCCGGGTTGTACTTGGGCGGGACGGTCACCTCGACGTACGCCTGCCGCGCGACGGCGGTGAACGTGACCGGGCGGTTCGCGGGCTGCCCGAACCAGTCGACCCGGTTGATCGTCACCAGCTGGGACGTGGGATGGAGCGTCGCGGGACGCGGCACCCCGCAGCGCAGCGCGATCGGCGGCGATCCCCAGGCGGCGGTCAGCGGCGAGCTCGGGGAGGTGTCGCGGCGCTTCTGCCCGTGCACCTTCTCGGGGAGGCGCAGGCCCTCGCAGAGGCGCCGTGCGGCGGCGTCCGGCTGCGGCACCTGGACCTGGACGGCGCCGTCGCCGCACGCGCCGGCTATCAGGGCCAGCCCGGCCACCAGCAAGGGGAGCTTAGATGTGGACAATCGGGCACGTGAGAGTGCGGGTGATGCCCTCGACCGCCTGGATCTGGGCGACGACGAGCTTGCCGAGCTCGTCGACATTGCGCGCCTCCGCTCGGACGATCACGTCGTAGGGACCTGTGACGTCCTCCGCCAGAGTGACACCCGTTATGCCGGAGATATGGCTTGCCACCTCGGCCGCCTTGCCGACTTCGGTCTGGATGAGGATGTAGGCCTGCACCATCACGTCCTCCCCGGGCGGAGATTCAACCGTCGGACGGTTCACCGTATCGTGTTACGCGCCGCCGCGCGTGGCCGGGGGCGGGCGCGCCCTGGGCGGGCGCGTACGGCACGGTCAAAGTACGAGAAACGGCGCGGACGGGGCGGATGGGCACGATCGGGGACGTGGGCGAATTCGGGCTGATCGCCCGGCTGACGCGGCGGCTCCCGCAGGGTCCGGACGTGCGGCTCGGCCCCGGCGACGACGCGGCCGTGATCGCCGCGCCGGACGGGCGTGTCGTGGCCACCACCGACCTGCTCGTGGAGGGCCGGCACTTCCGCCGCGACTGGTCGGGCCCCTACGACATCGGGCGCAAGGCCGCCGCGCAGAACCTCGCCGACGTCGTCGCGATGGGCGCCCGTCCCACGGCGCTGCTCGTCGGGTTCGCGGCCCCGCCCGCCACCGAGGCGGAATGGGCCGAACTGCTCTACGACGGGCTCGCCGACGAATGCCGCGCGGCGGGCGCGTCCGTCGCCGGGGGCGACGTCGTCGGCGCGCCCGGCATCGTCACGCTCGCGATCACCGCGCTCGGGGATCTGGGCGGCGCGGCTCCGCTCACCCGGTCCGGGGCGCGTCCGGGCGACGTCGTGGCCGTCCGGGGGCGGCTCGGCCACGCCTCCGCGGGGCTCGCACTGCTCACCGAAGGGCGGGACGGGCCGGCTCAGCTGATCGCGGCACACCGCCGTCCGGAGCCCCCGTACACGGCGGGGGAGGAGGCCCGCTCGCACGGCGCCACCGCGCTGCTGGACGTCAGCGACGGGCTCGTCCAGGACCTCGGGCACATCGCGGACGCGAGCGGCGTCCGGATCGAGGTCGACTCGTCCGCCGTGCCCGTCCCGGAGATCCTCGGCCCGGACGGGCTGCGGCACGCGCTCACCGGCGGTGAGGACCACGCCTTCGCCGGAACCTTCCCTCCGAACGCCGTCCTGCCCTCCTCTTGGACGGTGATCGGGAGCGTCGGAGAGGGGGCGGGAGTGCGCGTGGACGGACGCGAACCGCCGGCCGGAGCGTGGGACCATTTCCCGACGTGAGACGGCATGCACGCAGCGAGTCCACCCGTGCGCGTTGGGGCATCCTGTAGGCACGGTTGGTACGGGTTTGGTATACATCCTCTGATCGAAGAGGGATGGGATGGGACGACACACCAGGCGCGAAGAACCGGACGACGAACCCGTACCGGACGCCGCCGCGTCCCAGGGTGCGTTCTACGGCGCTCCGCCGGACACGTCCTTCGACGCCTTCTCCGGCCCGACCGACGACCGCGTCTACGTGTCGCCGCACGATCGCATCTCGACGGGCCCGCCGCCCGACGTCGATCGCACGCACGGCCCTCCGGCCCGGCCGCTGTTCGACCCTCTCCCAGGCGACTATCCCGGTGACTATCCAGGCGCTCCCAGCCTCCACCCCGCCACCGCTCCCGAAGACCCGTTCGATCCGTTCGGCTCCTACGAGCCGTCCCAGCCGCTCTCGCCGCCCGACATGCCGGATCAGCGAGACCCGGAGGCCCGCGCCGAGGCGTCCGGGCCGGGCGGCGGGCCGTTCAAGTTCCTCTCGGTGCTCCCCGTCCCGCTGCTGCCGATCGTCGCGCTCGTCATCGCGGTCGGGATCGTCGCCTACGCGCTGAGCACGCAGCAGATCTCCCTCAACTTCGCCGGCGGCGCGCCGCACGACAGCACGCAGACCAACCCCAGGGACAACCAGGTCTCCCAGCGCGAGAAGAACGAGCGCGCAAGCCGCGGCGCCGGCCGTACCGACGGCCTCGTCATCGCGTTCCGGGTCGCGTCCAAGAGCCCCGGCGGCTTTAAGGCGACCGCCACGATCGCCAACAACGGCCCGCGGCCGGTCACCAGGTGGGCGCTCGCGTTCAAGATCTCCGGCGCGTCCGTCACGGCCGTCAAGGGCGCCACCGTCGTCAGGACGGGCAGGGTCGCCTATGTCCGCGGACGCACTAGCATCGCGCCCGGCGCGAAGGTGCAGATCGTGTTCGCCGCGCGGGGCGCCGCGTCCAAGCCGTCCGCGTGCGTCCTGAACAGCCAGCCCTGCGCGTTCGTCTGAGACGTCCCCCGGCCCGGTCGCCCGAGATCGTCCGGGTGGCATGAAGCCATAAAGTGGACGGTATGACGCATTCCCCGTCCGCTGTCCCGTCCCTGCGGCAGGCCCCGCCGCTCGTGCTCACCGTCGCGGGCTCGGACTCCGGCGGCGGCGCCGGCATCCAGGCCGACCTGAAGACCATGCTCGCGCTCGGCGTCCACGGGATGAGCGTCATCGCCGCCGTCACCGCGCAGAACTCGCTCGGCGTCCAGGGCTACTGGGAGCTGCCGGTCGAGGCGGTGCGGGCCCAGCTCGACTCCGTGCTGTCCGACATCGGCGTCCACGCCATCAAGACGGGGATGCTCGCGTCCACGGCCCTGGTCGAGACCGTCGCGGAGGCCCTGGCCGCCTCGGACGCGCCCGCCGTGGTCGATCCCGTCGGCGTGTCCAAGCACGGCGACTCGCTGCTCGCGCCCGACGCCGTCCAGGCCGTCCGCTCGGCGCTGCTGCCGGCCGCGACCGTCGTCACGCCCAACCTCTACGAGGTCGAACAGCTCACCGGCGTCAAGGTGGTGGACGAGGCGGGCCTGCGCGAGGCGGCCGAGGCCGTCAAGGCGCTCGGCCCGCGGTGGGTGCTGATCAAGGGCGGGCACCTGCCGGGCGAGCCCGCCGACCTGCTGTTCGACGGGGAGCGCGAGCACCGGTTCACCGCGCCCCGGCACGACAACCGGCACACCCACGGCACCGGGTGCACGCTCGCGTCCGCGATCGCGTCGCACCTGGCGCTCGGCGAGGACGTCCCCGCGGCGGTGGCGAAGGCGAAGAAGTACGTGACGGGCGCGATCGCGGCGGGCTTCCCGCTCGGCGCGGGCATCGGCCCCGTCGACCACGGCTGGCGCCACCGCACCTGACGTGGGCGTCGCCACCGGCGCGGGACGCCCGGCCCCCCGGACGCGCAAAAACCGGCTCACCGGGCCTACCCGATGAGCCGGCCGAAGCTCTGCCCGGCGGCGCTCAGACCGTCGGCTTGACGACCTTCCCGGCCTTGATGCAGGAGGTGCAGGCGTTGATCCGCTTGGTGCTGCCGTTCACGACGGCGCGCACGCGCTGGATGTTGGGGTTCCAGCGGCGCGGGGTGCGGCGGTGCGAGTGGGAGACGCGCATGCCGAAACCGGGTCCCTTGCCGCAGACGTCGCAGACGGAAGCCACGGGAAACTCCAAGTGGTGTCGAAACTCTGACCGGAGCGCCGCCCGTCGCCGCTGCGGGCGAGCCGGGCATCATGGGCGCTCACTGACGAGCGCCTCGGACGAGGCGCACGGATCAGAGTAGCCGACGGCCCGTCGGATAGGCGAATCGGCTCGCGAAACATCCGGCTTTACCGCTTCCCCAGGACGCCCCTTACACGGTACAGAAGAGTCGGGCGAAAGCTGAGAGGGGCGGGGCGTGGGCGAAGTCCTCGACATGGCGGCGATCCGGCGGTGGTGCAGGGGCGCCGCGGAAGCGCTCGGCAGCACCCGGGCGGAGATCGACGCGCTGAACGTCTTCCCGGTCCCGGACGGCGACACCGGCACCAATCTGCACCTGACCGTGCTCGCGGCGGCGGACGCGCTGGACGAGCTTCCGGACGGCGCGGGCGTCCCGGACACCTGGCGTGCGCTGGCGCGGGGCGCGCTGCTGGGCGCGTGGGGCAACTCCGGCGTGATCCTGAGTCAGGTGCTCCGCGGCCTGGCGGACGTCCTCGGCCCGCTGGACGCGCCGCCCGACGGGGCCGTGTTCGCGAGAGCGCTGGAGCACGCGTCCGGCCTGGCCCGCGGAGCCGTGGAACATCCCGTGGAGGGAACGATCCTCAGCGTCCTGGACGCCGCCGCTTCCGCATGCACCTCGGCCGCGGAATCGTCCGCCACCGACCTCACCGAGGCGGCGCGGGCCGCCGCCGGTGGGGCCCGGGACGCACTGAACCGCACCACCGCCCAACTGGACGTCTTGGCGCGCAGCGGCGTCGTGGACGCGGGCGCGGCCGGGCTCTGCGTGGTGCTCGACGCGCTCGTCGCCGAGCTCACCGAGGAGTACCCCGACCACTACGAGGTGCCCGCCCGCACCCCCGGCGCGCCGGATCCGGTGCGGGAACGGTCCGAGGCGCGGAACGGTCCCGGCTACGAGGTCATCTACCTGCTGTACGCGCAGGACGAGGCCGTCCACACCCTCCGCGAGAAGCTCGACCGCCTCGGTGATTCGCTGGTCGTGGTCGGCGGCGACGGGCTTTGGAACGTTCACGTCCACGTGGACGACGCGGGCGCGGCCATCGAGGCGGGCCTCGCCGCAGGGCGTCCGCACCGGATCCGTGTCACCTACCTGCACGCCGGGGCGCGGGAGCCGCACGCGCCGCACACCGGCCGCGCGGTGATCGCGGTCACCGCCGCCGACGGGCTGGCCGCGCTCTTCGAGGAATGCGGGGCGCAGGTGGTCCGCCGCGACCCGGGCGCGGCGCCGCCGCTCGCCGTCCTCGCGGAGGCGATCCTCGCGGCGGGCGACGAGGTGACCGTCCTGCCGAACGAGCCCGAGGTCCTCTCCCTCGCCGAGGCCGCAGCGGAACGTGCCCGCGAGGCGGGAGCGCGCATCGCGGTCGTCCCGGCCAAGGCGTCTGTCCAGGGGATGGCGGCGCTCGCGGTGCACGACCCGCTGCGCCGCTTCGCCGAGGACGTGATCGAGATGACCCGCGCCGCCGGCGCCACCCGGTTCGGCCACCTGGAGGTCGCCGCGCAGGAGGCGGTCACGAGCGTCGGCCTGTGCCAGCCGGGCGACGTCCTCGGCCTGATCGAGGGCGACGTCGTGACGATCGGCGCGGGCGTCGCGGAGGTCGCGCGGCACGTCCTGGACCGGATGCTGTCCGGCGGCGGCGAACTCGCCACGCTGATCATCGGCCTGTACGCGCCGCCCGGCCTCGCCGCCGTCCTCGAAGGGCATCTGCGCGACGCCCATCCGGACGTGGAGGTCGGCGTCTACGACGGCGGCCAGGAACGGTACCCGCTCCTCATCGGCATCGAGTGAACATCCCCTGATGCCCGTCGCCCCCATCGGCTAGAAAAGACACGTGGCGAATCTCGACGAGCCGTTGCGCAAGGTCCTCGGCGACAAGACGGCCAAGGTGCTGGAGAAGGGCCTCGACCTGCACACCGCCGGCGACCTCCTGCACCACTACCCGCGCCGCTACGCGCACCGCGGCGAGCTCACGCAGCTCAGCGGCCTGCAGGACGGCGAGCACGTCACCGTCATGGCCGAGGTCGTGAAGGTCCAGGGCCGCACCCTCTCCCGCAGCCCCGGCTACGTCCTGGAGATCACCGTCACGGACGGCACCGGCGAGCTCAAGCTGAGCTTCTTCGGCCGCAAGGGCTCCTACCGGCCGGAGAAGGACCTGTCGCCCGGCACGCGCGGCCTGTTCGCCGGGAAGATCAGCACCTACCGGCCGCGCAGCGGCAGGGCGGTCCGGCAGCTCGCGCATCCGCAGTACAAGGTCGTCCACGAGAAGGGCGCCGAGCAGGCCGCGCAGGAGTGGGCCGACGAGATCATCCCGATCTATCCGTCGACCAAGAACCTGCCGATCGAGACGATCGGGACGTCCGTCGGCACCGTCCTCGACCAGCTCGACCTGCCCGCCGACCCGATGCCCGCGCCGCTCCTGCGCCGCCGCGACCTCATCGGCCTGCGCGAGGCGTACGAGGGCATCCACCGGCCGCGGAGCTGGGAGGACCTCGGCCGCGCCCGCAAGCGCCTCAAATGGGACGAGGCGTTCGTCGTCCAGGTCGCCCTCGCGCAGCGCCGCCTCGCCGCCTCCGCCCTCCCGGCGACGCCGCGCCCGCCGTCCTTCGGCGGCCTCCAGGCGGAGTTCGACGCGCGCCTGCCGTTCGAGCTCACCGAGGGCCAGCGCGAGGTGGGCGACGAGATCGCCGCCGACCTGGCCCTCGAACACCCCATGCACCGCCTCCTCCAGGGCGACGTCGGCTCCGGCAAGACGGTGGTCGCACTCCGCGCGATGCTGCAGGTCGTGGACGGCGGCGGCCAGGCCGCACTGCTCGCGCCCACCGAGGTCCTCGCCCAGCAGCACCACCGGTCGATCACCGGCATGCTCGGCGACCTCGCGCAGGCCGGGCAGATCGGCGGGGCCGACAACGCCACCCGCGTCGCGCTCCTCACCGGATCGCAGGGTGCGAAGGCGCGCAAGGAGGCCCTGCTGGACGCCGCGTCCGGCGCCGCGGGCATCGTCGTCGGCACCCACGCGCTCCTCCAGGAGAGCGTCCAGTTCGCCGACCTCGGCCTCGTCGTCGTGGACGAGCAGCACCGCTTCGGCGTCGAGCAGCGGGACGCGCTGCGCGAGAAGACCGGCGGCGGGCGCCCGCACGTCCTGGTCATGACGGCGACGCCGATCCCGCGGACGGTGGCGATGACGGTGTTCGGCGACCTGGAGACGTCCGTCCTCGGGCAGCTCCCGGCGGGCCGCTCCGAGATCCAGACCCACGTGGTGCCGCCGGAGAAGCCCGCGTTCTTCGCCCGCACCTGGGAGCGCATCAAGGAGGAGGCGTCCAACGGCCGCCAGATCTACATCGTCTGCCCGCGCATCGGCGAGCAGGAGGGCGACGAAGGCGACGCCATCGCATCCGACGAGGAGGCCCGCCGCTCACCCCTCGGGATCATGGAGGTGCTGCCGAAGCTGGAAGAACTCCTCACCGGCCTGCGCATCGGCGTCCTGCACGGCAAGCTCCACCCCGACGAGAAGGACGCGGTCATGCGCCGCTTCACCGACCGCGACCTGGACGTCCTGCTCGCCACCACGGTCATCGAGGTCGGCGTCGACGTCCCCAACGCCACCGTCATGGTGATCATGGACGCGGACCGGTTCGGCGTCTCCCAGCTCCACCAGCTCCGCGGCCGCGTCGGCCGCGGCTCCCTGCACGGCCTGTGCCTGCTCGTCACGGACGCCGAACCCGGCAGCAAGGCCCGCGAACGCCTGGACGCCGTCGCCTCCACCACCGACGGCTTCAAGCTCTCCCGGCTGGACCTGGAACAGCGCCGCGAAGGCGACGTCCTGGGCGCCGCACAGGCAGGCCGCACCTCCAGCCTCCGCCTCCTCACCCTCCAAAAGGACGAGGACGTCATCCGCGACGCCCGCGAGGAGGCCACGACCTTGGTCGAGAAAGACCCGGACCTCTCCGACCACCCCGGCCTGGCCACCGTCCTGGCGTCACTTTTGGACGAAGACCGAGCCGACTTCCTCGAAAAGACCTGACCGGGACAACGGAGAACGCATGGGCGATTACAGGCGTCTAACGTATAGCCGATCGTAAGTGGCGATGCGGTGCTCGGGCGGGTACAGGTCCCGTGGCGGGTCTCGCATGCGACGGAGGAGCTCCCATGACGGCCGTTGGCCCATTGCTGCCCAGCGACCCGGCTCAGCTCGGGCCGTACGAGCTGGTCGGACGGATCGGTGAGGGCGGGCAGAGCGTCGTCTACCTGGGGCGCCGCGAGAACGGCGAGCAGGCGGCGGTGAAGCTGCTGCGCGACCGGTTCAGCCGCGACCCGGAGTGGCGGGCGCGGTTCGAGCGGGAGATGCGGATGATCGGGCGGGTCGCCGGGTTCTGCACCGCCCAGGTCCTGGACGCCGACATCTCCGGCGACCTGCCGTACGTCGTCAGCGAATACGTGCCGGGGCCGTCGCTCAGCGGGCTGGTGAACGAGAAGGGCCCGCGGACCGGGACCGACCTCGACCGGCTGGCGATCGGGACCGTGACGGCGCTGGCGGCGATCCACCGGGCGGGCATCCTGCACCGCGACTTCAAGCCGTCCAATGTGCTGATGGGCCCGGACGGGCCCCGCGTCATCGACTTCGGCATCGCGCGGATCGCCGGGGCGTCGGCGACCAAGGGCAGCGGCGTGGTCGGGACGCCGTCGTACATGGCGCCCGAGCAGGTCACCGACACCGACCTCGGCACCGGCGTGGACCTGTTCACGTGGGCGGCGACGATGCTGTTCGCGGCGACGGGACGGCACCCGTTCGGCAACGACACGATCTCCGCGGTGTTCCACCGGATCCTGAACTACGAGCCCGACCTGTCGGCGCTGCCGGAGTCGCTGCGCGGCGTCGTCGCGTCGTGCCTGGCCAAGGACCCGGCGCGGCGTCCGGAGGCGCAGGGGGTGCTGCTGAACCTGCTCGGCGGCGTCGACACGATCGACGAGGGCGACATGGGCACGCTCAGCACCGGCGCCCATTTCGCGGGCGACCCGCGGACGCCGCCGTCCGCGCCGCCGACCGTGGGCCGTGCCGACCACCTGATGGGGACGGACTCAGGCGGTACCGGCCCGGGGATCGGCCTCGGGACCGGCCCAGGGACGGGCCCCGGGATGGGCGGCCCCCCGGGGTACGCGCAGTCGCCGCAGACCGTCCCGCCGCGGCGCAGGAGGCGCGGGCTGGGCATCGCCGCGGCAGCGGCGGCGGTGCTGCTCGCGGCCGGTGTGGGCGGGGCGGCGTGGGCGCTGCTGTCCGGCGGCTCGGGGGAGAAGCCCGCGAAGGCGGACACGGCCGAGGCCGCCGCGCCGCCCGCCGATGCGGCCGCCGTCGTCGACCCGGCCGCGCAGGCGATCAAGACGGTGCTCAGCTTCGACCACGCGTCGCTCGACCAGAACGTGGAGGCGGCGCACCGGGTGTCGACGCAGCGGTACGGCGCCGACTACGACCGCCAGCTCGCGACGCGCGAGTACCGCGACGAGCTGAAGCAGAAGAAGGGCTCGGTGACGACGGAGATCGTCGACTCGGCGGTGGTGGCCGCCTCGTCGGGCACGGTCACGGTGCTGTCGTACGTCAAGCGGACGGTGCGCGCGGAGAACGCCGATCCGAGCCGGCTGCAGGACCCGATGCGGGCGACCATGGTCAAGCAGGGCGGCGGCTGGCTCCTCGACAGCCTGTACTCGCTGAAGGCGGCCTCGCCGCGCGCGGACACGGCGGGCGCGCCCTGGCCGGGCACGCAGGCGCGCGGGGCGCTCGACGCGGTGGCGCGCGACCCGTCCGTCGCGGCGGGCACGCCGGTGGAGATCGGGCTGCGCTCGGGCGGGCAGGCGGACCGGCTGACGGCGCTCGTGACGCTCGGCGCGTGCAAGGGCGCGTGCACCGATCAGGACCAGGTGACCGTCCACCGGGTGCAGCTCCAGCTCACGGGCGGCACCTGGAAGGTCGCGGGCAACGAAGCCCTCTGAGCGTGAACCGCCCTGTGCGGGGCTGAGAGCCGCCCTGCACGCCGGAGGGGCGCCTCCCCGGCTTGGGAGACGCCCCTCTTGCGTGATCCTCAGGACTCGCGGGCTGTGCGCCTGCGGGTCGCGGCCACCGCGGCGCTGCCCGCGGCGATGGCGGTGAGGCCGATCAGGGCCAGCGGCAGCGCGTCGGTGCCGGTGACCGGCAGCTTCTTCGGCGGCGTGAAGTCGCCGATGCCCGCCGCGCCCGGCTTCATGGGCGAGGACGGAAGGTCGGGCAGCAGCGGCCCCGAAGGCGGGCCCGGCGGCGTCGGGCTCGGCGGCACCGGCGGGGTGGGCGGCGTCGGGGCCTGGCAGCCGCCGACGCAGGCGTTCGCCGACACGTTCGCCGACAGCGCCCTGCCGACCGAAACCCCGGCGTTGGCGCCGACCGACAGGCCGGGCTCTTCGGCGGCCGCCGCGGTCCGGTTGCCCTGGCGGGTGCCCGAGCCGCCGCCCAGGGACGCGTTCACGCCCGCGTTCACCCGGATGCCCCCGCTGCCGCCGTCCTTCGGCGCGCCGATGCCGACTCCGACACCGAGGTCGAGGTTGAGGCCCGAGCCGCCGGTCCCGGCCGACTTGGTGGACGTCGCCGAGGGACCGAGATCGAGGCTGAGCAGCGGCCTCGTGGTGCTCGTCGTCTTCGATGCCTCCTTCTCGGGGGCCGCGCCCGACAACAGGGACGCGGACCGTTCGGCGGAGGGCTGGGAGGTCTCAGCGTGTGAAACGCCGCTCATGGCGGCAATGCCGAGAACCGTCGCCCCCGCCGTCACCGCCAGTCTCCTACCGTGATGCACAGATTCTCCTGAGGGGAAAGTGGTTGCACAACCTGCGAGCACGTTTACACGTCCAGTAGTGGCTGTGAACAGCGATTCGATCATTTAGGTGTAGTTCCACAACCGGCCACTGCCCGAGTTGTGCACTCTTGGGGCGTGTCGTTCGTGCATGTGCGGCCGGGCGTCCGAACGCCGCGCGGCCGCGATACTGGGGGGATGACCAGGGTCATCGCGGGGAGCGCGGGCGGACGGCGGCTGGCCGTCCCGCCGGGACGGGACACCAGGCCGACCAGCGACCGCGCCCGCGAGGGCCTGTTCGCCACCGTGCTGGCCCTGCTCGGCCCGCTGGACGGCCTGCGCGTCGCCGACCTCTACGCGGGATCGGGCGCCGTGGGCCTGGAGGCCCTGTCCCGGGGCGCCGGCCACGCGCTGCTCGTCGAGTCGCACCCGCGGGCGATGAAGGTGATCCGGCAGAACGCCGAGGCGCTGGGGCTGCCCGGCGTCGTCCCGTGCGCGGACAAGGTGGAGCGGGTCGTCCGCAAGCCCCCGCCGGGGGAGCCGTACGACCTGGTCTTCGCCGATCCGCCGTATGCGCTGGCGGACGCGTCCGTCACCGTCCTCCTGGAAGACCTCCGCGACAACGGCTGGACGGCCCCGGACGCGCTGATCGTCGTAGAACGCGCCGCCCGCGGCCCTGCACTGCGCTGGCCGGACGGCTACGAGCCCGAACGAGACCGCCGCTACGGCGAAGCAGTGTTCTGGTACGGCCGCGCCACCGACCGTTGACGTGCCACCCACCGTTGACGCGCCGCAGGCCGTTGAGGCAAGCGGCTTGCGGGTATGGGCTAACCCATGAGGCCCGGCGTTGACCGTGCCGTAGGGCGTACCTGGATCCTCACCCTGGTGATGGTCATCGCGCTCATGGCGAACATCACCTACGTCCAGGGATTCCAGGCCCAGAGCCTGCGCGACGACTCGCTCAACGCCCGCCAGTTCGAGGACCGCTTCAAGATCGACCGGGGCCCCATCGTGGCGGACGGCGAGCGCCTCGCCTGGTCGGAGAAGGTCGATGACGAGCGCTATCAGCGCCGCTACAAGGACGGCCCGGCGTTCGCCCCCGTCACCGGCTACTTCTCCGTGTTCTCCCAGACCGGCCTGGAGGACGCGGAGAACCACTTCCTGGACGGGACCGACGACCGGCTCGCCACGTCCAACCTCGTCGACAAGCTCATCGGCAAGCACGTCCCAGGCGGGACGGTCGAGTCCACCGTCAGCGTCAAGGCGCAGCGCGTCGCCTACGACGCGCTCCAGGGCGCGGGCGCGCGCCGCGCCGCGGCCGTCGTCCTCGACGCCGAAACGGGCGCGATCTTGGTGATGGCGTCGACGCCGTCCTACGACCCCGCGGAAGTGTCGACCCTCGATCGCGAGAAGGCGACGGACGCCTTCGACCGGCTCGGCGACCAGCCCCTCAAGCCGCTGCTCGACAAGGCGGCGCACGAGCTGTTCCCGCCGGGTTCCACGTTCAAGACCGTCGTCGCCGCGTCCGCGCTGGAGGCCGGGGCGAGCGAGCGCACCCGCGTCAAGGCGGGCCGCAGCTACCGCCCGCCCCGCTCCGGGCAGGCGATCAACAACGACGCGGGCGACATCGGCGGCTCGTGCGACCTGAGCCGGATCCCGCTCATCGAGGCGTACGCCCAGTCGTGCAACACCACGTTCGCCTTCATGGGCGCGGAGGAGCCCGGGAACGACGCCGTCCACGCGGCGGCCGCGCGGTTCGGGTTCGGCGACCGGATCGAGTACGCCGACGGCCTGCGCAGCGCCGCCAGCTCCTTCCCGAAGACCGGAGAGCCGTCGCTCAGCGCGCTCGGCTCCATCGGCCAGGGCAGTACGGTCTCCACGCCGCTGCAGATGGCGATGGTCGCCGCCGGGATCGTCAACGACGGCGTGATCATGCGACCGCGCCTGGTCGACAGGCTCCGCGCGCCGGACGGCTCCACGGTGGACGAGATCTCGCCCACCCGGATGTCCACCGCCCTGACCGGCGACCAGGCCGGACAGATGCGGGACATGATGAAGGCCGTCGTCGACCGGGGTACAGGAAAATCGTTGCGAGGGACGTCCGTCCTCGGCGGCAAGACCGGGACCGCCGACGTCGAGGGCGCCGCCCACAACGACCGCTGGTTCATCGGGTTCGGCCCGCGCGACGACCCGAAGTACGCGGTCGCGGTGATGACCGAGGCGCCCGGGTACGGCATCGAGTCGGGCCCGATCGCCGCCAAGATCATCGACGCGCTGGACGGCGAAGGGGGGTGACCGGGCGGCCCCGGTGAAATTCGGGCCGAATGCGATTTGGTACGTTCGCGCCGCAGGTCAGAAACCGGGACCGAAGGGGTTCGCGCCGTGCGCCGTGTCGTCTGTCCGGGATCGTTCGACCCCGTCACCAACGGGCATCTCGACATCATCAGCCGCGCCTCCCGCCTCTACGACGAGGTGGTCGTCGCCGTGCTGATCAACAAGAGCAAGAAGAGCCTGTTCACCGTCGACGAGCGCGCCGACATGATCTCCGAGGTCACCAAGGAGTACGGCAACATCAAGGTCGACACGTTCTACGGGCTCACCGTCGACTACTGCAAGGAGCAGAACATCCCGGTGATCGTCCGCGGGCTCCGGGCCGTCAGCGACTACGAGTACGAGCTGCAGATGGCCCAGATGAACCACCGCATCGCCGGCGTCGAGACGCTGTTCATGGCGACGAACCCCGAGTACGCGTTCCTGTCGTCCAGCCTGATGAAAGAGGTCGTCAGGTTCGGCGGCGACATCTCCGGGCTCGTCCCCGACCTCGTCCACGACCGGCTGGTCGAGCGGCTCAAGGCGGACTGACCTCGATCTTCCCGTCCGGGCCGTCCGGCGCGGGAAGAAAGAGCCTCGCTGACCCCCTGCGAGGACGGAAACACGCACCGGCGGCCCTCCCTGGTGAGCGGCGCCGCGAGTTGGGTCAACGGCCGTGTCTTCGGTACCCTGGGACATCGGCCATCACCCGTGGTCGTCATTCTCATGCCTCACGAAAGCAGGAATCCACTGACACGTCTCGACCCCAACGCCCCTCTCGTGCTCGACACCCGAGCTCTGGGCAGGCAACCCGGGTCGTCGCGGGAGGAGAACCTGTCCGTGCCGGCACCGGAGAATTTCGGCGTCGAGATGGTGGGCGTCCCCGAGGGCGCCGCGATCGAGCTGGACCTCCGGCTCGAAGCGGTCCTGGAAGGGGTGCTCGTCACCGGCACGGCGACGGTCCCCCTCAAGGGGGAGTGCGCACGCTGCCTCGACCCGATCGCCTCGACCTTCGAGGCGGACTTCCAGGAACTCTTCGTCTACGACGACACCCGCTCCGGCGGGAACGCCGACGACGACGAGCTCCGCCTCGAGGGCGACCTGATCGACCTCGAACCGGTCCTGCGGGACGCGGTGGTGCTCGCGCTGCCGCTGTCCCCGCTGTGCCGGGACGACTGCCCGGGCCTGTGCCCGGAGTGCGGTGCGCGGCTGGCGGACGCCGGACCCGGCCACCGCCACGACGTCGCCGACCCCCGGTGGGCGGCGCTGCAGGACCTCGCCGGCGACATGGCGCCGGCGTCCCCCGACCGGGGGGACGGGAGCAACGGCTCCCGTGCTTCATTCGATCGACGAGAAAGAAAGCAGGAGGGCTGACGTGGCCGTCCCGAAGCGGAAGAAGTCGCGCAGCAACACGCGGCACCGGCGCTCGAACTGGAAGACCCAGGCGCCGAACCTGGTCGAGTGCCCGACGTGCCGCGACCAGAAGCTGCCGCACACCGCGTGCGCGACCTGCGGCACCTACAACCGGCGCGAGGTCATCGCCCCGTCGGCCTGAGTCTTCTCGCATCCTGGGGGGCGGATCCGCGCGGACGGCGCGAGCCGCCCCCCGATGCGGCAGGAACCAGGCATCCGACCACCCGGCGCGCGACGCCGGCGTGGTGACAGGCGCGGAGACCGAACGCAAAGTTCACTGCGCCCGGAGCCGTGGTGCACGCCGGGATCAGCCGACCGGCGCGCACCTCGTCTTCGCGGACCCTCCCGCCCGTCCTCGCCGGCCCCGGCCGCCCAGGCCGCGCGCCCCAGACGCGACCGCGCCATGCGCGGTACACGGCCTGCGAGGAGGGCCCGTGAGCGGAAAGAAGAGCGATCCGGCGCCGGATCGCACCGAACTGACCGGCGCCCTCGGCGTCGACGTGAGCGCCGAGCTGCTCGAACGCGCGCTGACGCACCGTTCGTACGCGTACGAGAACGGCGGCCTGCCCACCAACGAGCGCCTGGAGTTCCTCGGAGACTCGGTGCTGGGCCTCGTCGTCACCGACACCCTGTTCCGCGGCCACCCCGACCTGCCGGAGGGGCAGCTCGCCAAGCTGCGCGCCGCCGTCGTCAACATGCGCGCCCTCGCGGGCGTCGCCCGCGGTCTCGGCGTCGGCGCCCACATCCGGCTCGGCCGCGGCGAGGAGGGCACCGGGGGCCGCGACAAGGCCTCGATCCTCGCCGACACGCTGGAGGCGCTGATCGGAGCCGTCTACCTGGACCGCGGGCTGGACGAGGCGTCCGCGCTGGTGCACCGGCTCTTCGACGCGCTGATCGCCCGTTCGGCGGGCCTCGGCGCGGGCCTGGACTGGAAGACCTCGCTGCAGGAGCTCACCGCGGTGGAGGAGCTCGGCGTCCCCGAGTACCACGTCGCCGAGAGCGGTCCCGACCACCAGAAGACGTTCCGCGCGTCCGTGCGGGTCGGCGGCCGGACGTATGGGTCCGGTGAGGGCCGCAGCAAGAAGGAGGCCGAGCAGCACGCCGCCGAGGCCGCCTGGAACGAGATCCGCGAGATCGTCGTCCAGCGGGACGCCCCCGGCCAGGCGCAGTCGGCCGCCGCCGAGCGCGACGGCCAGGGCCGGACCACCGATGAGCAGGCCGGACAGGCGGCCCAGGCCGGTGCCTGAGCTTCCCGAGGTCGAGGTCGTCCGGCGGGGCATGGACCGGTTCACGACGGGCCGCACCATCGCGTCCGCCGAGGTCCTGCACCCGCGGGCGGTGCGCCGCCACGACGCGGGTCCCGCCGACTTCGCCGGACGCCTCGCCGGACGCACCGTCCTGCCGCCCCGCCGCCGCGGCAAGTACCTGTGGCTGCCCCTGCGCGCCGGCGGGGACGGGGCGCCTGAGGAGGCGCTCCTGGCCCACCTCGGGATGAGTGGCCAGCTGCTCGTCGGCGAGCCGGACCGGGAGCGCGAGAAGCATCTGCGGGTCCGGATCGTCTTCGCCGACGGCGGCCTCGACCTGCGCTTCGTCGACCAGCGGACGTTCGGGCACCTCATGGTCACCGACCTGGCGCCGGACAAGGTCGACGGCTCGGGGCTCGTCCCGGAGCCGATCGTCCACATCGCCGCCGACCCGCTGGAGGACGCCTTCGACGCGGAGGCGTTCTTCCGCGCCCTCCGCCGCCGCAGGACCGGGATCAAACGGGCGCTGCTCGACCAGTCGCTGATCAGCGGCGTCGGCAACATCTACGCCGACGAGGCGCTGTGGCGGGCGAGGCTGCACTGGGCGCGGCCGACCGAGACGATGACCCGGGCGGAGGCCGCGCGGCTTCTGGAGGCCGCTCAGGACGTCATGGGCGCCGCCCTGGCGGTCGGCGGCACGTCGTTCGACAGGCTCTACGTCAACGTGAACGGCGAGAGCGGCTACTTCGAGCGCTCGCTGGACGCCTACGGCAGGCGGGACGAGCCGTGCCGCCGCTGCGGGACGCCCATCCGCCGGGACGAGTTCATGAACCGTTCGTCCTACAGCTGCCCCGTGTGCCAGCCGCGCCCGCGGCGGGCACGGTACTAGGGCGGCGGATCGATGACCGGAACGGGGGACGCGATGGACGCCGGCGACGAGACGGTGCGGCTGACGGCCTGGGTGCGCGGCCGCGTCCAGGGAGTCGGTTTCCGCTGGTGGGTGCGGGCGCGGGCGCTGGAGCTCGGCCTGGCCGGCAGCGCCACCAACCTGCCCGACGGGCGCGTGGAGGTCGTCGCCGAAGGCCCCTGGGCCAAGTGCCGCCGGCTCCTGGACCTGCTGGGCGGCGACGACGCGGACCCGGCCCGTCCGGGGAAGGTCACCGGCGTCACCGAGCGTTGGACCGCGCCACGCGGCGAGGCGCCCGGTTTCCACGAGCGGTGACGGGGTAGGGACCTCTGGTTTATACCTGCTAAACTAGTAGAGGAAGGTTGTTACCGGCCTGTGATGTGCGTCTTGACCAGGACACCGGCCGGTGCGACTCTAGACGATACGCGCACCGACTTCAGCAGATTCTCGTGCGCGATCCCTGCTGGTTACTCAGCGTGGAGGACCCTTAGTCATGGCGAAGGCTCTACTCGGCCACGTCGGCGGTCCCGACCCCCGGATGGTCGCGGAGATGCGGCGCCTTCAGCAGCGCGTACGTGATCTGGAAGCCGAGCTCGTACGGCTCCAGGCGGAGAACGACGCGCTTGCGACGGCGACGGACGACGATGTGATGTCGCTTCCGGTGAAGGACCGTGAACCGGCGCTGACCTGATCGGCGCCCGCTTCTCAAGAGTGAACAGGGACGCCGCCACTCGGCGTCCCTTAGTTATGCCGTGTTGGCCCAGGGGGGCGACCCCCTGGAACCCCTGTCGCGAGCCGGTCGATCCTCACGCCACGGTGCGGGTTTCCGTGACCGTGCGGGTTTGTGATCGTGGCGCTGCGGTCGCCCGGCTCGTCGGGTCGTGCGATCTCCGGCGCTGGGGCGCCTCCGGCCCCACGACCCGTGACCCCGGCTTAGGCACAGCCCAAGCAGGCAAAACCTGACCCGTCCAGGTATGGACGCAGTCGCCGTTCACCCATTTCTGGGAACCGGGGACATCCGCCATTTCCGCGCACCCCCGCGCCGCCCCCTCCGATACCAGTCAAGATTCGGTCAACCCCGACCCTTTTTCGGTTTGTCCGACCCTGACGGTTTTGTGGCAATTGCTGGCATCGGGGGTACCCGAACGTCCGCGAAGACCACCGTCACCCGCAGCAGCGCGCACTGCGCAACCAATAGACGCACCCACCTCAGCCACCACCCCAGCCACGCACAGACCCAAACAGTCGCGATCGCGTCCGAAGGCAGGTTCGAGCGAAGCGAGAACCTGATCGCGCAGCGAGCCGCCAGGCGAGCCGGAGCGATGCCAGCGATCGCACAGCGTTGCTCGACGATGGAGGGCCGCCAAGGCCCGAAGGAGGAGAGAAACGCAGTAAACCCAGTATCGTTCGACGGATGTTGTCGGCCCGTGTGTGGAGGAGGGGGACGGGGAGCGCGTGTATCTGAAGAATCTGACGTTGCGCGGCTTCAAGTCCTTCGCGTCGTCCACCACGTTGAAGTTCGAGCCGGGCATCACGGCCGTGGTGGGGCCTAACGGATCGGGCAAGTCGAACGTCGTGGACGCGCTGGCCTGGGTGATGGGGGAGCAGGGCGCGAAGTCGCTGCGCGGCGGCAAGATGGAGGACGTCATCTTCGCCGGTACCGCGAACCGGGCGCCGCTCGGGCGCGCCGAGGTCGTGCTGACGATCGACAACTCCGACGGCGCGCTGCCGATCGACTACACCGAGGTCACGATCAGCCGGCTGATGTTCCGGTCGGGGTCGAGCGAGTACGCGATCAACGGGGACGCGTGCCGGCTGCTGGACATCCAGGAGCTGTTGTCCGACTCGGGCATCGGCCGCGAGATGCACGTGATCATCGGGCAGGGGCAGCTCGACCGCGTCCTGCATTCGGGTCCTGAGGGGCGCCGGGCGGTGATCGAGGAGGCCGCGGGCGTCCTCAAGCACCGCAAGCGGAAGGAGAAGGCGCTCCGCAAGCTGGACGCGATGCAGGGCAACCTGACGCGCGTCCAGGACCTGACCGGTGAGCTGAGGCGACAGCTGAAGCCGCTGGGCAGGCAGGCGGAGATCGCGCGCAAGGCCGCCGTCATCCAGGCCGACCTGCGGGACGCGCGGCTCAGGCTGCTGGCGGACGACCTCGTCACGCTGCGGACGAAGCTGGATCAGGAGGCCGCGGACGAGGCCGCGATCCGGGAGCGCCGCACGGAGACGGAGCGGGCGCTGGCGGAGGCGCAGCAGCGCGAGGGCGTGCTGGAGGCGGAGGAGGCCGAGCAGGCGCCGAGGCTCGCGCAGGTGCAGGACACGTGGTTCCAGCTGTCGGCGTTGAAGGAGCGGCTGCGCGGCGTCGCGGACCTCGCGGCCGAGCGGCACCGGAATGCGGCCGAGGCGCGCGAGGAGGAGCGGCGCGGGCGCGATCCCGAGGACATGGAGCGCGAGGCGGCCGAGATCCGCGAGCAGGAGGAGATGCTCCGGGCGGCGCTGGACGAGGCGCAGGACGGCCTGTCGCACGCGGTGGAGGAGCGGTCGGGCGCCGAGGAGGCCCTCGCGGCCGAGGAGCGCAGGCTGCAGGCCGCCGCGCGGGCGGCCGCCGACCGTCGCGAGGAGCTGGCCAGGCTGCGCGGACGCGTCGAGGCGCTGCGCAGCAAGGCGCAGGCCGGGCGGTCGGAGATCGGGCGGCTCGCCGAGGCGCGGGACGAGGCCGAGCAGCGCGCCGAGTCGGCGCGGGCCGAGTTCGAGGCGTTCGAGGCGGAGGTCGTCGAGGATCCGGCGCTGGCGGCGGAGCACGAGGCCGTCCAGGAGGCGCTCGCCACCGCCAAGGACGCCGCCGAGTCGGCGCGGGCGGCGGTGGACGGTCCGCGCCGCGCGCTGAAGGAGGCCCGGACGTCCGTGGGCTCGGCCCGTTCGGCCGATCAGGCGGCGCAGAAGAAGGTCGCCGCGCTGCAGGCCCGGATCGAGGCCCTGAACCTGACGCTGTCCAGCGCCGCCGATGGCGGGGAGGCCCTGCTGTCGGCGGGTTCGGACGGCTCGCTCGACGGCGTTCTCGGGACGGTGGCGTCGCTGCTGAACGTCCGTCCCGGGTATGAGACGGCCGTCGCGGCGGCGCTCGGGAACGCAGCGGAGGCCATCGCCGTCGGTTCGCTCGACACCGCCGAGGCCGCGTTGGCACTGCTGCGCTCGCGCGATGCCGGACGGGCCGGGCTGCTCATCGGCGGGGGAGCGGCCGCGCCGTGGAACCGGGTCCCGGGCGTCGACTATGCGGTCGATGCGGTGAACGTGCCGGATTCTGTGCGTCCAGCGGTTGAGCATCTACTGCGTGATGTGGCCGTGGTGAACGACGTCCCAACAGCGGCTGCGCTCGTCCGTAGGGAAGCGTCTGTGCGAGCTGTTACCCGCGATGGCGAACTCGTGGGCGCGCACTGGGCGCAGGGTGGCGCGGCGGGCGGCGGGCAGAGTCTTCTGCAGATGCGCGCGACGCTCGATCAGGCCGCTGAGGACTTGGCCGCCGCCGAGACGGCGGCCGGCGCGGCAGCCGATGACCTCAGCGCGTCGATAGAGCGCGAGCAGGCTGCACAGGCGGCGCTGGAGGGCGCGGAAGCCGCCGCAGCCGAAGCCCAGTCGAGCGTGAACCAGGCCCAGGCGGAGCTTGACCGCGTCCGCGCGCGCTTGCGCGAGTTCGACGCGCAGGCCGCTCAGGAGGCCCAGCGCGCAGCCCGCCTGGAGGCCGATGTGCGTGCCGCCCGGGGCGAGGCGGAGCGGCTGACCAAGGCGCTCGACGCGGCGAACGAGTCCCTGGAGCGCGACACCGAGGCGGCCGAGGAGCTCGCGATGCGGTTCGCCGAGTCGGAGGAGGCCGCGGAGGTCGCCGAGGAGGCCGGGCACGACACCGACGCCCGCGACGAGCTGAACGCCCGCTGCCAGGAGCTGCGCGCCGCCGAGATGGAGTCGCGGCTGACGGTCCGCACCGCGGAGGAGCGCGTCCAGGCCATCGCCGGACGCGCCGACGCGCTGGAACGCGGCGCCCGCCGCGAACGCGAGGAACGCGCCCGCGCCGCGCAGCGCCGCGCCCGCCGCGAGCAGCAGGCCAGGGTCGCCGACGCCGTCCTCAAGGGCGCGCGGACGGCCCTGGAGCGCATCGAGCACTCCCTGGCCGCCGCCGTCCGGCGCAGGGAGGCCGCGGAGCAGGCCAAGGCCGCCCGCGAGGCCGAGGTGAAGGTCGTCCGGACGCAGGTGCGCGAGCTGTCCGGGACGCTCGAACGGCTCGTCAACGTCGTCCATGGAAACGAGGTCGCCCGCGCCGAACAACGGCTCCGGCTGGAGCAGTTCGAGCAGCGCGCACTGGAGGAGTTCGGCCTGGAGGTCGAGGCGCTGGTGTCGGAGTACGGGCCCGATCAGCCCGTCCCGCCCGACCATGAGAAAGACACCGGTCCGGACGGGGAGAATGGCGCTGTCGCACAGCCCGTCCCCTACGACAGGGCCGTCCAGGAAAAGCGCGCCAAAGTCGCGGAACGGCAGCTCAACCAGCTCGGCAAAGTCAATCCGCTGGCGCTGGAGGAGTTCGCCGCGCTGGAGGAGCGGCACGCGTTCCTGACCTCGCAACTGGAAGACCTGAAGAAGACCCAGCGGGAACTTCTCGGCCTCGTCAAAGAGGTGGACGAGCGCGTCCAGCAGGTGTTCGCCGCCGCCTACGACGACACCGCCCGCGAATTCGAACGCATTTTCGCCCGGCTGTTCCCCGGCGGGGAGGGCAGCCTGTCGCTGACCGAGCCGGACGACATGCTCACCACCGGCGTCGAGGTCGCGGCGCGCCCGCCCGGCAAGAAGGTCAAGCGGCTTTCGCTGCTGTCGGGCGGCGAGCGGTCCCTGGTCGCGATCGCGTTCCTCGTCGCCGTCTTCAAGGCCAGGCCCTCGCCGTTCTACGTCCTGGACGAGGTCGAGGCCGCGCTGGACGACACCAACACGCAGCGGCTCATCACCGTCTTCGAGGAGCTGCGCGAGTCGTCCCAGATCATCCTGATCACCCACCAGAAGCGGACGATGGAGGGCGCCGACGCCCTCTACGGCGTCAGCATGCGCGGCGACGGCGTCACCCAGGTCGTCAGCCAGCGGCTGCACGAGCACGCCTGAATTCCCCTATCGCGGTGATATCCGCCACCTTTCCCTGGAACGTTACATCGTCCGGTGGTCCATATTTCGGACGGTCCCGGGATCTGGTCCGCCGTATTTTCGGCGTCCTATAACGGTTTGGCACGGGGTCATTTGCGCCGGTAACAGGATGGTCCGTGCGGCCAAGATGCACTGAACGTGACGGCGCGGCGACGCTCACGGACTTGTGTGCCTTGGACCCATCCACTACGCATAGGCACCGTGGTTCTCCGGCTCCCCCTTGCCGGGCACCCCCGTCCGGTGCGGAGAACCGCTGGAAGGGTGATGCCCGTGGACCCGCAGAAACTCAAAGACAATTTCGCCCTGGTGGCCGTGAACGGCATGGACGTCGCCGAATATTTCTACGCGGACCTTTTCGCGCGGGAACCGCAGCTCAGGTCGATGTTCCCGGCCGGGATGACCGGGCAGCACGAGATGCTCCTCGGCGCCCTGTCCCAGATCGTCTCGACCGTCGACGACGAGGACCGGCTCGTCCCGTTCCTGCGGGACCTCGGCCGCCGGCACCACGGCTTCGGCGTCGTCGCCGAGCACTACGCGCCCGTCGGCGCCAGCCTCATCGCCACCCTCGCCTACTTCAGCGGGCCCGCCTGGACGGAGGACCTCGAACACGACTGGACGGCCGCCTACGGCCTCGTCGCCAAGGTCATGTCCGAGGCCGCCGCGGAGCTCGTCTCCTGATACGACGTGGACGCCCAGCGCCTGAAAGACAACTTCGCGCACGTCGCCGAGCAAGGCGACGCCGTCGCGCTGTTCTTCTACTCCGACCTGTTCGTGCGCAACCCGCACCTGCGCGACATGTTCCCGATCGGGATGAGCCACCAGCGCGACAAGCTGCTGCGCGCCCTCGGGCACATCGTCGCCCAGGTCGACGACCTGTCCAACCTCGTCCCGTTCCTCCAGCAGCTCGGCCGTGACCATCGCAGGTTCGGGATCGTCGCCGAGCACTACCCGCACGTCGGCGCCAGCCTCATCGCCACGCTCCGGCACTTCTCTGGGGACACCTGGTCCGATGAGGTCGAGAGCGACTGGGGCGCCGCGTACGGCCTCGTCGCCAAGGTCATGCTGGAGGCCGCCGACGAGGACTCCCTGACCCGGCCCGCCTGGTGGAACGGCCAGGTCGTCGCGATCGAACGGCGCCGGTTCGACATCGCCGTCCTGCGCGTCCAGCCCGACCGGCCGCTGCCGTACGAGCCCGGCCAGTCCGTCGCGCTGGAGGTGCCGTCCCGGCTGCGGCACTGGCGGTACTACTCGATGGCGAACGCGCCGCGTCCCGACCACAGCGTCGACTTCCACGTCCGGCTCGTGGACGGGGGCCCGGTCAGCCCCGTCCTGGTGCGCGCCACCGAGACCGGCGACCGCGTCCGGATGGGCGCCCCCGTCGGCACCCTCACGCTGGACGAGTCGTCCGGACGGGACGTCATGCTCATCGCGGGCAGCACCGGACTGGCCCCGCTCAAGGCGATCCTGGAGCAGATCGCCCGCCGTCAAAGCCCGCCGCGCGTCCACCTGTTCTTCGGCGCCCGCACCCGCGACGGCCTGTACGACCTGGAGCACCTGAGCAAGCTCGCCGGCGAGTTCCCCTGGCTCACCGTCGTCCCCGCCGTGTCGGAGGAATCCGGCGGGCACGGGTTCTCACCCGTGCTCCAGTCGGGACCGCAGCCGGGATCGCAGTCGTGGTTCGAGGCGGGTCCCCAGCCGGGCCCGTCCCCGGTGGACGGCGAGATCGAGCACGGGAACCTGTCCGACGTCGTGGCCAGGCGCGGCCCCTGGGACGACCACGACGCGTATGTGTGCGGGCCCGCCGCGATGGTCGGGCACACCGCCGAGCAGCTCGCGCTGCTCGGCGTCCCGCGGGACCGCATCCGGTTGGAAACCTTCGCAGACGCACAGAGGTGAGCGCGTTGAACCCACCGAACCTTCCCGTCGTTTCCGAGGGCACGCGGCTGACCCCGGGCGAGCTCCGGTCGGTGGAGTTCGCCCGCGCCGCGCTTGGCCGCCGCGGTTACGACGAGGAGGAGGTCCGCGCCTTCCTGGCGTACGTCGAGCGGGAACTCGTCCAGATCTTCAACGACAAGGCCGCGCTCGGCGACGAGGTCAACCGGCTCCGCTCCCAGGCCGCCGCCGGCGGCGGGAACGGCGTGATGGCGCCCGAGGACGCCCATTTCCAGGCCGTCCGGATCCTGTCGCAGGCGCAGCAGACCGCCGACCTGTACGTCGCGGACGCCGAGCGCTACACCCGCGAGCTCGCCCACGAGGCCCGGCTGCACCGCGAGGCGATCCTGTCCGACGCCAAGGGACGCGCCGAGCAGATGCTGGAACACGCCCACCGCAAGGCCGCGGCCGTCGCCGACGCCGCCGTCCGGACCGCCGAACAGCACGCGCGGGCCTCCTCCGCCCGCCCGCTCGGCGCCCTGCCGGACGACGAACGCCGCGCGATGGAACGGGAGATCGCCTACCTGCGCACCTATAGCGACGTCTACCGCACCCACCTGCGCTCCTACCTGGAAGCACTCCTCCGCAACGTCGACGAATGGGAGAACTCCGAACGGGCCGCGTTGCCTTAGCGTTTTTCTCCTCCTTCGGCCCTGGCGGGCCTCCATCGTCGACAAACGCGCGCGATCGCTGCTGTGTTTATGGCAGCGTCCTCCTCCTTCGGGCGCTGGGCGCCCTCCATCGTCGGGCGCTGCGCGCGATCGCTGCATCGCTTCGGCTCGCCTGGCGGCTCGCTGCGCGATCAGGTTTCTCGCAGGCTCGAACCTGCCTTCGGACGCGATCGCAGGCGTTGGGGTTGTTGCGGGGTTGCGGCGGTGGCTGGTGCGGTCTCGTCCGTGAGGTTCCAGGGGATTGGCCGTAGGGTGCCAGGGGTTGGCCGTGGGGCTCCCGTGGTCTCGGCCGTGGGTTCCAGGGGGTTGGCTCGTTGGGTAGGCGGCTTCTGGAAAACTGGGGGGCGCTATGGAATATCTGATCGTCATTGCCGCGCTGGTGGTCGTCGCGCTGATCGTCGGCGGTGTCATGTTGGTGCGCCCGCGTCTGGGACGGGAGCGGCCGCCCGCCGAGCGTCCAGGCGAGCGGGCGGGGGGTGCGACCGCCGTCGATGAGGCGGGCGCGCCCACCTTGGAGAAGGCGCCGCCTACGGAGGTGCCGCCGCCGCGGCCTACGGTCGAGATCGAGAAACCGCCGCCGGGGGCGGGACGGCTGGTCAGGCTGAGGGCGCGGCTCGCCCGCTCGCAGAACACCTTCGGCAAGACCCTGCTCGGGCTGCTGTCGCGCGAGACGCTGGACGACGACGCCTGGGAGGAGATCGAGGACACCCTGATCACCGCCGACCTCGGCGCCGCCGTGGCCCGCCAGGTCACCGACGACCTGCGGACGCGCGTGCAGGTCCTCGGCACGCGCAGCCCCGGCGAGGTCCGCGAGATGCTCAAGCAGGAGCTGGTCAAGCAGATCGGCCCGGACCTGGACCGCTCGCTGCACACCGACACGCCCGGCGAGCGTCCCGCCGTGCTGATGGTCGTCGGCGTCAACGGCACCGGCAAGACCACCACGTGCGGGAAGCTCGGCCGCGTCCTCGTCGGCGATGGGAAGACCGTGCTCGTCGGCGCCGCCGACACGTTCCGCGCCGCCGCGGCCGACCAGCTGGAGACGTGGGCGAACCGGGTGGGGGCGCAGGTCGTCCGGAAGGACGAGGGCGCCGACCCCGCCAGCGTCGCGTTCGACGCCGTCAAGCAGGGCGTCGACACCAAGGTCGACGTGGTGATCATCGACACCGCGGGCCGGCTGCACACCAAGACCGGGCTGATGGACGAGCTCGGCAAGATCAAGCGGGTCGTGGAGAAGCAGGCCACGGTCGACGAGGTGCTGCTCGTCCTGGACGCCACGACCGGGCAGAACGGCATGCAGCAGGCCCGCGTGTTCGCCGAGGTCGTCAACATCACCGGCGTCGTCCTGACGAAGCTGGACGGCACCGCGAAGGGCGGCATCGTCGTCCAGGTGCAGCGCGAGCTCGGCGTCCCGGTCAAGCTCGTCGGGCTCGGCGAGGGGCCGGACGATCTCGCCCCCTTCGAGCCCGAGGCCTTTGTCGACGCCATCCTGGGAGACTGAAAAAACAGGCCAATATTGCGGAAATGCGGTTTGTGAGGATTTGGAAACACCGGTGAAACACGCCGGGACCGGGTTTCACACCGCGGAAACGTAGGAGCCCCTCAGCCGAAACCGCCGCGCCCGAGTCTCTGAGCAGTCACGTTCCCCTGGCGAGGAGGGACTCTCTCAGAGATGAAGATCGATAGCGGTGGCACCGCCTGGATGCTGACGAGCACCGCGCTCGTCCTGCTGATGACGCCCGGACTTGCCTTCTTCTACGGCGGCATGAGCCGCGCCAAAAGCGTGCTCAACATGATGATGATGAGCTTCGTCAGCATCGCCGTCGTGGGAATGGCGTGGGTCGTCTACGGCTACTCCCTCACGTTCGGCGACGGCGGCGGGCTCAGCTCGTTCATCGGCGGGTTCGGCGACTGGGGCCTCGTCGGCCTGGAGAACGCCGCCACGGCCGACGACGGCACCGGCATCCCGCAACTGGTGTTCGCGGCCTTCCAGGCCACGTTCGCCATCATCACCGTCGCGCTGATCAGCGGCGCCGTCGCCGACCGCGCCAAGTTCGGCGCCTGGGTCGTGTTCACCCTCGTGTGGGTGACGCTCGTGTACTTCCCGATCGCCCACTGGGTCTGGTGGTCGGACGGCGAGAAGGCCGGCTGGCTCTTCGACCTCGGCGCCCTCGACTTCGCGGGCGGCACGGTCGTCCACATCAACGCGGGCGTCGCGGCACTCGCGCTCGTCCTCGTCCTCGGCAAGCGCAGGGGCTGGCCGAAGGAGCCGATGCGCCCGCACAACCTGCCGTTCGTCCTGCTTGGCGCAGGGCTGCTGTGGTTCGGCTGGTTCGGGTTCAACGCCGGATCCGCTCTCGGCGCCGGAGCCACCGCCGCCGTCGCGTTCGTCAACACGCTCGCCGCGACCTGCGCCGCCGCGTTCACGTGGATCGTCGTGGAGAAGCTGCGGGACGGGTCGTCCACCACGCTCGGCATCGCGTCCGGCATCGTCGCCGGGCTGGTCGCCGTCACCCCGGCCTGCGCGTTCGTCACCCCGCTCGGCGCCATCGCCCTCGGCCTCGTCGCCGGCGCGGTCTGCGCGTTCGCCGTCAGCCTGAAGTACAAGCTCGGCTACGACGACTCGCTGGACGTCGTCGGCGTCCACATGGTCGGCGGCATCGTCGGCGCCCTCCTCATCGGCGTCCTGGCCACCACGGCGGTCAACGACGCCGGCGCCGACGGCCTGCTCGCCGGCGGCGGGTTCGCGCTGCTCGGCGAGCAGGCGGTGGCGGTCCTCGCGACGCTCGCGTACTCGTTCACCGTCACCTACGTGATCGCCAAGGTCATCGACCTGATCATGGGCTTCCGGATCAGCGAGGACGACGAGGCTGCCGGCATCGACAGCACGGCCCACGCCGAGACGGCGTACGACTTCGGCACCATCCGGGCGGGCATCGGCTCCGGCGCGACCGCGGCGGCGCACGCCCCGGTCTCCGGCGTCCCCGGCGGCACGAAGGTGGAGGCAAAGGGATGAAGCTCGTCACTGCGGTCATCAAGCCGTTCAAGCTGGACGACGTGAAGAGGGCGCTGGAGGCGTTCGGCGTCCGGGGCCTGACGGTCAGCGAGGCCAGCGGCTACGGCCGCCAGAAGGGCCACACGGAGGTCTACCGCGGCGCCGAGTACCAGGTCGACCTGGTGCCCAAGCTGCGGATCGAGGTCCTCGTGGACGCGGCGGACGCCGACGACATCATCGACGTGATCGTCAAGGCGGCCCGCACCGACAAGATCGGCGACGGCAAGGTCTGGGCCGTCCCGGTCGACACCGTCGTCCGCGTCCGCACCGGCGAAACCGGCCCCGAAGCCCTCTAGGCGGCACGATGGCCCCGGGACGGCAAGCGGAATCCGGCGACGGGCCGGAAGCGGCCCGGGCTGCTCTCGCGGCGGCCCGGGCCGAACGGGCCGCCGAGCTGGACCGATGGCTGCGATCCCTCCTGACCGCCGCCCCTGCCCGCCCGGTCCACGAGGACGTCGCCCTCATCGCGGTCGGCAGCCACGCACGACGTGAACTGACGCCCGGCGGCGACCTCGACCTCGTCCTCCTCCATCGAGGCCGCGCCGGGATCGCCGAGATCGCCGACCGTGTCTGGTATCCGGTCTGGGACTCCGGGCTGCGGCTCGACCACTCCGTCCGCACCGTGCACGAGGCCCGGACGGTCGCGCGCGGCGACATGAAGGCGGCCCTCGGCCTCCTGTCGGCGCGCCTGATCGCGGGCGATCGCGCACTCGCGGACGAACTGCGCAGCGCCGTCCTCACCGACTGGCGGGCGGACGCCCCCGTTCGCCTGCCCGAGCTGTCGCAGATGTGCCGCGAACGGTGGGAGTCCCATGGCGAGCTGGCCTTTCTCCTGGAACCCGACCTCAAAGAGGCGCACGGCGGGCTGCGCGACGTCCACGTCCTGCACGCCGTCGCCGCGTCCTGGGTGGCGTCCGGTCCCGACGGCCGGGTCCGGGCGGCCCATGAACTGCTGCTCGACGCCCGGCACGCGCTGCACGAGGTCACGGGCCGATCCACGGACCGCCTCGTCTTGCAGGAACAGGACGCGGTCGCCCGCGCCCTCGGCCTGGCCGACGCGAACGTCCTGCAACGCTTGATCGCGGAGGCCGCCCGCACGATCACCTACGCTGCGTCGCACGCGTGGCGCCGCGCCGACCGCTTCACCAGGTCCCGGCGCGGCGTCGAGCGGCGTCCTGTCGGCGACGGCGCCGTCGACCACGACGGCGAGGTCGTCCTCGCGCGGAACGCCGACCTGAACGATCCAGCGCTCGCCCTCCGCGTCGCCGCGGCCGCCGCGCACGCGGGCCTGCCGCTGGCACCCGCGACGGTCGACCGGCTCGCCGAACACGCCGCCCTGCCGCGCACGCCCTGGCCCGCCGCCGCCCGCGATGCCCTCGTGTCCCTGCTCGGCGCCGGCCCCGCCGCCATCGGCGTCTGGGAGGCGCTCGACCAGGCCGGGCTGATCGTCCGGCTGCTGCCCGAATGGGAACGCGTCCGCAACCGTCCGCAGCGCAACCCCGTCCACCGCTTCACCGTGGACCGCCACCTCGTGGAAACCGCCACCGGCGCCGCCGCCCTCACCCGCGAGGTCGCCCGCCCTGATCTCCTCCTCGTCGGCGCCCTCCTGCACGACATCGGCAAGGGCCGTCCCGGCGACCACTCCGCCACCGGCGCCGCCATCGCCCGCGACATCGGCGCCGACCTCGGCTTCCCCGAGGACGACGTTCGCGTGCTGGAGACGCTCGTCCGCCACCACCTGCTCCTGCCCGAAACCGCCACCCGCCGCGACATCGACGACCCGATGACCGTGCAGACGGTCACCGCCGCCGTCTCGGCGGTGCCCGGCCGCGAACGCGAGATCCTCGACCTCCTCGCCGCACTGGCGGTCGCCGACGGCAACGCCACCGGCCCCGCCGCCTGGGGCACCTGGAAGGCCGCCCTCGTCACCGACCTGACCCGCCGCGCCGCCGCCGCACTGTCCGGCGGCTCCCGCCCCGTCCTGTCTCTTATC
>NZ_SMKT01000086.1 GCF_004348735.1 Actinomadura sp. KC06
ACAACCGCCGACGCCGCCACAGTGCCCTGGGGATGCTCACCCCGATCGAGTACGAGAGGATCTACCCCACCCGACAGCCGGCATGAGATTCCGGTAAACCGACACCACGTAACTCGGGGCACATCACGGACTTCACACAACCCAGGGCAGCTCACCGCCGCCCGCAGCCCGTTCGGTGGCGTGTTTTGGGGGGCGCGATGGAACCGCGGATGTCTTCAGTCCCTCGAAACGATTGACGATCCGGTGGGGGCCGGGTGGCGCATCCGATGAAGAGGCGGCCATGACTTCGGCACTGGTGATCAACCTGTTGTCCTCGCTGCTGGCCTTCCTGGCCGGTGCTGCGGCCAAGGGCCTCTACCAGCGGCGGCGGTCCATCGGTCCGGCCCGGCGCGTGTGGCGGCTGCGCAGACCCGACGAGGTTGTGATCGTCCAGCCCGATGGGCCGGGTCACGACACCCCGTTACCGACCCTCTACGAGGGCGATGCGATGGCCGCGATGCTCGTGTCCGAGTACCTGCGGAAGGTCTTGGGTGTGCGCACGGTCCGGATCATCCGGGCCAAGAACTTCTCCCGATGCCGGGACGCATCAAGCGACCTGGTAGTCATCGGCGGCCCCAATGCGAACGAGCTGTACAAGGAGCTCGACCGTCAAGTCGCTCTGCCCTACAGATTCCGCCTCTACCCGGACCGGGCCGACATGATCAGGGTCTCTGACGATCGGGTCTTCGCCCAGCAGGTCGTCCACGCCAAGACCACGCGCGACTTCGCCGTCATCAGCCTGCTGCCCAGTCCCTTTCGCGCTGGTCGGCGCGTCATCGTCCTGGCCGGATGCGGCACGTTGGGGAGCCTGGCCGCTGCCAGGATGGTTACCAAGGACGGGGTTGGCCAGTTGGCCGGCCTCCGCCCGCCGGCCAGGACTCCGTTCTCGGTCGTCGTGGAGATCGAGATGCTGGACGGCCAGATGACACGGCCCCAGATCGTGGACACTTCCTAGACACCGCGTCCACATCCGGCGCGGAGTTCCGCACCGACGCACAGGGACGGCCGACGACCGCCGAGGCCGTCAACCTGACCCGCTCCGAAGCCGACCGGCACATGATCACCTTGTTGAATAGCGCCGCATCGCGGTAGGCGGCCACCGCCCACGTCCACTTGACCTCGGTAGCATCACACGGTTCCGAGCGACCTCGCGTCGAGGGCGGGCCGCCCCCTTCTCCCACGACAAGCCGCCGTCAGGCCCAGCGCCGACAGCCAAACGCCGGTGGGCAGCACGACGCGGCGCGGACGATCAGTCGTCATCGCCGCCGTCATTGTCTTCGTCATCGCCGCCGTCGTCATCGTCCCCGGCTGCACAGCCAGCTGTGATGGCCACGGTCGAGCCGACGGCCACGAGGGTGGCGACGGCGGGAACCGACGTCGGCATCAGGGCCATGACGACGGCGAACAGGCCCTTGAAGAACGCGTGCAGCAGTTTGGCCAGCATGGTAACGCCTCCTTGGCAATAGCGATCCGAGGGTAGAGCGCCGCCAGGACGGTTCGCCGTCCAATGCATGGATAACGCATGGCTTGAAGTGGACGCCAACTACGTCGGTGAGTACAGCACGAGGGACGGGAGGCGCGCAGCCCGAAGGCCCTCGCCGCCTTCCGGGATACCGAGCGCCACCCCTTCCTGCCCGGCATCGAAGTGCCGACCGCGTATATCGAAGACGCCATCCCCATCAAGCGCGACGAGGCGGGCGAGATGATCTCCTGCATCTCCGCGCCCTCGAGCGTGGCCACCCAATTGGAGCAACTGGGCGCCGGTCCCGGCCACAAGATCCTCGAAGCGGAGGCGGCCACCGGCTACGACGCGGCCCTCCTCGGCCGGCTCGTCGCACCTGGCGGCCACGTGTGGACCGTGGACGTCGACCAGGACCTCGTTGACCGCGCCCAGAACGATCTCACCCAGGCCGGGCCATCCAACGTCCGCCGGGGCATCCAATGTCACCGTCGTGCTGGCCGACGGCGCCGCCGGTCTTCCCGAACCCCTCGCCGACCTGATCACCTGGCTCGCGGCCATCCCCGCCATGCCCGCCAGTGCACCCCGGGCCTGCTCGCGGATAACGCCCCAGCCCGGCGACCTCCATGAAAGACCGGGAGCTGGGTTTGTACGCTGACATGAAGACGTCCGGTGAACCGTCTTCGCCGGTTCACCGGAGGTCATGGCCGGTTCCGCGATGGCCAGGAGGTCTCATGCCCCGTCCAGCCAGCGACGTGCAAGTATTTGAAGCACACGCAACTGACGCTGACCTCGACGATCTGCGCGCGCGACTAGCCGCGGCGCGGCTACCGGAGGCCGAGACGGTCTATCGCGCCGCGCCTGACCCTCGCCGATGGGAACAGGGCGTCCCGCTCGCCGACCTCGTCGATGTCGTGAACTACTGGCGCACCGGGTATAACTGGCGGTCGTTCGAAGAGCGCCTCAACCGGATCGGCCAGTTCCGCACGACCATTGATGATCTGGGAATCCACTTCCTGCACCGCCGATCCGCGCGCGCAGATGCTACTCCTCTGATCTTGACGCACGGCTGGCCAGGCAGCATTGCCGAGTTCATCGATGTAGTGGACGAGCTGGCAGATCCGAAAGCTGCGGACGCGCCGGCGTTCCACGTCGTGGTTCCATCGCTGCCAGGCTTTGGTTACAGCGACAAGCCGGCCACTACCGGGTGGGGAACCGAAAAGATCGCGGCCGCATGGGTGGAACTGATGGAAAGGCTCGGCTACAGCCAGTTCGCGGCCCACGGCGGCGACTGGGGAGGTAATATCACCACGGTTCTCGGCGGCAGGTTCCCGGCGCACATTCTCGGTATCCACACAACGTTCGCGGAGGGACCGCCCGGGTTGACAACGGACGGGCTGACGGCGGTCGAGCGCAAGTGGACTGAGGAAACCCGCGAGTTCTATGAGGGCCCCCACGGGGCGTACGCGAAGCAGCAGGCGACCCGACCGCAGACCATCGGCTACTCGCTCGTCGACTCACCGGTCGGGCTTCTCGCCTGGATCCTTGACAAGTTCGCTGAGTGGTCAGATACCGAAGACAGCCCGTTCGAGACGATTTCCAGCGACCGCATTCTTGACGACGTCACCCTGTATTGGCTGACGCGGTCCGGTGCATCGTCGGCTCGCATTTACTACGAAAGCCACAACTCGCTGGACCCCGAACTTCGGGTTGACGTCCCGGCAGCGATCACAATGTATCCCCGCGACATCGAGAAGTGTCCGCGCCCCTGGGCACAGGAGCGGTACCGACAGATCGTCCGATGGAGTTCGCCCGAAACCGGGGGACATTTCCCGTCGCTGGAGGTTCCCGAGTATTTCGTCAAAGACCTGCAAGAAGGCCTCGCAGCGACGCTGGCCGCTAACCGGTGAATGCGGCTGGATGCCGGGACTCGGCATTAGTCCGGGGATCTGAGCTCCGCTATCCTCCGCTTGGCGACCGACATCGGTGCCGCCCCGTACACGAAGTAGCGCAGGCTCGACAGGTCGCGGCGCGGCGCGTCCGGGTGGTCCAGCAGCGCGTAGATCGCGGTGGGCGGCAGGAAGAGGCGGGTCACCGCGTTCCGCTCGATCGATTCGAGGATCTCGCCGGGCGCGGCGCCGTCGTGCACGATGTTGCGCCCGCCGGCGGCGAGGACGGGGAAGACGAGTGTCCCGGCGGCGTGCGTCATGGGAGCGGCGACCGGGTGGACGGGGTCGCGCTCGGGCCGGTGGGCGTTGAAGGCGTGGATCATGGTCTCGAACGCCCGGTTGGGCACCTCGACGGCCTTCGGCCGGCCGGACGGGGTCGTCCATCTCGATGCGGCGTCGGCGGTGCTGGAGGCGATGGTGTTCCCTGTCAAGTCAGCGTGTTGATCTTGAAAGCCATGTTCCCTGCCCGACCGGCGGTAGCCGCCATGGTGGGGTTCCTCGGGCAGGTGCACCTCTCACTGGCCGGGACTGACATGAGGGCCGACGGCCCGGTACTCGAGTTCGCCGTCGGGACCGGGCGGATCGCCGGGCCGCTGGCCGCTCGCGGCGTGCCGGTGAGCGGCATCGAGCTGAGCCGGGCAATGACAGCGCGAATCGCGAGCAAGCCGGGCGGCGACGCAGTCGAGGTCACGATCGGCGATATGACGACGACTCGGGTAGCCGGTCAGTTCTCGCTGGTCTATCTGGTGTTCAACACCATCAGCAACGTGACAACACAGGACGGGCAGGTCAACGTCTTCCGCGATGCGGCCGCCCACCTGCGGCGGGGCGGGCTGTTCCTCGTCGAGGTGGGGCTGCCGGACCTGCGTCGCCTACCGCCAGGGCAGGACACCGTCCCGTTCACGGTGGCGCCCGGCGCCGACGGCGGCTACGTCGGCTACGTCGGGTTCGACCAGTACGACGTCGTCACGCAGGAGTTCACGTCGAACCACGTCACCGTGTCAGCAGACGGGACGGGGCGGTTCCGCCGTATTCCCTTCCGGTATGCCTGGCCGGCCGAGATGGACCTCATGGCGCGCATCGTCGGGATGAGCCTGAAGTATCGCTGGGCGGACTGGGACCGCTCGGAGCTCACGGCTGAGAGCACCGAACACGTGTCGATCTGGAGGAGCAACCAAGCAGCCGTTGGCGCTAGTGCGCGGTCCGGGTTCGCGATACCGCCGGTCTCTGCTCCGATGCGCCAGCAGGTCCGCGGGGAGGACCGGTCCGGGTTTTCGAAGTTCGGACGAAGCGAGACCTGTCGCTGGCCCGACAGGTTGCGGAATGCGCCGGCAGGGCGCCCCGGGACCCGGCCGCCGCTTCGCGCGCGGGTTCGATCGGGATCGCGGCTACCGCAGCTGGTCGCGGCGGCGTGTCAGGTAGGCGATCTCGGCGGTGTTGCCCGCCAGGTTGATGGCTTTGTCGTAGGCCGCGCGCGACTCGTGACTGTGGCCCAGCCGGCGCAGCAGGTCGGCTCGGGTGGCGTGGTAGGCATGATAGTCGGCCAGCTGGTCCTCCAGGTGGTCGACGGCTGCCAGTGCCACTTGCGGGCCGTCGAGTTCGGCGACCGCGACGGCCCGGTTGAGGGCGATGATCGGCGAGGGGTCGAGTGCGACGAGCTGGTCGTAGAGAGCGAGGACCTGCGTCCAGTCGGTGTCGCGGACGTCGCGGGCGGAGGTGTGCACGGCGTTGATCGCGGCGAGGATCTGGTAGCGGCCCGGAGCCGACCCGGCGGCGGCAGCGGCCAGGCGCTGGCGTACCAGCCGGTGGCCCTCGGCGATCAGGACCGCGTCCCAGGCCCCGCGATCCTGCTCGGCCAGGGTGACCAGTTCGCCGTCGGTCGAGACCCGGGCGGTGCGGCGGGCCTCGGTGAGGAGCATCAGCGCCAGCAGGCCGGCCACCTCACCATCGTCCGGCAGGAGGCCGCGGATCAGGCGGGTGAGCCGGATCGCCTCGGCGGTCAGGCCGGGACGTACCGGATCGGTGTCGGGGCCGGTGGCCAGGTAGCCCTCGTTGAAGACGAGGTAGAGGACGGCAAGCACGCCGGAGACGCGTGCCGGCAGGTCCTCGGCGGACGGCACCCGGTAGGGGATGCGAGCGGCCTTGATCTTGGCTTTCGCGCGGGTGATCCGCTGTTCCATGGCGGTCTCGGCCACCAGGAACGCGCGGGCGATCTCGGGGACGGTCAGACCGGCGATCATGCGCAGCGTCAGCGCCACTCTGGCCTGGATCCCCAGCGCCGGGTGACAGCAGGTGAAGATCAGCCGGAGCCGGTCGTCGTCGATGGCGCCGAAAGGCTCGGGCGGGTCGTGGTCGTACAGCACCCGGGCCTCCTTGTGCTTGCCGTCGCGCTTGCTCTCGCGCCGGATCCGGTCGATGGCCTTGCGGTTGGCGGTGGTGGTCAGCCAGGCGCCGGGGTTGGGGGGCACGCCGTCGTCCGGCCACCGCTCGACGGCGGCCGCGAACGCCTCGGCCGCCGCCTCCTCGGCGAGGTCGAGGTCGCCGAAGCGCCTGGTCAGGGAGGCGACCACCCGCACCCACTCCGCGTGGTGGGCCCGGATGATCGCCTCCTCGATGTCGCTCACCGGAACGGCCGCACCTCGATCTTCCGGTTGCAGGCCTTCGACCCTTCGGCGGCCAGCCTGAGCGCCACGTCGAGGTCGGGGGCCTCGATGATCCAGAAGCCGGCGAGGTATTCCTTGGACTCCACGAAGGGTCCGTCGGTGACCAGCGCCTCTCCACCCCGGTTGTCGATGACGGTGGCGGTGTCGGGCGAGGCGAGGCCGCCGGCGAAGACCCAGTGGCCCTCGGCCTGGAGCCGGTCGTTGAACACGTCGATCGCAGCCTGCTCATCCGGAGTGGCGAGGCTGGCCTGGTCGTGGATCACGGAAATCAGGTACTGCATCTGGAGATCATCTCCTGTCGGTTTCAAGACAGTGTGGTCTACCGGGCAGGTGCTTCAGTCGGCGCATGCTGCGGGCATCCCGGCCGGTCGGAAGACCTGGATCGTCACGCCTTGGAGTCGACGCGCGACTCGAGGGTCGAGCGCATGATCCGGGCCGTCGGTGGCGACCGGCTCGTCCCCGCGGCCGTCGACCACGGTCGAGATGGCCGGGTCGGCCAGGCCAGCGGCGAACACCCCGTGGCCACCGTCGCGGAGCCTGTCGTTCGACGCGTCCGTCGCGACCGCCTCCTCGGCGGTGCCCGAGTTGTTGCGGCTGCCGATGACGTTGACCAGATACTGCATGCTCAAATCCTCTCCCGACCCTGCCCCGCCACGCCTAGCCCGCGTTTCGGAGCTTTGGCCCGACACCCTCGGGGATCTCGCCGTGAGGGTGCGGGGTGTACACGAGCTTGTGCGTGCGACCGTCGAGCACGGTCGACTCGATGAGCTCCAGGTCGAACTCCGCCCCGTCGTGGAAGAGCGCCGCTTCGCCGGCGCGACCCGAGATGACGGGAAACATGATGACTTCGAGTCGGTCGACGAGACCGGCGGCGAGCAGGGCGCGGTTCAGCGAGATGCTGCCGTGCGAACGCATCGGGACGTCCGTGGTGCGCTTCAGGCGCTCGACCGCCGTCACTGCGTCCTCGTTGAGAGCCGTCGAGTTCTGCCACCCGAGCGGGTCTTCGAGCGTGCTGGAGAACACGATCTTCGGCAGCGCGTTCAGGCTTTCGTAGTAGGGCTCGTCGTACTCGACCACGAACTTGCGGAACTGCCGGAACGTCGTCGCGCCGAAGACGAGCACCTGGTCCTGCGCGAAGGTGCGCACCCGGTCCTCGATGAGCTCAGGGCCTTCCTTCCCCCAGTACCCGGGCCAGCCTCTGGCCATGCCGTAGCCGTCGAGGCTGCAGAAGAAGTCGACAGTGAAGGTGGTGCTCATGGTGCTACTCCCTCTTCTTGCGCCGCCTCCGTTGGGCGGCTTCACCACTTCCACGAACACGACTGACCCGATCCGACACCGCCTTCGAAATTATTTGAGGACTTCTCCCGCACGCAGGCCGTCACCGTCGCGGCTCCAGGGGTGGGCCAAGTCTTCGGATGAGGGCGGAGAGGCCGTTCTCGAACTCGCGGTCCGGGCCGAGAACGACGACGCGTCGTGCCGTGTCGATGAGGTGGGCCGCCGCAAAGTGGTGCGGTTGGCGGCCCTGGCAGGCCGGCGCAGTGAGGACCTTGCCGTTCGGCCGGCTCAGCAAGCATCTGGACGAATTCCCCGATGCGCTGTCCTCCGGTGATGCGCTGCCCGTTGATCCTGGTGCGGCTGACGCACGTCCTGGCCGGGCTAGGGAATGAGGAGGTCCGGCGACCGGGCTGCGGCGACTGCGGCCGGGACGACGTCGCCCTTTGTGGGCACGCTGGTGCAGGTATCCGGGAGTGAGCTGTGCTGGTCGAGAGTCCAACGACCTGGCGACTGCAGGATCCGGCGGATGCCACAGTGCAGTTCCGGAGTCGACCCGACTCTGGCCCTCACAATGCCCGAGCTCCTGCGCGATTGACCTACCGGAGTCCATGATGAGCGACTACCTGGGCCAGCCCGGAGGAGCACGCCGGGTCCTGCCAGCACGCCGCGGCGGTGGTGGCGCTCCGACCTGATCGACGATTCCAGGAGCGTGGGGTCGTGCTGGCACTCGGCTGGCACAAACGGTGCCCAAGTGCACCGCACAAGACTTCACCAGCCCACGCGACATCAACCTAGAAGCCCACTTGACCTGCCGAAAACAACCGGGGACCAATCTTGGTCCTACGAAGGTGATCACCCTGCTGATGGCGGGTGTTCGGGGCGATGGCGGGTGAGCGGGGCGCCGCTCGTTAGGGCGTGTGGGCGGCCAGGAGGGCGTCGACCTCCGGGTCGCCTGTGGGTGGCTGGTGGTTGGTGGGGGCGTCGGCTGCGAGCAGCGTCTCGATGGTTCCCGGGTAGTCGCCGTCGTCAGCGCGGTTGTTGCGCAGTCCCCATATCGCGCAGTCGAGGGGGGTGGGTCCGTCCTCGTCGAACGCGCAGTCATGCCGGTCCGCTCCGCGCTCGATGAGCAGCCGGACGGTTTGTGCGCGGCCGTGCATGGCTGCCTGCTCCAGCGGGGTGAAGTTGCTCCAGCCGCGGGTGTCGACCTGCATGCCGGCCTCCAGCAACGCCTGGACGACGTCGGTCCTGCCCAGGGCGGCGAACTGGCCCAGGAGCCAGCCCTGGTCGTCGCCGGCCGGGAGGCCCTTGGCCGGTGGCGCCGCGGCGGGCAGGCGGACCGATTCGCCGCGGGCCACGGCGAGCACCGCGGCCTCAACGGGATCGAGATCAGCGGTGGCGCCGCGGGCGGCGAGGAGATCGTAGGCGGCCAGGTGACCACTGCGCGCGGCCAGCGCGAGCGGGCGGCGGCCGACGTCCCAGCGGTCCCAAGGCTGATTCACGTCGGCGCCGACGTCCAGCAGCATGGTGATGATGGTCGACCCACGGCCGCGGACGATCGCGTGGTGCAGACAGCAGCAGGCGTTGACGTCGGCGCCGCGGTCAAGGAACCACCGCAGGCCGGCGGCGTCCTCGAAGTCCAGCTTGTGCACGACCAGACGTTCGAAGCCGGGCTGGACGAGAAGGTCCAGAAACGCGGTGTCCGACTGTTCACACGCGTGGTAAAAGGCGTCCTCATCTTTGGTGGCGCCGCACTCGACGAGCAGCCGGGCGAGCCTCAGGTCGTCGCGCTCGACGGCGGCGAACAGCGCGGACATCCGCCCCTGACCGCCCCACTCGGTGGTGTGGCTGTCCGGATCGGCGCCCCCCTCCAGCAGCAGCCGCGCGCACCCTCGTACGTCCGCGGGCGCCCCGACCGACCTGCGCAGCAGCACCAGCAGCGGCACCAGCCCACCGACCTGTGTGGTCGCTGCCGCGGGGTCGTCGCGGAGCAGGGCGGCCAGCGCCGAGGCGTCGGCGAGCACGAGCGCGCGCTCGATCCCGTCCAGCGTGGTGGCCTGGACGTGATGAACCAGTTTCGGCCAGCTGGCGAAGCCGTACTCGCGGGCGATCTCGTGCTGCGCCCGGCTCAGCGCGATGGCGCGCTTCCGCTTGCGCTTCTTGGCCTGCTTGCGCAGGTGCTCCAGGGACGGGCGGGCAGGTAGCTGTGACATGGCGAACCTCCGGCAACCCGCGTCCGCGCCAGCGGGCCGAGGTCCGTCGGATACCTGCGGCTCAGCTACCGGTGGGATGATCCCTTCCCCGCGGACTGGACGCGCCCGGCGACGCGCCGCGATCGTACCGCAAGCGCGCTGGTAGCGGAGCTGCGGCAGTGGCGTGCGGGCGGTGGTGTAGCCGGGCGACGGGGCCGCTCTTTCCCCGGTCTGCTGGATGGGGTGCGCGGGGTCTTGCACATGGGAGTCCAACACGAGGTCGGTGTACTCACGCAGCGTTCTGCTCGGCACCCCGGCGCGCCGCGACAACTGCCCGACGGTCACCCGCCTGGCGGCCGACCTGGTCGTTGTCGATCTCTACCCCGGTCGGTCATGGGAACCCGGCGATCTGTTGGTCATCGTGGTTATGGTCACGGAGGGTCAGCGGCGTCGGCGGGTCAGCGCCCATACGCTCTCTGAGTGCTTGGAGCCCGTGGCGTGAGGTCAGCAGCAGCAGTCGGTGCAGCCGAGGCGGCCTGGGCGCTGGCGAAGAAGTGTGGGCCGGGCTTCGGCATCTGGAGGCCATTGGTGCTCCCAGCCCCTTCGACCCTGCCCACGTGGCCTGTGCTGCGGACCACGGACCGATCTCCTGACCAAAGATGATCTCGGCGGCCAGGCGTGATTCGGAACTATCGCCGGCCAAGGCGTTCTTCAGGCGGGCCGGGTCCGCGCAGATCGGCATGCCAGGCTCTCGCGGTTCGCCGCGCCGCCGGGCCTCTCACCGTGGGGCCGGCGGTCGGGGAGGAGCCGACAGCCGCCATAGCCGGATCGTCCAGTCGTTGCCACCGGAGGCGAGGATTGTGCCATCCGGGCTGAACACCACGCTGGAGACGGGGCCGTGGCCGGTGATGGGCTTGCTGATCTGCCTCCGGTCGGCGACGCTCCACAGCCGGATGGTGCCGTCGAGGCTGGCGGAGGCGAGGGTGGTGCCGTCCGGGCTGAAACCTAGGGCAAGGACGTCATCGTAGTGGCCGGTGAGAGGCCGGCCGATCTGGGTTCGGCGGCCCACGCTCCACAGCCGGATGAGAGGGTTTTGACCGCCGGAGGCCAGGGTGGTGCCGTCGGCGCTGAACGCTAGGGTGAAGACCGGCCCGGGGGCGAGCTCACCGGAACGGAGTTCGCCGATCTGGGCTTTGTCGGCCACGCTCCACAGCCGGACGGTGCCGTCAAGGCCACCGGAAGCCAAGGTGGTGCCATCCGGGCGGAAGGCCATGGGAATCTGCATCCCGCCGACGTCGTGGTGGAGTTGGCCGATAGTGGTTCGGTCGGCCATCCTCCACAGGGTGATCCAGCCGGTGGCGTCGGCCGTGGCGAGGATGGTGCCGTCCGGGCTGAACGCCGCGGACCTGGCGCCCAAGGCGTCCAGTCGGCCGATCTGTTTCCAGTCGGCCACATTCCACAACCGGACCGAAGCCATATCGCCGCCGCTGTCGGAGGCGAGGGTCGTGCCGTCCGGGCTGAACACCACGAACGCGGCATTCGGGTCATTGTCGGGGAGAGGTCTGCGGAGTTGGGTGATCTGGGTTCGCTCGGTCACGTCCCAGAGCCGGATGGTGCCGTCCATGCTGCAGGAGGCGAGGGTCGTGCCGTCGGGGCTGAACGCCACCGAGTCGAGGGGCCCTTTGTGGCCGGTGAGAGGTTGCCCGATCTGAGACGCGCTTAGTTCGGGACGGATCTGGGGCGAGTCTGGTGAGGGGCGGTTCTTTGGCGAGTTGAGTGGAGGGCTGTTGAGCAGATAAGCGGTGGGAGCGAGCACGGCGGTGGCGCCGAGGTAGCGCAGCAGGGTGCGGCGGGTGGACCGACTTGGGTGGGACGGTGTGTAGGGCGGTGCCGGGTCCGGGGGGTGAGCGTTCGGGTCAGGGTGATCCGTGCGGAAGGAGGTCGCCGGGGTTGGGACGCTAGATGTGCGTGTTCTGGTGCGGTGGTGCTTGAGGGGGGCGGTGGTGGGCGCGTGTAACCCGAGTAGGTATTCGGCGACCTGGGCGGCGCCGGTGGGCCGGTCGGCGGGGTCTTTGGCCAGCAGGTGGAGAATGAGGTCGTTCAGTTCGGCCGGAAGGTCACAGCGGGCTGTGCGGGGCGGTGGCGGTGGCGTGTCCAGATGCTTGGCTTTGATGGCCAGCAGGGATCCTGTGAAGGGTGGCGTACCGGTTGCGAGGGTGTAGAGGGTGCTGCCCAGAGCATAGAGGTCGGTGCGCGCGTCGATGGGGTTGCCGAGCCATTGTTCGGGGGCCATGTAGGCGGGTGTGCCGGCGACCTGTCCGGTGAGGGTGTTGAGGGTGGCGGCTTCGGCCAGGTGGGCGATGCCGAAATCGCAGATCTTCGGGGCCTGCCCGGGGCCGGGGATCATGATGTTGGCGGGCTTGAGATCGCGGTGGATGATGCCGTGGGCGTGGGCTGCCGCCAGCGCGTCGGCGAGGTGAGCGCCCAGGGCGGGCAGGCCCGTCAGAGGGAGTCCCTTGGGATGATTGCCGATCTCGTCCTGCAGGTTGTGACCGTGCAGGAATTCCATGACCAGGTACCAGCGGCCGCCGTATTCACCGAAATCACCGACCCTGGCGATGCCCGGGTGCTCGACCGTGGCGCCGATGCGTGCTTCTTTTTCGAACCTGGCCAGCAGAACCGGGTTGGAAACCGCGGTATCCGATCTGAGGAGTTTGATCGCCACCGGCCGGTTGTGCAGCCGATCCTCGGCTTTCCAGACCTCGCCGGAGGTCCCCGAGCCGAGCTTGCGCTCCAGGCGGTACCGACCGGCCAACTCCATGCCATTCACCTCTCGCTCACGGATTGTTCACCTTCGTAACGAGGGTCTCGGCTCACATGATCTCTCATCGACGCGGTTCTGGGAGCCCTGCACCTTCTCGACAAGGCGGCTCGGGCCGTGCTGCGATCTGGGCGGTGCCTCACAGAAATGCCGAAGACGGTGGCCAAGCGCTAGGGCACGGATGCGGTCGAGGCCGAACAATCAACGCAGCGCCGCGCGTTATGCCGAAAACTCTATCCGTGCAGGTCAAGCAGGCATGCTCATACTCGTTCAGGATTGCGCACAGACGTTGGTTCCTTGCCGTCACGATCGCGGATCAAGAACCGTGCCCCGCAGCCCGCGTCTTCCCGATCCATGACCAGATTCCGGTCGGTCTGCCTCACCCACGAGGCGGACGCGTGAACGGTGACGCCCAGGACGCGGACGCGACGGGTGTGGTTCTCAAAAGCCGGCCCACCTAGTCAAGGAGCGCTCGGGCGCCGGATCGATTCCGGCGTCGTCGGGGATTTCCCCACAGCGTGGACGCGGCCTCGGCATCCGTCTGGGTGACGACGCACACGCCCGGGCGCGGCCGCTGCACGGGGATTGGCCGCGGCGCCGGGGACGGCGGTGTGACGCCCGGCTGCGCACCGCGCACCTTCGGCACCCACCTAGGACACCATCTTCCGCGAACTCGGTTTCACCTCGCGCCAGCTAAGAGACTCCCCGAACTCCGCGACCGAACCGGCTGAGCGGCCTTACGCAAAGTGCGGTACGAAGCCGGCCCCGCGCCGGCTTCGTACCGCGGCATGGCTACCGGCCGTTAATGCAGTGATCATCGGAGCCATCGGGGGAAATTGTTGTCCGACATGGCTGGCGTGTCAGTGGCCGGTAGCGGCTCGGCCGGGCAATGTGTGCCCGGTGGCGGGGTGCGCAGGGTCAGCAGGTAGCGGTTTATGGCCGCGGTGCTGCAGGCGTTCGAGATGTAGTTCACGTGGCCGATGCCGTCGTAGGTGAGCAGTACCGCGCCGGGGATCTGGCGTGCCACGTGGGTCGCCCGGGAGTACGGTGTGGCGACGTCGTATCGGCTGTTGGTCAGCAGGATCGGCGGCGTGCCCTTGATCCGGTACCGATGTTGGGGGTTGCGGGCCCGGGTCAGGAAGCCCTGGCAACCGGTGATGTCCGTCCAGGTCAGGGCGTTGACCCGGGTGTGCGGCGCCGCCCGCCGGGAGGCGGCCATAAGACTGTTCAGGTGTTCGAAGTCGCGGACCGGGAAGCTGAAGTCGGAGCAGAGAATCGCCTGGTAGGCGTCCGGGTACCAGTCCGGCACCCGTGCCGGGGTCCGGCCTTGCAGCCTGGTGAGATAGGTGCCCAGAGACGCCCAGCCGGTGAACGAGTTCGGTCCGTACATCGCCCGGCGAACCGTTTCCACCAAAGCGTCGGGCGTGATTGTGGACCCGGCGGGGTCCTTCAGCTCTCCACGATCCGCCCGCGCCAGCAGCCCGTCCAAGACCTTGAGCGCGTCTTGCCCGCGCAGCGCGCACCGCGGGCTCTTGCTGCACCAAGCGGCGAACTGACGGTAGGTCTCCTCCACCACGTCGGATCCAGCGACCAGGTACTGGCGGACGTCGGTGATGCTGTGGTCCATGTTGCTGTCGAGGACCAGCGCGCGGACGCGGCCGGGGTATTCCTCGGCGTACTGCTGCCCCAGCAGCGTGCCGTAGGACTCCCCGTACAAGGAGATCTGCCGCTCGCCCAGCGCCTGGCGGATGGTGTCGGCGTCGCGGGCGACGCTGAGGGTGTCGACGTGGTCGAACACCGGGCCGGTCAGCCGCCGGCATTCCTGGGCATGGCTTCGGTGGTACTGCACTAGACGCTGGTATGCCTTCGCGTCCTGCGGGAATTCAGATGGCGGGTCGGAATCGGCGGGGCACAGCACCGGGTGACTGCGGCCGATTCCCCGCGCATCGAACCCGATGACATCGAACCGCCGCAAGATCTCGGGTTCGAGCAGGTCACCGGCGAAGAGCGAGAAGTCGACACCCGAGCCGCCCGGACCGCCGGGCAGCACGAACAGCGAGCCGATACGCTCCCGTGGCGCGAGGGCCGGACGTCGGGCCACCGCGATATCGATCTTCGCGCCCGCAGGACGGGCCCAGTCGACCGGGACCGACACCGTGCCGCACTCCACCCACGGATCCTCAGGGCACGGCTCCCAGTCAATCCCCTTCCCCGCCGGCGATGCAGCCGTCCAAGGCCGCATCTCGACGGCGGAGACCGGCCCTGGCAACAAGAGCACGGACACCAGCGACAATAACGAAACCAAGCCGATCCAACGCATCGGACCTCCCTGAGATCACGGCCCCTGGTCCATGCCCGGGCCCGGCAAAGGTCGGGCCCTGCTTCAGGCGACCGGTCGCCCAGATCGTCCACCCCAGAGGCCGAGAGGGGTCCCGGCCCCTGCCTCGTTAGCACCGCCGATTCCCGCGCGGTGATCAGGTCCGACGGCTCCCGAAGCGCGACGACCTGGGGCCGGGACGCCTTTCGGATCGTTCGCAGGCGGCGCCGGTGAGCTTGATGATCACGCGTCCGGGCCGTAGTGCGCGGCGATGTCCTCGGAGCCGGGCCATTGGCCGTAGGTGGTTGACCGCGGCCAGCCGTAGGCACGGCAGAACGCGGTCCGGCCGGGTCACGGCATCGGGCCGCAGCCGCGCCGACACATCCACCGTCAGCATCACGCTCAAGTACCCGCCGGAGGAACGCTGTCGACGCTGCTGTGGGTCGGAACGCCGGAACCGGCGGACCTCCTGCAACCACCGCACGTACATCTCCACATGCGCCCGCCGCACGCCAAGGCCTCCAGGTGCCGTTCGGTGCACCAGGTCAGGTAGATCCGCAGGTCCGACTCAGTGTGCATGCGTGAGTCACCCTTGTATCGGGCCAGGTAGGCGATCGTCCCAACCGCCAGGAGGTCCCTGCCTGCGGTCCCGGCACCGGGCCTCGCTCCCAGAAAGCTCATCGAAAAAGTCATACCTGCGACGCTGCGCCCGCATCAGGCACGAGACCAGACAGACCACACGCGGCAGGCAAGAGAGGGTGCCCGCTGCTAGGGACAGCGGAGCACGCTACTGGGCTGGAACGCGGTCAGCCCAGTTCCACCCGGCACGTCTACGCCGGAGGGGTCGAGCACTCCGTCCACGTTCACCCTCACGCCCAAGGCCAAGTTGGTGCCGTTTCCTAAAACGCGCTCATCATCTCGACCGAAGCCGCCGGGATCTGGACCATCCGATCTGGGAACTTCCCCGAGAACACCGCCCGCCTCGCCACGACAGATAGTCCGCGTGCTGCGGGGGTATTGCCTGGCTCCAGGTTCCGCGCAGCGGTCGGGGGTCGGCGACGGTGCGGTTGTTCCTGGTCAGCGCCAAGGCGGTCACGGTGAGGTGCTTCTTCAGCCGGGTCGCCTGGGCCCTGGTGGTCCGGCCCGCGAGCATGCGGGTGAAGAAGGCGTCCAGGAGCTGGGCGCGGCGGTGGGCGATGGTGCCGGTCAGGGCGGGCGTCCCCGAGGGGTCGGTGAACACGGGGTCGGTGAACACGGCGGCCGTCAGCTGCAGCCACAGCGGCGCGGTGAGCAGTTCCAGCAGCGAGCGGTCGGCGCCCACGGCGGCGCGGAGGCTTTCCAGGCCGGGCGTGTTCAGCCAGCGCTGCACCTCGGTCCCGGTCAGCGGCTGGATGACGATGGCGCCGCGCAGGGCGAGCCGTTCCGGGAGCTCCTGGTACTCGACGCGCCTGCTGCCGACCGCGATCCTCAGCTTGGGATGGGCGAGCTGCAGGTCGTTGAGGAGCCGCGCGCAGCGCCGCCGGTCCGCTTCGACGACCTCGTCCAGTCCGTCCAGGAGCAGGACCAGGCCCCGGCCGTTCAGCCAGGTCCTGGCCAGGCCGTCACCGATCCCGTAGGAGCGGTGGACCTGGTCGAAGATCCATGACTCGATCTGCGCGTTCTCGCCGCGCGCCTTCCAGTTGCCCAGCTCGACCAGGACCGGGAGCGGCGCCCGCTCGTCCCGCGCGGCCTCGCCCGCCAGGGCCTCGGCCAGCTCCAGCAGCAGGGTCGTCTTGCCCGCGCCGGGTGCTCCGAGCACCAGCAGCGACTCATCCAGCTCCCGGAACGTGGCCAGGATCGATGCCTGGGGGTCGACCTGCTGGCCGTCCCGCTCGACATACCAGCTGCGGGGCGGGTTCACCAGTGCCGGTGCGGACTTCAGCTCCAGGTGGGCGCGGAGCGTGCGGGCCAGCGACTGGTCCAGGCGGGCGCGGACTCTGGCCTCGACGTTGGCCAGGGCGTTGCGGCGGTCCTGCGCCGTGGCCGTTCCGTCGGCGGGCTCCGTACGTGTCCGGCCCGGCCATTGGTCCGCGACGGCCCCCGCGACGACGATGGCCGCCAGCAGACCGGTGACCCACCAGGAGTGCGCCCGGTAGGGCTCCAGCGCCGCGGGCAGGGTCCCGCCGGTGACGATATTGATCGCATAGGCCAGCAGAAGCCCGGCGATCGCGACGAGCAGCAGCCGTACGACTAATCGGACCCGGCCCAACGTCCACCTCCGCTGGGCTGACGATATCCATCACCAATCCCACCGGGGACGCGTGAGGAGAAAGAGATGGTGAAGACGTACTCGGCGCCGGTTAGGGGTGAGGATGAATTCCATGGCCTACTGGGGTCGCCGAATGGGCCGTTCCGGTGCCGCCCTCCCAAGGATGGCTCCCTGCGCAACGAGCGGCACCATCTCCACAGCACCTACAAGGAATTCCCCTGGGTGCAGGCGGTCACCGGTTACGGCCCGGCCAGGCCGCCGCGGGAAGGCCGGTCCGTGGGGAGCCCACCTCGGCCGGTGATGGTCGACTGCTCCTCCGGCTTCCCAGGCGTACCGCTCGCACCAACGTGCCCGGCCGCGACGGGGCCGATTGGGAGCCACCGGTCGTGCGGGGAGTTCCCCGCTATGACCTGCTGATCATCGAGGTAGAGGAGGTGGGCTGTCGCCGGCGGCGCCTACGCCCACGTGTCGCCCCTCATGCGAGAGGAGCTGTGCGCCAGGCTCGGTGGGAGCAGACCCTCGACGGTCGCTCTCGCACCGGGGTCGTCCGTACCCTTTGGTGAACGCGCTACTGACCAAGCGCCGCGCGAGACGAGAGCTCGATCATCTCCCGAACGTCCCGGAAAGGGCGGCAACCAATGCTCGGCACACCTCCCACACTGCCCCCGATCAGAGCGCACGGCGCTCATGCCCTATCGATATGCGCAGGTGAACAGGGTCGTGCCGACCATCTCCATGAGCGTGAAAGGACGCCGAGACGGTCGTGCCCTATTTTCGAGGGCACGAACCAGATCCAGCGTCTGGTGATCTCTCGCCACCTCGCCCGCTGAGCCGGTGGCGGCGGAGCGGATGGCCCCACCCGGCGAGTTCGGCGCGGCGAGCGCCCGGTCGCTGCTGCTGACCGTGCTGGGCGAGTTCGTCCTGCCCGGCGGCGGACCGGTCTGGACGGCGGCGTTCCTGCGGGCGCTCGGGCTGCTCGGCATGGAGGAGAAGGCCGTCCGGCAGGCGCTCGCCCGCAGCGCCACCGACGGCTGGATCGCCGGTGAGCGCCGCGGCCGGCGCACCGCCTGGCGGCTGACCCCGTCCGGGGTGCGGCTCCTCAACGACGGCGCCGAGCGCATCTGCGGCCTGGGGCGTCCCGGCGGCGACTGGGACGGGCAGTGGCTCCTGGTCCTCGCCACCGTCCCGGAGACCAGCCGCAGGCTCCGCCACATGCTGCGCACGCGGCTGGCCTGGAACGGTCTCGGGAACCTCTCCCCCGGCGTGTGGGTCAGCCCGCATCCGGGACGGGAGCCCGAGGTGCGGCAAGTCCTTGCCGAGATCGGCGTCGCGGGCACGTCCACGCTGTTCACCGGACGGCTCGGCGACCTGTCCGAGGCGCGGCGGGTGGCCCGGCGGGCGTGGGACCTGGACGCGATCCAGCGCGCCTACGACGACTTCGCCGACGCCGTCCGCGAACTGTGCCCGGACGGTGATCCCGGGACGTTCGCCGCGCACACCAGGCTCGTGCAGGAATGGCGCCGGTTCCCGTTCCTCGACCCGGGCCTCCCGGCGGAGCTGCTGCCGGACGGCTGGAGCGGCTTCCGGGCGTCCGCGCTCTTCCACGAGCGCCACGCCGCGTGGCGTCCCGCCGCCGAGCGCCAGTGGAAGGCGATGGCGGACGGCTGAGCCCGCGCCGGTGGTGTAGGAGGCGCGCCGCGGGGAAGTCGGAGAAGGTCGCCGCGCGGTCGGGAGGTCTGGGATGGGCAGCTTGGTGGGGCGGAACCTGCTCGCCGGAGCCGAACCCGATGTCGCCGCCGATGCGGGCCATCCCGACCCGCCGCCCAGGATGGGGTTCTTCACCGACACGTCCGTGTGCATCGGGTGCAAGGCGTGCGAGGTGGCGTGCAAGGAATGGAACGCCGTGCCCGAGGACGGCCTGGAGTTCACCGGCATGTCCTACGACAACACGCAGGGGCTCGGCGCCGACACCTGGCGGCACGTCGCGTTCATCGAGCAGAGCAAGCCGATGGGGAATGCCGAGACCGGCGCGGACGGCGCGAAGGACCTCCGGTGGCTGATGGCGTCCGACGTCTGCAAGCACTGCACGCACGCCGCCTGCCTGGACGTCTGCCCCACCGGTTCGCTGTTCCGCACGGAGTTCGGCACGGTCGTCGTCCAGGAGGACATCTGCAACGGGTGCGGGTACTGCATTCCCGCCTGCCCGTACGGGGTCATCGACCAGCGCAAGGGCGACGGCCGGGCGTGGAAGTGCACGCTGTGCTATGACCGGATCGGCGTCGGCATGGAGCCGGCGTGCGCGAAGGCGTGCCCGACCGACTCCATCCAGTACGGGCCGCTCGACGAGCTGCGCGAGCGTGCGGCGCTGCGCGTCGACCAGCTTCATGACCTCGGCGTCGACGACGCCCGCCTATACGGCCACGACCCGGACGACGGCGTCGGCGGCGACGGCGCGTTCTTCCTGCTGCTGGACGAGCCCGAGGTGTACGGGCTGCCGCCGGACCCGGTCGTCACGACCCGCGACCTGCCGTCGATGTGGCGGCACGCGGGCGCGGCGGCGGCCGCGATGCTCGGCGGGCTGGCCGCCGTCTTCGCCGTCCACGGCCGCGCGGGAGGCCGGCGATGAGCACCTCGGATGTCGGCAAGGACGGCCTGCGCGGCGAGCGGCCCGGCCGGGAGGCGGAGGTCGGCGGGGGCCTGCGGCGGCGCGGCCGGAAGCGCGGCAGGCACCGGGGCGAGAAGGCGATGGTGCCGGACGCCGAGTTCACGTCCTACTACGGCAAGCCGATCCTGAACCCGCCGGTCTGGAAGGCGTCCGACGTCGCCGCGTACTTCTTCCTCGGTGGCCTCGCCGGGGCGGGCTCGGTGCTGGCGGCGGGCGCGCAGCTCACCGGGCGCCCCGTCACGGCGCGGGCGTTGAAGATCTCGTCGGTGGCCGCGCTCGGCGGGTCCACGGCCGCGCTGATCCACGACCTCGGACGGCCCGAGCGGTTCCTCAACATGCTGCGGGTGATGAAGCCGACGTCGCCGATGAGCATGGGGTCGTGGCTGCTGGCCGCCTACGGTCCGGCAGCGGGCGCCGCCGCCGTCCTGGACGTCACCGGCCTCTTCCCGCGCCTCGGCGGCGCGGCCACGCTCGGAGCCGCCGCGCTGGGCCCGGCCGTCTGCACCTACACCGCCGTCCTGGCCGCCGACACGGCGGTCCCCGCCTGGCATGAGGCGCACCGCGAGCTGCCTTTCGTGTTCGCGGGTTCGGCGGTGGCGGCCGCGTCCGGCATGGCCCTGATCGCGGCCCCGCGGCGCGAGGCCGGGCCGATGCGCACCGCAGCGGTGTTCGGCGCGGCGCTGGAGCTGGCGGCCGCGAAACTGCTGGAGCGTCGAGCCGGGCTGGCCGCCGAGCCGTACAAGGAGGGCAAGGCCGGCCGGTTCGTGCGCGCGGGCGAGATCCTGTCGGCCGCGGGCATCGCCGGGAGCGTCCTGCTCGGCGGGCGCGGCCCGTCCGGCCGGCGCGGCCCGTCCGGCGGGTTCGGCCGGGCGGCGGCGGCGCTCAGCGGGGCGGCGCTCCTGGCGGGCTCGGCGTGCACGCGCTTCGGCGTGTTCCACGCCGGGATCCAGTCGGCGCGCGACCCCAAGTACACGGTGATTCCGCAACGGGAGCGGCTCCGGGCCGCCGGTGGATAGGCTGGCCCCTCACCGCAGGCGCAGGAGAGGGGCCGTCCCGTGCCCGGTCAGGCCGCCGAGCGAACGCGCATCATCGAAGCCGCGTACCGGTGCCTCGCAGACGCGCAGGGCGCCCCCGTGTCCATCACCGAGATCCTGACCGCCGCGGGACTGTCGACCCGCGCGTTCTACCGGCAGTTCGAGTCCAAGGACGCGCTGCTGCTGGCGATGTTCCGGCGCGACGGCGGCCGGGTGATGGCCGAGCTCCGCGAGCTCGCCGCGTCCGCCGGGTCCCCGGCCGAGGCGCTGGGCGCGCTGATCGCGGGAATGCTCGCCATCACCGCCGACGAGCGCCGCCGCGCCCGCGTCCTGGCGCTCACCTCCGGCGACGCGACCCGCGCCCGGGGCTACTCCGGGGAGCGCGGGCGCGTCATCGCCGAGCAGGAGGCGATCATCGCCGAGATCCTCGCGGCCGGACGGGCGGACGGCTCGTTCCCGTGGGCCGAGCCCGGCCCCGACGCGCGGTTCGTCCGCGCCGCGCTCGGCCAGGCGTTCGAGGACCAGATGGCGGGGACGGCCGAGGCCACCGCGGCCGAGGCGGCGGCCCAGATCACGCGGTTCGCCCTGCGGGCCCTGGGCGCGCGCCCGCCCGGCTGATCAGGCCGTGGACTCGTCCCGGGTCTTCGCGGCCGGGCGCCAGAAGGCGGCCAGCAGGAGCGCCGCGCCGGCGCCGCCCGCGAGCGCGGTGATCGCGAAGCCCGTCCAGCCGGAGAACTCGTCCGACATCCCGAGCGCCCGGTCGAGGGACACCGCGCCGCCGCCGAGCGCCCCGGCCGCGCACGCCACCAGGATGATCATCAGGACGTATTCGTAGCCCTGGCCGGGCCGGAAGACGAAGAAGCCGTTGCGCAGGTGCGCGGTGATGAACGCGACCGCCATCGTGCCGACCGCGCCCGCCGCGGCGAGCGGGGTGAGCAACCCGAGCAGCAGCAGGACGCCCGCGCCGAGCTCGGTGCCGGTGGCCATCAGCGCGTGCAGCCTGCCGGGCCGCAGCCCCATCGACTCGAACCAGCCCGCGGTGCCCTCGATCTTGCCGCCGCCGAACGCGTGGTTCCAGCCGTGGGCGACGAGCGTGCCGCCGACGGACACCCGCAGGATGAGGGACGCGATGTCGGCGCCCGCCGCGTCCACTGCCATGTACGGCCCCTTTCCGGCTCGGGGAGGTCACGTCCCCGCGCATTGACCTCGCCAACGTACAGGGCACCCGAATACCGGACGAACCGTGGGGCAGATCACAGGAGTCACGCTCTGGATCGCGTCACGTTTCGGGGTGCTCGACGCATCTTCTGTTCGGGTGCCCCTCCGGAGGCGGCGCCCGGGTGCGGAGAGCTTGCTTGGAGGCGGCATGGGCACCGAGCCACGGCGGTTCGACCTGACGATGCTGTACGCCGCGTACGACGCCTTCCGCCGCCACACGGCCGGGCTGGAGGCCGCGGCGGAGTCCGAGGGTGCGGTCGCCGGGACGGCGGTCAGGAACGGCTGGGCCCTGTTCAAGTTCCACTGGCGCGTCCAGGACATCGCGGAGAAGCGCACCCTGTGGACGGTGATGTACGCCAAGGAGCCGGACCCCGAGCCGAGCGGCGGCGGAAGGCGGCTGGGAGTCGTCCTGGACGCGATGGCGCTGCGCGCGCTGCGCGTCGTCCCGATGATGGACGGGGTGGACGCGGCACTGGAACACCGTGACCGCGCGATGTTCGCCCGGTACGCGCGGGACCTCCACGCCGCCGTGGACACGCTCCTGGAGTTCAAGGAGTCGAACGTCCTCCCGCTGATCCCGGACACGCTCACCGCGTTCGAGTGGGGCACGTTCGACGTCGAGTTCCGCGGCGAGCTGGGCCTGCGCGGGCTCGGCGTGTACCTGCCGTGGCTGCTGGACGGCGCGCCCGACCCCACCCGCCGCGCGGTGCTGCGGCTCCTGCCGCCGCCGATCCGGTTCGCCTACCGGGCGCGCTGGCGGCCCCGCTACCGGCGGCGGAACCGGCAGGCCGTGCCCGCCGGCCGAGCCGGTCCGGCGGTGTGACGCGGTCCACATCGCGGGATGTCACATTCCCCGGCCCCACCCGGTCTTCATGCGCAGAGGCCCTTCATGCGCTGAGGCGCGTGTGCTCGACGGCGAGAGGACGTTGACGATGGCGGAGAATCGGCCGGCCGGCGGCCGGCCCGGCGCGCGGCCGGGCGGGCGGGCACCATCGAAGTTCGTGGACGGCTCCGCCCGTGCCCTCGACGAGCGGTTCGGCACGACCGGCTTCGTCCGCAAGGCCATGCGCAAGGCGTTCCCGGACCAGTGGAGCTTCCTGCTCGGCGAGATCGCGATGTACTCGTTCGTGGTCATCTTGCTGACCGGGGTGTACCTCACGCTGTTCTTCAAGCCGAGCATGCACGAGGTCATCTACAACGGGTCCTACACGAAGCTGCAGGGCGTGAAGATGAGCGAGGCGTACGCGTCCACGCTCGAGATCAGCTTCGACGTGCGGGGCGGGCTGCTCGTCCGGCAGATGCACCACTGGTCGACGCTGATCTTCATGGCGGCGATCCTCATCCACATGCTGCGGAACTTCTTCACCGGCGCGTTCCGCAAGCCGCGCGAGCTGAACTGGCTGATCGGCATCCTCATGTTCATGCTGGTGATGCTGAACGGCCTGTTCGGCTACTCGCTGCCGGACGACCTGCTGTCGGGCACCGGCCTGCGGATCCTGGAGGGCGTGCTCGCCGCAATCCCGCTGGTCGGCACCTACGCGGTGATGTTCGTGTTCGGCGGCGAGTATCCGGGGACCGACATCATCCCGCGGCTGTACATCGTCCACGTGCTGCTGATCCCGGGGATCCTGGCCGCGCTGATCCCGCTGCACGCGATCGTGCTGACGTGGCGGCAGACGCACACGCAGTTCCCCGGCAAGGGGAGCTCGAACACGACCGTCCGCGGGTACCCGTTCTTCCCGGTGTTCATCGCCAAGACCACCGCGTTCTTCCTGTGGGTGATCGGCGTGACGGTGCTGCTGGCGGCGTTCGTCCAGATCAACCCGGTCTGGCTGTTCGGCCCGTACGACCCGGGCGCGATCAGCTCCGGCTCGCAGCCGGACTGGTACATGGGCTGGCTGGAGGGCGCGCTGCGGACCATGCCGGGCTGGGAGATCAACGCGTGGGGCCACACGGTCACGATGAGCGTGGTCGTCCCCGCGCTGGTGGTGCCGGGGTTGCTGTTCACCGGCCTCGCCGTCTACCCGTTCCTGGAACGCTGGGTGACCGGCGACCACGAGATCCACCACCTGCTCGACCGCCCGCGCGACGTCCCGGCGCGCACGGGCGTCGGCGTCGCGGGCGTGGTGTTCTTCGGGATGCTCTGGCTGGCGGGCGGCAACGACGTCCTCGCCGAGCGGTTCCACATCTCGCTGTTCGCGACGACGTGGTTCTTCCGCTTCGCGATCATCCTCGGGCCGATCATCGGCTACATCGTCGCCTACCGGATCTGCGTGGGGCTGCAGCGCCGCGACCTCGGCGTCGCCGAGCACGGGCTGGAGACCGGCGTCATCCGCATGTCGCCGGACGGGAAGTTCAGCGAGGTCGAGCGGCCGATGACCGACGAGGCGATCGCCGCGATCACCGATCCGCGCCCGGCCGCGGCCGTCCCGCTGGACGTGCCGCCCCCGATCGAGGGCGTGGAGAGCCCGCGCGCCCGCAGCGGCGTGAAGCGGATGCGCGCCGCGCTGAACCGCCGGTTCCGGGCCGATCTGGTGGCCGTCCCCGAGCGGCGTCCGGACGGGAACGGCGACGGCGACGGCCACGCGATCACCGAGGGAGAGTCGGAGTCCGCCTCGCGGCGGTGAGGGCCGGTCAGCGCTCGAAGAGGAGGCGGATGACGGGACGGGCGGCCTCCACCGGGTCGTCGCCGACGCCGGACAGCGCGCCGCTCAGCCAGAGATGCGCGAAGCCGTGCACGATCGACCAGGCGGCGAGCCCGGCCGTCCGCTCGTCCTCGGGGCGCTCGCCCGCCGCGAGGCCGCGGACGCCCGCGGCGAGGACCCGCTCGGCGCGGTCGCGTGCGGCGGTGACCTCCGGGTCGTCGGCGCGGTAGAGCGCGGGCGTGAACATCACCTCGAAGTACGCCCGGTGCTCGACGGCGAAGCGGACGTAGGCGAGGCCCGTGTCGTGCAGGTCGTCGCCGGCGGCTTCGAGCGCGTCCGCGAACCGGGCGTAGCCCTCGGCGGCGACGGCGGTGAGCAGGCCCGCCTTGTCGCCGAAGTGGTGGGCGGGCGCGGCGTGCGAGACGCCGGCGCGGCGGGCGAGCTGGCGCAGGCTCCACGCGGCCGTGCCCTGCTCGGCGATCGCCTCGACGGCGGCGTCCAGGACGGCCCTGCGCAGGTTGCCGTGATGGTAGCTCGGCTGGTCGGTCATGCCCGAACCCTATCTTGCCAGTGGCAAGTTTCGTGCGCTCAGTCGGATTCCTTGGCGAACTCGCGCAGGCCCGGCAGGTCGACGACGGTGATCTTGCGCCAGCCGGTCCGGATGAGGCCCTTGCGCCGCAGGCCGTTGAGGGCGCGGGCGACCGTCTCCCGGGACGCGTCCATCCAGCTCCCGAGCTCCTCCTGCGACAGCGGCGGCCCGATCTCGATCGAGCCGTCCGCCGCGGGCGGGACGTGGTGCGCCGACAGCTCCGCCAGATCGGTCAGCAGCGCCGCGAGCCGCTGCGCGCCGCCCCTGCTCATGTGGGCGGTCAGCCGCCGGTCGGAGTCGTCGAGCCGCTGGACGAAGGTGCCGGTGACGAGCATCCACACGTCCGGGTGGACGTCCAGGAAGCCGGTGAAGCGCGCGGCCGGGACCACCAGCGCGCGGACGGGCGACAGCGCCGTCACCGTCGCCGACCGGGTCCGGCCGCCGAGCACCGCGCTCTCGGCGAGCAGGTCGCCCGGCCCCCGGACGGCCAGCACCACGTCGTGGCCGTCTTCGGTCGCCGAGGTCACCTTCGCCCAGCCCCGCTCGATGACGATCACGTGGTCGGACTCGTCCCCCTGGTACACCAGGGGCGCCCTCACCGGGTACTGCCGGGGCCGCCCCGCGGCGCGCAGCGCGGACCGCTGCGCCGGATCGAGCGCGGCCCAGAACCCCGGGCGCGGGGCGGGCGCCGCGTACGGTGCCACCAGCCGCCTCCCTTGCCTGTGGCCTACCAGAAACAGTAAACCCGACGAGGGCGCGCGGGCACGGCGATCACGTGCCGGGCGGCGGCTCGGTCTCGATCGTCAGCGCCTCGTGGTCGAAGGACAGATGGCCCTTGATCTTGACCGCGTCCTCCAACGGGCCCTCGTAGGACCAGGCGGCGTCGTCCGCGCCGTCCAGCGACCAGTACGTCGCCTCCCCCTTGTACGGGCAGTAGGTCCGCTTTGCGCTCTCCCGCAGCAGCTCGCGCCGGACGTCCGCGGCCGGAATGTAGAACCGGTTCGGCAGGCCGGTCTCCGACAGCAGCTTCGGCCGCTCGGTCTCGGCGACGACCTCGCCGTCCCGCAGCACCCGCACATGCCGGGACGTGTCGCGGACGTCCACCCGGTGGAACGGGTCGCGCAGGTGGCCGCGGACCTCCTCGTCCTCGTCGTACCAGGCGTCCATCGGGTCCCAGTAGAACGCCATGAGCCCGTGCAGCCACGCCGCCTCCGGTTTCGGCTCCGGATACGCCCACACGGCGTTCTCCGCGGCCCGGCCGCCGGCGCGGACCGTCCAGTACGCGGCGTCGCCCTTGAACGGGCAGTGCGTCGTGTGGGCGGTCTTCTCCAGGAGGTCGGTACGGACGTCGTCTTCCGGGACGTACAGCACGGGCAGCAGCGCCGTCTCGTGCAGGAGCTTGCCGCGCTCGGTGTCCAGGACGGTCTCCCCCGCGAACCGCGCTCGGACGCGGCGCGGGAAGCCGTGCATGAACAACTTGTGCTTGGGGCCGTCGATGGTGAAGTTGACCTCGTCTCCGGGCGAGCCCGCGAGCGGCCCCGGCCGCATGGTCAGCGACATGCAGTCCCTCCCAACGTGCCGTGCGTCCCGACCGGGGACCGCGCCCGCGCGTCCGGCGGCGGGCCCGTGTCTCAATCGTGGAGCGATCGGCAGAATGTGACAGTCTTCGCGCCGACCCGTATCCGCGCAGACCCCACGTTCCCCGGATCGCTCGAACGATGCGAACCGATCCGGGGCGGCGTCGGCGGGGCGTCAGCCGTCCCGCAGTATGCCCGTGGTGGCGGCGCGGTAGGCGGTCGGGGTCACGCCGTAGGCGGCGCGGAAGGCGCGGCTGAACGCCGCCGCGTCGGGCAGGCCCCAGCGGTTCGCGATCGCGCCGATCCGCTGCGTCCCGAGGAACGGGTCGCTGAGCTCGCGGCGGCAGTGCTCCAGGCGGCGGGTGCGGACGTAGCGGGCGACGGTCGTCCCCGCGGGCTGGAACACCCGGTACAGCTGCCGGACGGAGATGTGGTGCGCCTCGGCGATCGTCGCCGGGCACAGCGCCGGGTCGTGCAGCCGTCCTTCGATCCATTCCTTGATCGCGCGCAGCATCTCGGCTCCCTCCGGTGACGGGGACGGCGGCGCGCCCAGCCATTCGCTGGCCGCGCCGGTGACCAGCTCGACGATCGCGCCGCCGAGGTGGTGGGCGTAGGGCTCGTCGGTCGCGGCGCCGTCCCCGGCGCCGTCCTCGGCGAGCGCGCCGAGCAGCGAGGAGACCAGGCGCCCCTGACGGGTGCGCTCGGCGAGCAGGGTGCCGCCGAACGACGCCAGGCGCTCGGGCGGCAGCGGGACGGCCCGGTGCGGGATCACGACCGTGAAGATGTGGTGCGCGTCGAACGAGATCTCGACCGGGCGGGTCAGGTCGTAGAACACCACGTCGCCGACGCCGACGCGGGCGTGGCGGCCGTTCTGGCGGAGGACGCAGGAGCCGCGCAGGACCAGGCCGAGCTTGTAGCACTCGCGGGTGTCGCGGGCGATCTGGCGGGCGCTGCGGCGCACCGCGTGCGCGGGCGCGTACACGTCGCCGGCCTCGACCGGGCCGAGCGTGCGGCCGACCAGCCGGGCGGAGAAACCGCTGGTCAGACGCGGATGAATATGGAAAGGACCAAAGGCCGACGTGATCAGGTGGCGCCAGTACTCGGCCTGATCGCGGGCAGCATGATCCGAGGTGTCAGCGAGCGTTGACATGACGCTCCTCCGAGGTGGGCGGGCGGGGGGTCTCGGACGCCACCCGCCAGGTTTCTACGAGGTGTCGGGAAGGTCAATGAGCGAGTCGGCACGACGCTCGCGGCGGGCTTTGTCACTCGACGCCAAATGTCGGGCAGGGAAACCCAAGACCAACCCCTCGTGACCGGCCTATACATGTCGCGACGACTCCTGGGAGCCCCGCCAGCCGGGCATCGGAAGATCCCGATAAGCCCGGAAAGACCTCGAGAGGAAACCCCCCATGCCAGAGGACGAGCAGGAACAGCTGGAATCCGGCATCAGCCGGAAGAACTTCATCGTCGCCGCGGGCATCGGCGCGCTCGCCGTCCCCACGGCCGTGACGGCTGTGACCTCGGCGACCGCGGAGGCCGGCACGCAGCCCCGGCGGCTGCCGCTGACCCCGAAGTGCACCGACGGCGACGACGAGCCCACTCCCGCCCAGACGGAGGGCCCGTACTTCACCCCTGGCTCACCTGAGCGGTCGGACATCAGAGCCGGCAAGCAGGGCACCCTGCTCACCGTGACAGGGATCGTCTACTCCCAGGACTGCAAGCCGGTGAACCGCGCGCTGCTCGACTTCTGGCAGTGCGACGCCGCCGGCGTCTACGACAACCGCGGCTACGTGCTGCGCGGGCACCTGTTCTCGGGCGCCGACGGGCGGTACACCCTGACGACGATCGTGCCCGGCCTCTACCCGGGCCGCACGAAGCACATCCACGTCAAGGTCCAGGCGCCGAACGCGCGGATCCTGACGACGCAGATGTACTTCCCGAACGAGCCGCGCAACAACACCGACACGATCTTCGACCCCCGCCTCCTGATGACCATGAGCCAAGGGCCGACCGGCCTGACCGGCACGCTCGACTTCGTCATCCGCGTCTGACCGCGTACTGAGGCACGGTTCCGTCGCTCCCGCGGAATCCAGTCCCCGCCCGGGCACCGGCGCGCCCCGGCGGGGACTTCCGCATGCCCGGAGGCGGAAACGGCCCGGATGAAACCGGGAAGTGATCCAAAACCCCCGCGAAGCGCGAAAGAAATGGATAGTCTCCCACCGATCACTTTCCGTTGTGTTAGGAAAACTGGGAGCACACGCGGCATGAGCGCTGCCAACAAGGCACAGGTCATCACGCGGTGGGGGGCCATCGCCTTCATGGCGGCCGCGGTCCTGACCGCGACCGCGGGCGGCTTCGCCCAGTCCTACGCGGGCCTCTACCACTGGGCGATGGAGCACGGCCTGCGCGGCTGGAAGGCCGAGTCGTTCCCGCTGCTGGTCGACCTGTTCATCATCGTCGGCGAGCTCGGCCTCTTCCTGCTGGCCATCGACGCGTTCGTGCTGCGCCGCCGGCACCTGATGAGCTGGCTCGACTTCTCCCTGCCGCTGACCATCGCCATCGCGGGCTGGACGGCGAGCCTCATCTTCAACGTCGGCCATGTCGGGCAGCAGTCGTTCTCCTACCAGGCGACGGCCGCCGTCCCGCCGATCGTGTCGATGCTCGGCCTGTTCGTCCTGCTGCGGACGCTGCACCGGTACGTGTCGCGCGAGGTCGAGGCGGAGAACGAGAAGCCCAAGCCGCCCGAGGCCCAGACCCGCGCCATCGCCGGGCCCGTCACGCTGAACCAGATCACGCTGATGCCGATGCGGAACACCGGCCCGTTCCCGCGCATCCAGGTCCCCGGCCATTCCGGGAGGGCGATCGAGTCGGGCTCGTCGTCGGCCGCCACCGCGACCCGGCAGGCCCCGGACGGGACGTCCAAGGACACGGCCGCCGCGGACGAGCCCGCACCGAGCCCGGCCGCCGCCGCCCAGCCTCAGCCCGCGGCCGCCCGGCCCGCCGCCGAAGCGCCTGCGCCTTCACCCGCGCCCGTCCCGGATCCCGAGCCCGAACTGGCCGTCGTCAGCGCCGCAGCGCGCGGAAGCGCCAACGGCCGCAGCGGCTACGGCGCCGCCGCCGAGGAGCCCGCCGCCCCGGCCGCGCCCGCGCCGGTCGCCGATCCTGAGGCCCTGCGGGCCCTCGTCATCGACGTCCTCGAACGGCGGCACGGCGACGTCGCCGCGACTCTCGCCGAGGTCAGGGCCCAGGGCCACATCTGCGGCGAGGCCGACATCCAGCGGATCAGCGACAACCACTGGTTCCCGTACGCGGTGTACCGGCTGCTGGCCAAGCACCACGGCGACGGCGAGCTCGTCGCGCAGGAGCTGCTGTCGCAGGGCATCCTCTACGACCAGGCCGCGCTGGACGAGCTCGTCCGCTCCTGGCGCGTCTGACGACCGCCGTCCGGGTTCACGACTCCCCGGAGATCACGGCCGAGCCCAGCGACGCCTGGGTGATGCTGTTGGCGGCGGTCTGGATCGTGGAGTTCTCGTTGAGCTCCGTCAGCTTCGCCCGGTTCAGGGCGTAGACCGTGAACGTGTAGGTGTTCACCGACGAGGGCGAGCACGGGCCCTGGTATCCGAACAGGCTCGCGCTGCCGCGGTAGTAGATCTGCCTCGACCCGGCCGGGACCGGAGGCTGGTAGACGTGCTCGACGTTCTGCGGCAGCTCGGCCACGGTCGCCGGGATGTCGTAGATGATCCAGTGCAGCAGGTTGCGGTTGTCGACGTCCCGCATGATGATCGCGTAGCTCTGCGCCTCGGCGGGCCCGCCCGTCCACGCCAGCGGCGGTGACTCGTTCTTCTTGCGGGGGTCGTTGTCGCCGCTGCTGGTGCACTCGTGGACGATCGGGATCCGCCCGCCCGGGGCGAAGGCGGTGCTCGTGATGGCGAAGGCGGCCCCGCCCGTCCCGGCGTCGGGCGACGCGGACGACGGCAGCGTGGCGGCGGCGACGGTGGTGCCGCCGGCGCAGGCGACGAGCAGGGCGGACAACACGACTCGCTTGATGTTCACGGAGGGCTCCTAGAGGGTTTGCGAAAGCTGACTCCCCCGCCCTTCACCCAGGTGGTTCTGGCCGCAGCGTAGGAAACGGGGCCGATGTCCGCCATTGCACGCAGTGCCGGATGGGAACCCGCTTTTGTCCCTCCCTGCCAGACCCGGCGCGGATTTCGTCAGGGCGGCCCGGCGTCCCTCAGTACGCGTATGCGGTTCCGCACAGCGGGATGCCGGCGGCGGCATCCGAGATGTCGCCGCCGATCGCCCTGCCGAACGGGTCGACGCCGCTCAGGCAGGCGTACCGGGGCGGGTCGTTCGAGGCGACCAGCCCGATCGACTGCGCGACGCCCGGCTTGGGGGCGATCGTCTTGGTGACGCGCGGCGGCTTCCCTTCGGCGAAGGTGAAGAAGATGGTGGTCGCCGGGACGCCCTTCTGCATCATGCCGTAGCCGGTACGGCCGTCCAGGTCCATCACGGCGTTGGTGACGACGGTGGCGGCGTCCGGCCGCCGGAACAGGACACGGCCCGCGCGCAGGTCGGCGCCCCGCGCCTCGGTGTCGAGGGCGTGCACGGCGGCGTTCCCGATGTCGCGCCCGGGCGGCTCCCCCGGCATGCCGCTCCCGACGTCGATCCCGGGCGTGGCGTCCGGCCGGATGTCGCTGAGGACGTAGCCGAGCGTCCGGTCGTCCTCCGCCCAGACGATCTGGCTGACGAGCGTGCGGCCGGGCGTGCTCCACGTGCGGCGACGCCCGGAGCCGATGTCGAGGACGGTCACGGAGGCGCCCGACGGCAAAGCTGACCCGGTCGAGCCTTGGCCGTCCGCGCAGGGGGCCGTCGTGTAGGCGAGCTTGTCGCCGTCCGGGCTCATCGCCAGCCCGCCGACGCGGGCCGGGACGACGCCATCGGTCAGCGGCGCGATCCCCTTCGCGCGGCCGCCGCCGGTGAGCGTGAGGCGGTAGAGCCGCGATTCGCACGGCTCGTCCCGGGTGGAGGCGACCACGAACGTCCCGCCGGGGCCTTCGATGATCTCCCGCGCCTCGCCGGCGGTCGGCGACGGCGGCCGGACCGAGTCCACCGGCCGGTACCGTCCGTCCCGCCGGAACGCCTCCACCCTGATCCACGGCGCGGGCGCGTCCTGTTGCATGGCCCTCTGGACGCTTCCCACGCTGAGGACGAAGCGCGGCTCGCGCCCGCCGAGCCACCCGCCGGACGAGGCGTCGTCCGTCAGGAGCTGCACCGCGCCGATGGAGGCCGCGACCGACGCGGCCAGGGCGATCGGCGCCGCCCATCGTCGGAGCCGCCAGGACGGGGGTTCGCGGTCCTGCGGCTCATCCCGTTCGTCAGCCATCGGGTGATCATGCCGCGCCGGATGCCCGTCGTGGGGCTATTCAGCACGATTGGTAACGGAATCCTCCGGATCAGTGAGGAGCCGGGCCGCGAGGACGCGCAGCTCGCGGTCCTCGGTGAAGGCGCGCCAGCCGCCTCCCCAGCGGTGCGCCGATCGGAGCCGAGGAGCGTCTCCGCCGCACGCTGGACGCCCGGCGTGCCCGGCCCCGGCCCCGGCTCCGTGAGGTACCGCGTCGCCGCCCACCGGACCGGCAGGTACCGGCCGCGGGCCAGCTCGTGGACCTCCCGGGACAGCACGTCCGCCGCCGTGCGGGTGTCGCCGGTGACCCGCTGGTAGGCGTGGGCGGCCATGACCCTCGTCCAGTCCGCCCGGACGTCGAGGAGCGCCCGCAGCCGCGCGGCGTGGACGGCCGCGAGCGGCCCGAGGTCGGCGACCGGGCCGAGCACGGCGGCGGGGTCGCCGTCCTCGAAGCAGCCGTCCTCGGAGCCGGCGCGCCCGAAGTGGTCCTCCACCGCGGCGAGCAGCGGCCCCGGGTCGCCGGTCACCTTCCAGAAGGCCCACGGCCGCACGACCTTCCCCTGCCGGGCGACCCAGTCGTTCTCCGGCTCGAACGGCGCGGCGAGGGCGGGTGCGGCGCCGGCGGCGGCCGGGCCGATGGCGGCGAGCGCCTTCGCGGCGTGGACGGCCGCGTCCGTCCGCAGGAGCGGGACGAGGTCGGGGACGGCGGGCGCCGCCGCCGGGCCCCACTTTTCCAGGACCTCGGCGAGGCCGCGGGCGAGGCCGGGCTCGCCGAGTCGCGCGCGGATCGCCGGGAGCAGGACGCCGGCGTGCCCGCCGAGCGGCGCCAGCACGTGCCGCATCGGCGGGGGCCCGGGGCTGAACGGACCGGACGAGCCGGACGCCAGGTCGAAGGCGGGCAGCTCGCCGCCGAGGCGGTCGATGAGGCGCGGGAGGCAGCGCGGGTCCCGCCGCCGGGCCAGGCCCCAGGCGGCGAGGTCGGCGACCCGGCCGTCGCCGTGCCGGAACAGGCGGGCGTCGTCGTCCAGGCGGGCGGCGAGCAGACCCAGGCGGGTGCCGGGCGGCTCGGCGTCGTTCTCGTCTTCGTCGAGCGCCGCGAGCAGGTGGGTCGCGTAGGCGCGCACGGCCGGCGCCGTGTCGGCGGACGCCCGGGCCAGGCCGGGAGCGAGCCGCCGCGCGGGCGAGCGCCAGTGGCTGAGGACGTCGGCGACGATCATGACGGCCCCGATCCGCCGGTCGGCGTCCGGCGCGCCGAGGAACGCGGCGGCCAGGTCGGTGCGCGCGCCGGCGGCCGCCACCGGAGCGGTGGGGTCGGCGTCCTCGGCGTCGGCTCCGGGGCTGGACGCCGCGAGCCGGAACGCGATCCAGCGGAGCAGCCGGGCCGCGGCGCCGCCGTGGAACTCGGCGAGGTCGGCGCGCGTGTCCCCGACCCACGGGACGTCCCGCCACACCGCGACGTCGCCGCGGACGGCCTCGACGAGCGCGCCGAGATCGGGACGCTGCGCGCCGACCGCGTCCGCCAGCGCGATCTGCGCGGCCAGACCGGCCTGCCCGCTGTCAGCGTCGCGCAGGTCCCGGAGCCAGCCGAGGGCCTCCGGCAGGACGTCGGCGGTGCAGCCCTCGGCCAGCTCGCCCACCGCGAGCACGATGCCGATCCGCACCGCGCCGTCGTCCTCGGACGGCCACCGCCCGCGCAGGGCGGGCACGACCGCGTCGGCGTCGCCGCGCGCGCCGGACAGCGCGCTCGTCAACTCCCGCCGCACCGCGACGTCCGGGTCATCGAGCAGCGCGAGGACGCGCGGGAAGGCGGCGGCCCACGCGTCCGGCCATCCGCCGTCGACCCCCCGCGCCGTGTTCGCCTCGCGGACGAGGCGTCCGATCAGCTCCAGCACGCCGGGCCTGACCGCGATGGCCGGCGATCCGGCCATCGCGGTCAGGAAGGGCAGCGCGGCCGTCGCGGCGGAGCAGACGAACCCGCCCTGATGGAAGATCCTGACGTCGAGATCGTCCAGGTCGTCGCCGGGATCGGGTCCTTCGGCGATGCCGCGAAGCAGGCCGGGGACGTCGCCCGCCGGGCCGTACGCGTGCTGGAGTGCGGTCCAGTCGATGTCGTCCAGGCCCCGGAGCAGTGTCACAAACCGGAGATCATTCCACGCTTCCGGTATAGGCCGCGATCGTGTTGTCGGCGGCGCTCCGGGCGGTGGCCTCGTCGTCCCCCGATTCGACGTGGGCCCTGAACCAGCCCTCTCCGCTCAGCCGCGTGAACTCCTTGCCCTCGTCCGACATGGCCCATTCCGGGCCCGTGCCCTCGGGGAGGTCCCCGCCGGACGACAGGTGCATCGTGAGGCCGAGGAGCCCCTGCTCCCAGCCGATGCCGACCGCGCCGGGGCCGAACTGCTCCCAGTGGTCGTCGACGTGCGCGATGTGCTCCAGCTCCAGGCGGGACCGGCCGCCGTCCTCGGGCGTCAGCCGCACGTCGATCCAGCTGACCTGGCCGCCGAACTCCCACGTCGCGAAGAAGCTCTTGGGCGGGTCGCAGCGCTCGATCGTCCCGCTCGCGTTGCCCTCCAGGGCGAACCGGCCGCCGAGCCGCAGCTCGCCGGAGCAGGGCAGGAACCAGCGGGAGATGCGGTCGGCGGTGGTCACCGCCTCCCACAGGTCCTCGACGCCGGTGTCGTAGCTCCGGCTGATCGTCACGGTCCGCGCGGTCCCGGCCTCCAGCACCCGCTCGCCGACCCGGCGGCGCACGGCGTTGATCTCGCCCGTCACATCGATCATGGTTCGCTCCCTGAGTCGCTCCGATCCGGGCGGCGGGCGCGCTTGCCGCGCGCGATCTCCGTCGCCAGGGCGTCCAGATGCGGCGTCCAGTACCGGCGGAACCGGTCGAGCCAGGCGTCGATCTCCCGCAGCGGACCGGAGTCGACGGCGTAGAGCCGCCGCGTCCCCTCCGCCCGCACCACCGCGAACCCGCTGTCCCGCAGCACCTTCAGATGCTGCGACACCGCGGGCTGCGAGATCCCGAACTCCGCCCGGATGACCGCCGAGACCTCCCCGGACGACCGCTCGCCGTCCGCGAGCAGCTCCAGGATCCGGCGCCTGACCGGGTCACCCAGCACATCGAACGCGTGCACGGCCACAAGCTACAGCCTTCACTTATATAAGCCAAGCCTTAATCAAGATCGGCCTGTCAGGAGGTCCTCGAACGGGACGGGGTCGTCATAGGGATCGGGCTTCGCGGGCGCCGGACGGGCGCTCATCAGCGCGGCCAGCTCACCGGCCGCGCGGTTGACGCGGTCGGCGAGGCGGTCGGCGCCGCCCCAGTCCTCGGACGCCGCGTACACGGCGGTCGGGACGACGGCGGCGCGCAGATAGGCGAACAACGGCCGCATCGCGTAGTCGATGGCCAGGGAGTGCCGTTCGGTGCCGCCGGTCGCGCCGAGCAGCACCGGCGTGCCGTCCAGGGCGTCGCGCTCCAGGACGTCGAAGAACGTCTTGAACAGCCCGCTGTAGGACGTGCTGTAGACGGGCGTCACGGCGATGAGGCCGTCGGCGTCCGCGACCGTTTCGACGGCGGCGCGGAACGTCCCGGACGGGAAGCCGGTGAGGGTCGCGTCGACCATCGCGTGGGCGTGGTCGCGCAGCTCGATCGTCTCGACGGCGGCGTCCCCGCCGAGGGCCGCGGACGTCGCCGCGGCCAGCCGGTCGGCCAGGAGCCGGGTGGACGACGGCTGCCCCAGCCCGGCGGAGATGACGGCGAGCGTGCTCATCGCGCCTCCTCCTTGATGCGGGAAGCATGGGTCGGGGCGGTCGCGGGAACGTGCGCCGGACGCAGCGCCTCGAACTCCCTGCGCAGCACCGGGACGACCTCCTCCCCCAGCATGTCGATCTGCTCCAGGACGGTCTTCAGCGGCAACCCCGCGTGGTCCATCAGGAACAGCTGCCGCTGGTAGTCGCCGAAGTTGTCGCGGAACGTCAGGGTCTTGTCGATGACCTGCTGCGGGCTGCCCACCGTCAGCGGCGTCTCGGCGGTGAACTCCTCCAGCGACGGCCCGTGCCCGTACACCGGGGCGTTGTCGAAGTAGGGCCGGAACTCGCGGACGGCGTCCTGGGAGTTCCTCCGCATGAACACCTGCCCGCCGAGCCCGACGATCGCCTGGTCGGCGGACCCGTGCCCGTAGTGCTCGTAGCGCCGCCGGTAGAGGCCGATCAGCCGCTGGAAGTGCTCCTTCGGCCAGAAGATGTGGTTGGCGAAGAAGCCGTCGCCGTAGTAGGCGGCCTGCTCGGCGATCTCGGGGCTGCGGATCGAGCCGTGCCAGACGAACGGCGGCACGCCGTCCAGCGGGCGCGGCGTCGCCGTGAACGACTGCAGCGGCGTGCGGAACCTGCCCTCCCAGTCGACGACGTCCTCGCGCCAGAGGCGGTGCAGCAGGTGGTAGTTCTCGATCGCGAGGTCGATGCCGTCGCGGATGTCCTTGCCGAACCACGGGTAGACGGGGGCGGTGTTGCCGCGCCCCATCATCAGGTCGACCCGGCCGTCCGCCAGATGCTGGAGCATCGCGAAGTCCTCGGCGATCTTCACCGGGTCGTTGGTGGTGATCAGCGTGGTCGCCGTGGAGAGGATCAGCCGCTCGGTGCGGGCCGCGACGTAGCCGAGCATCGTCGTCGGGGAGGACGGCACGAACGGCGGGTTGTGGTGCTCGCCGGTCGCGAAGACGTCCAGGCCCACCTCCTCGGCCTTGGCGGCGATCGCGACCATGGCCTTGATCCGCTCGGCCTCGGACGGGACGCGCCCGGTGGTCGGGTCGGGCGTGACGTCGCCGACGGTGAAGACCCCGAACTGCATGCCGGCCCCCTGAATAGTAGAACGTTCAATTATTCTACCGGAACCACACGGCCCGTGCCCGTATTCCACGGCCGCCGGGACGGGTGCCGCCTAGACGCGGGCGTCCTCCGAGGCCAGGACGGCCTGGATCTCCAGCGCGATGGCGATCTCGTCGCCGAGCATGACCTTGTCGCCCTGGAAGGGGATGTTGAACTCGATGCCGAAGTCGCGCCGGCTGAGGGTCCCGGTCGCGGTGAAGCCCGCGCGGGTGCCGCCCCACGGGTCGGGCCCGACGCCGTGGAACTCGGTCAGCAGCCGGACCGGACGGGTCACGTCCTTGATCGTCAGGTCGCCGTCCAGGTGGTAGCGGGGCGTGCGGGCGCGGCGGCCGATCGCGGCGCGCGTCACGCCGGTCGCGGCGAACGTCATGACCGGGTGCTTGGCCACCTCGAGGAAGTCGGACGAGCGGATGTGCTCGTCGCGCTCGGCGCTGCGGGTGTCGATCGAGGCCATCCGGATCTCGGCCCGCGCGGTGGAGTCGAGCGGATCGTCCGCGATCACCACCTCGCCGCCGAAGTCGGGAAACGTGCCGCGGACCGTGGTCATCAGGTGCCGGATCGTGAAGGTGATCTCGGAGTGGACCGGGTCGATGGTCCAGCGGCCCGGTTCGAGGTCCGACGCCTCGGCCCCCATGTCACATCCCCCCAAAGATTGACAACCAGGAAAAACTACCTCAAATTGCCCCTGGTCTGACCGGCGCCCTGCGGGGAATGCTTGATCCCATGATCGGAGCTCGGGTCGCATGATCGGGGACCACGTCCTCGCCGGATACGTCAACGACGCCGGCGGCAGGGAGGCCCTCGACCTGGCGTGCGCGATGGTCGCGCTGACCGGCGGGCGGCTGAGCGTGGCGACCGTCCATCCGCCGGACCTGCCCGCGGCCGCCGGCGAGGCCCGCACGCTGCTGGACCAGGCCGCGGACCTGCTGGACGACCAGCCCGCCGACCTGCACGTCCAGGCCGGACGCAGCGTCGGCCGCGGGCTCACCGTGCTCGCCAGCCGGATCGGCGCCGATCTCATCGTCGTCGGCTCCCCCGAGGGCGGCGCCCGCGGCCGCATCGGCGTCGGCGCCGCCGCCGACCACCTGCTGCACTCGGCCACCGAGGCGGTCATGCTCGCCCCGTCCGGCCACAGCCCGCCGGACGAGCTCGCCCGCCTCACGGTCATGTACGTCCGGCGGCCCCAGTGCGACGACGCGGTCATCCGCGCCGCCCAGGCGGCCGAGCGCCTGGAGGTCCCGCTCCGCCTGGTCACCCTGGCCGTCGGCGACGTCGGGAACGGCGGGCCCGACCGGCTCCGCGACGACCTCGCCCTCGCCATCCGCCTCGCCATAGACTCCGCCGACCTGCCGCCCGAAGAGGTGTCCGCCGAGCTGGCCGAGGGCGACGACGTCGCCGACGCCCTGGACGACGTCGACTGGCTGGACGGCGAGCTCCTCGTCTGCGCGTCCAGCGAGGACGCCGCCGCGCACCGCGTCTTCGTCGGCGAGGTGGCGCTCAAGGTCCTGCGCGCGGCCCCCTGCCCGGTCGCCGTTCTCCCGCGTGGCTACTTCTGACTGGTCCCTTCTGACCGGTTCCCCGGAACAGGTTGCCCCCCACGCTTTACCTTCGCTACATTCCGTCGAGACCGGAACGTGACCTTGGAACGCGGCACGTTCCCTACCCCCGGTCGGGCGGCACCCTGCCCGAACGAGCGCGTCGGCAGGGAGCGACATGGACCCCATCGGCAAGAAGCTGCTCGAGATCGCCAAGAAGGAACTCGGCTACACCGAGAAGGGCGACGGCTACACCAAGTTCGGCGAGTGGTACCGCAAGAACGTCGACGGCGACCACGACGAGTACTTCTCCACCGCCCCCTGGTGCGACATGTTCCTCGCCTGGGCCGCCGACAAGGCCGGGGTCACCGAGCAGACCGGGCAGTTCGCCGCCACGTCCGACCACGCCAAATGGTTCAAGAAGAACGACGCCTGGGGCCGCGAGCCCGAACCAGGCGCCATCGTCTTCTACGACTGGAGCGGCTCCCGCGACCTCGACCAGATCGACCACGTCGGCATCGTCGAGAAGGTCGACGGACGCACCCTGCACACCATCGAGGGCAACGCCGACGGCTACAAGCTCATGCGCAAGACCCGCGACATGGACCACGTCGTCGGCTTCGGCTACCCCGCCAAGATCAAGGTCGCGGCCAAGTACGCCCCCAAGCACGCCGCCCCCGCCCCCAC
>NZ_SMKT01000087.1 GCF_004348735.1 Actinomadura sp. KC06
TCCGGGGCGGGCTCGACGGGGTCGGCGAACAGCGGGCGGCGCGGCGACTCGGGCACCACCAGCGGGCAGATTCTCAGCAGCTCGTCCGCCAGCGCGGCCGGGATGGGCGACGCCCGGCCCGACGCCTGCGCGATGTCCCAGCCGTGGACGGCCACCTCCAACGCCCCGACCGCGATCATCAGGTCCCCGCCCAGCCGGCGGTCACCGATCTCGACGCGCTCCGGCGAGCAGGACGCGCGCAGCAGCCGGACGGCGCGCACCCTCACCGCCGACACCGGGTCGTCGTCCGGCGCGGGCGCCTCCGGCAGCATCGCGACGCGTCCGAGGCGGATGCCGTCGTGCAGCGCCGCGAGGGAGTCGCGGAGGTGGAGCAGCAGCATCTCCAGGTCCCACGACGCGCACGGCGTGCGGCGGGACATCATGTCCGGCGTGACCGCCTGGACGGAGGTCAGCGCGAAGCCGATCGCGCGCTCCATCAGCCCGCCGTCCAGGGGGACGGGCTGCGGCGCATTCGTCCGCTCGTGCATCCGCGCTCCAATCGTGGTGATGGCCTCTGTTCTGTGGACCATCCGCACGGCGGAAATTCATCGGGCGGCACAAATCACGCGAGATCTTCTCCACCGGAAGAGTGAAACGCCACAATCCCCCCAAAAATCCCCCGTTCGCATCGGCCGGTCAGGACGCGACGCCGTCCACCATCTGCAGCCGGATCGCGATCGACCGGGCCTCCGGGACGTCGAGCATCTCGAACAGGTCGAGGGCCTGCCGCCAGTGGATCCGCGCCGCGTCGGCGCCGCGGAGCTGCAGAACCGCACCGGCGATCCCCTCGTGCGCCTTCCCCTCCCCGTACGGATCGCTGATGTCATGGGCGAGGGAAAGCGCCTTCTGGTAGTAGTCGAGCGCGGTGGAGTAGCGACCGGAGGCGCGGTGCGCGTCGCCGATGCCCTGCAGTGCCCGCACGCGCTGGCCGGGGTCGCCGACTTCGCGTGACAGCCGTTCGGCGTCCTGATGGTGGACGAGCGCCTCGGTCGGACGGTCCATCAGCAGATATGTCACGCCAAGGCTGTTGAGAGTGTCGGCGACGTTCCGCCTATCGCCCATCGCGCGGAACACCGAGATCGCCTCGCGATGGCAGCGCAGCGCCTCCTGGTATTCGCCTTTGTAAAGGTGGACGTTCCCGATGTTGCTCTTGAGGATCGCGGCGTTGCGGCCGTCGTCGCTCCCGCCGAACACACGGGCCGCCTCCAAGTAGTGCTGGACCGCGTCGCGATGGTAGCCGCGCTGCCGCTGCACTTCGCCGAGATTGTTCAGCACCGCCGCCTCGCCTCGCTCGTCCCCCGTGCTCCGGTATCCGTTGAGGGAAGCGCGAAGGTGGACCATGGCCTCCTTGTAACGGCCGAGATGCCACAGGACCATCGCCGCGTGGACGAGCGCCTCCGCCTCGCCGTGCCGATCGCCGAGCTGCGAATAGATTCCCCGCGATTCCTGGCAATGCGCAAGCGCCTCACGGTAGCGGCCGGTCGCCGCCAGATAGATGCCCATACGGTCGAGCACTTCGGCGGTCGCGTGCCGGTCGTCGGCGGCCCGGCTGAGGGCGAGCGCCTGCTCGGCCGCTTCGAGAGCCTCGGAGAAACGTCCCGTCCGTGCGTTAGTGACGCTCAATTCGTACAGCATCTGCGCGGTGAACCCGGTGTCGCCGAGTTCCCGCGCCGCCCGGAGTGCCTCTTCTTGGGCCTCACCGGCGCTTTCATGGTGCCCATGCACTTCCAGGAATTGGGACAGGAGGTGCACGAGCAGCACACCGTCCTGCTTCCTTTCGCGCGCCATGGCGTGGTGCGCCAGGACGAGACCGTTGCGCCATTCCTCGTCCATCCATGCCTGAGCCTCGCGAATGCACGGCTGAGCGTCGTCGCCTCCTGCCCCGTCCGGCATGGGAAGCCTGCGCCGGTGCGGATGCAGGACGAGATCCGCACGATGGGCGCACGCGAGGTAATAGTTCAGCAGACGTCCGAGGGCACGTCTCCGGTCCCCGTTGGAGTCCTCGTCGAACGCCCGCGACCGGGCGAACGCACGGACGAGATCGTGCATGCGCAGGTGTCCGGGCCGGTGCTCGTCGATCAGATGATGATCGAGCAGGGTCTCGACCGCGTCGTCCGCGACGTCACCGGGGTGTCCGCTCAGGATGGGCACCGCCTGTGGCCTGATCTCGGAGCAGGGGTTCAGGCCCAGCCGCCGGAAGACCGCCCGCTGTTCGTCGGTGAGCGCGCGATAGGAGAGTTCGAAGGCCGCCTCGGCCAGGTCCTCGTCCTCCTCGGGGAGGGCGAGCCCGTCGTGCCGGTCCTCCTGCGGGCCGGCGGCGGCCCGTCCGGCGGCCACGCGCAAGGCCACCGGCAACCGGCCGCACCGGCTGACGATGTCGTCGACGTGCGCGGCGGTGAGGCCGTCGCCCGTGATGGCGCGGACGAGCTCGCGCGCCTCGTCCACGCCGAGGACGTCGAGGGGCAGGTAGCTCGCACCGGGAATCCCGGCCAGCCTCCGCCGGCTGGTGACGAGGAGCCGCACCGGCCCGGCGGTGACGAGCGCGCGGACCTGCTCCGTGCCGGTCGCGTCGTCGAGGACGACGATCGCGCGCCGCCGGCCCAGCGCCCGCCGCCAGAGCACGACCCGGTCGCCGAACTCGGCCGGGATCCGCTCCGGCGGGACGCCGAGCTGCGGGAGGAGCTCGGCGAGCGCGGCGTGCGGCGACATCGGCGGCCGTACCGGATCGTGCCCGCGCAGGTGCAGGTAGAGCTGGGCGTCCGGATACCGGTGCGCGAGCATGCGCGCCGCGCGTATGGCGAGCGCGCTCTTCCCGACGCCCGCCAGGCCGGTGATGACCGAGATCCGCGCGGCGTCGTCCCCTGCCTCGGCGGCGGGACGGGTGAGCATGCCGAGTTCGGCGTCCCGACCGGTGAAGTCCTCGGTGTCGGGCGGCATCAGCTCTGACGGGAACGGGTCGGGCGATGGCGGCCCGGACGGCGCCGCATCAGGCCTCGTCGCCGGATCGGCGGGAGCGGGGGCCCGGCGGTAGAGGGGAATCGCGGCCAGATCGAGGTCGCGCCGGAGTATCCGTTCGTGCAGGTCGTTGAGCCGCTCCCCCGGTTCTGTGCCCGTCTCCTCGGCGAACAGCCGGTGCACGCGACGGTAGACGGCGAGCGCGTCCGCGTGCCGGTCGCAGCGGTACAGCGCGGTCATGAGCAGCCCGGCGGCGCGCTCGTCGAACGGGTTCGCGGCGGTGAGCCGGGACAGGTCGCCGACGACGACGTCATGCAGTCCCAGCCGCAACTCCGCCTCGATGCGCTCCAGCCTGGCTGCGTGGAGTTCCTCGCGCAGGCTCATGCGCAGGTCGCGGGCCCATTCGCCGGGGAGCCCGCCGAGCGGCTCGTCGCCGCGCCAGAGCGTTTCCGCCTCGATGAGCAAGGCGCGGGCGTGCTCGTCGTCGCCGCTGTCGGCGATGGCGCGCGCCTGGCGGCGCAGCCGCCGGAACCGGTGGAGATCGACGGCCTCGGGGTCGAGTGTCAGGACGTAGCCGCCCGGGCGATGCTCCAGCAGCGCATCACCCGCCTCCGCGTCGCGGAGCCGGCGGCGCAGCCGGGACAGGTAGCTCGTCAGGTTCGCTCGCGCCTGCGCCGGCGGGTCCTGCCCCCAGATCCTGGCGACGAGGGTGTCCGGGGAAACGGTGTGACCGCACTCCACGGACAGGACCGCGAGCGCGCAATTCTCCTTCGGCGAACCGGCCTCCAGCCGCCGACCGTTCACGCTCAACTCAATCGGACCGAGGAGCGCGACCTCCTCCATCTGTCCCTCCGTCTGACCCCTGACAGGGAACATCTCACAGGAGGCATCTCCGATACCACCCCATTAGCACATTAATCGGCGCAACCGGTATAAATGCACGCTGACCAAGGGAACAAATGTTCGGATTTGCCGGTGTCACGACCAACGTCCGAAAAACCCATTCTCTGGCCACGATGTCCGATTAGGTGAAACGATCAGACCGAAAACGTCCGCGCGACAATCTCGACATGTCACCAGGCTTCACGCGCATCACAGCATTAACCGCTATGCTCCTCTTTGCGTCCGATTCCTCCACGAGTCGTCGGGCCCCGATGAATGACGGCGTTCGTCCGTGCAGCCGCACGGTCGGACGCCTTTGCAATAGAGATCGAGTGGAGGCCACGTGATCTGGATCTGGTGACCCTCCCGCGGACCGGGGGGCCAGCCCCGCAAGGCTCAACCCCGGTCTCCGTCCCTGGCGCTCACCAGACCCGCTCCCACCTGGACGGCAATCAGGCCGTCCAGGCGAATGCAATCGTCAGCGTGCACCTTGGCTTCGAGGCGGTCATCCAGGTCGCCGCATCAATCGGGGCAAGGGGGACGCAATGTCTGTCGACGGATGGTCCGTAGGACCGTTCGGCCTGGACAGCGGTATAGGGGCGACGCTTCAGGGGCTGAACAGAGTCCTGATCGTCGTCCACCATCTGACGGCGGCGACCAGGCTCGCCGACGTCGCACCGCTGGTCGAGCGCGACCGGCGGATCCAGACGGTGTACACGGTGGCGCCGACGTCGCCGCGGGCGGCGGGCACGGCCCGCCATCTCGCCGCGTCCGGCGCGGTGGTCATCCCGTTCGCGCAGGCGGCGCAGACGCCGTTCGACCTGGCGGTCGCGGCAGGAGACGGCGCACTGGACCGGATCCACGCGCCGGTCCTGGTACTCCAGCACGGCGCGGGCCCGGCCACGGTCGCGCGCCGCTGGGACGGCGCCGGGCCCGCGGTGGAACCGCCGATCGCGGGGCTGCGTCGCGAGGGGATCGTCGCGGGTGGGCGGGTCATCCCGTCCGTCCTCGCGTTCGCGCACCGCGACCACCGGGCCCTGCTGGCGCGGATCTGCCCGGAGGCGCTGCCCGTGGTGCGCATAACGGGCGATCCCGCCCTTGACCGGCTGCTTGCCAGCGTCCCGTTCCGGGAGCGGCACCGTGAGGCGCTCGAGGTCGCGGACGGACGGCGACTGGTGGTCGTCTCGTCCACCTGGGGGGCGCGGGCGCTGCTCGGACGGAACCGCGAGCTGGTCCGGCAACTCGCGCTGGACCTGCCGTCCGAGCGCTACCGCATCGTGCTGGCCGTGCACCCGGTGACCTGGGGTTTTCACGGGTATCGCCAGGTCAGGGCCTGGTTCGACGACTGCCTGCGGCTCGGTGTCGGGCTGCTGCCGTTCCACGAGGGCTGGCGCGCCGCGCTGGCGGCGGCGGACCTGGTGATCGGTGACTGCGGGTCGGTGACGTCCTACGCGGCGGCGGCCGGTGTTCCCGTGCTGCTCGGCGCGTTCCCCGCCCACGAGGTGCTGCCGGGGTCGGTGAGCGACCTGCTGGGCCGGCGCGCCCCGCACCTCGCGCCGCGCCGCCCCCTCCTTCCGCAGGTCGAGGACGCCATCGCGAACCCGTTTCCGCCGGCGCCGCTGTGCGACCGGCTGACCTCGGAGCCGGGACGGGCGGCCGTGCTGCTGCGGCGCGAGATGTACTCGCTGATGGGCCTGGACGAGCCGGCGGAACCGCCGCCCACCGAGCCCGTCCCGCTGCCGGAGCTGATCCCGGCACACCGCGAGCCGAGCGGTCTGTCATGAGCGCACGCCACGAAAGCGTCCGTCTCGTGCGGGCCCGCCTCGTGCGCTCACCAGGATCGGACGGCGACGACGTTCAGGTGACGGCGGACGGGCCGCACGGCGCGCTGAGCCTGGCGCTGACCCGTGTACACGTCACGGACGACCCGTCCCCCTCCTGCCCGATGCTCGACGAGCACTTGGCAGTGCACCTGGCGGACGGGGACGCCGCTGGGTGGGCATCAATCGCCGACGTACTGCTCTACAACGGTGCGCGGCGGCCCCTTACAGGCTTCTACGGTCTGGTGGTCTGCACGCTAGGGCCGGACGGACGCTGCGCCATCACGGTGAAGGACGAGCCGGGGACCACCCTCGTGGCGTCCCTGGACGACGCCGTCTGGGTCGCGTCGTTCGTCCACGCGTGGCGTGTCTCCGGGCGGCGCGCGGCGGCGCTCATGTCCATGCGGATCACGGTCCGCCGAGCTCCGACAACCGCTCCCTGATCTCCCGCGCCTGGTAGGAGCCGAGTTCGTCGAGGACCGCGGCCGCCCGCTCGAGGTGGCCGCGCTCGGCGGCGGGGTCGCCGCGACGCGCCGCGAGGCGCGCCCGCGCGACATGGATGTCCGCCAGGGAATGCCGCGCGCCGACGCGGGTCCCGGCCTCCTCCGCCTCGTCGAGGGCCGCGCCCGCCTCGGCGTCCCGGCCGTCGGCGGCGAGCGCGTCCGACAGCGTCCTGAGCGTCCGGGCGCGGTGGTAGTCGTCGCCGCGACGGGTGAAGAAGGCCAGCGCCTCGCGCAGGCGTGCGGCCCCTTCCCCGGGGCGGCCGTCGCGGACGAGCGCCTCCCCCAGGCGGCGGCTCATCACCGCCACATGCCGGGCGGCGTCCCCGGGCACGTCGCGGCAGGCTTCCAAGGCGCGGGTGAAGGTCTCCGCCGCGTCGGCCACGTCGCCCTGGGCCAGCTGCGCGACGCCGAGGCATTCCAGCGCCGTCACCACGCCGTCGCTGTGCCCCGCGGCGCTTTCGAGGGCGAGCGCGTCCCGGCCGAGCCGCTCCGCCTCGCGGAATTCGCCGAGGTTCAACCGCGCGAACGCGAGCGCCTCCAGCATCCGGGCCCGCGCGACGGGATCGCCGAGCGCGGACGCCGACGCCAGGCCCATCTCATGGGTCTCGATCCAGATCGCATAGTGCTTGCGGAATGTCAGGACGCTCCACAGCGCTTCGCACATCTCCCACGTTTCGTGGTGCAGTCCGCGCTCGTGGGCATCGGAGACCAGATCGCGGAGAAGGGGCAGTTCGCCTTCGACCCAGGCGATGGCCTCCGGCGTGCCGGGAAAGGAGACGGCGGGGGGCTCATCGTATTTGCGGCCCAGATGCCAGCGGTCGGGGATGATGGTGCGGTCGGCGGCCACCGCCATTCCCAAATAGTGGTCCACAACCCGGTGGAACGCCCCCGCCCTTTCCGTTTCGTGCTCCGGCCGGGCGGCCACCGAGCGGGCGTGCAGATGCGCCAGGTCGTGGAAGCGGAATCTGCCGTCCTGGCCGGCGTCCACCAGGTTCACGTCCACCAGGACGTCGAGGTCCCGCTCGACGTCGGCCGCGCCGGTCCCGGCGGCCGCCGTCGCCGCCGGGAGCGCGAACCACCCGTTCGGTTGGACGCTCATCAGCCGGTACAGCCGCGCCGCGGACGGCGGCAGATCCCGGTACGTGACGTCGAAGACGGCCTGCACGGACAGATCCTCCTCACCGAGAACGGCCAGGCGCCGCCGCTCGTCGGCCAGCTCGCCGACCAGCCGCTCGATGCGCCAGTGCCCCCGCGTCGCCAGTCGGGCCGCGGACGTGCACAGCGCCAGCGGCAGCCGTCCGCACAGGGCCGTCAGGGAGCGGACGGCCTGCGGTTCCGCCGCCGTCCGCCCGCTGCCGAGCATCCGGTCGAGCAGCTGGACGGCTCCGGTCTCGTCCAGCGGGTCCAGCGGCAGGAAGGACGCGCCGTCGACCGCCAGCCCCGACAGCCTCCGCCGGGACGTCACCGCCACCACCGAGGGCCCGTGCCCCGGCAGCAGCGGACGCACCTGGGCCGCGGAGGCGGCGTTGTCCAGCATGATGATCAGCCTGCGCCCGGCCGTCAGCGTGCGGAAGAGGGCCGCCTGCTCGTCGAGGTCGGCGGGCACCGCCTCCGGCGCCACCCCGAGCGCCCGCAGGAACCGGCCGAGCGACTCGCCCGGAGTCACGGGCGCGCCAGCGGAGAAGCCGCGGAGGTCGGCGAAGAGCTGCCCGTCGGCGAATCCCGCGACGACGCGATGCAGCCACGCCAGCGCCAGCGACGTCTTCCCGACGCCCCCGACCCCGCTGATCACGATGACGGCCGCCTGCTCGCTCGCGGCGTCGCTCAGCCGCACGAGCATTTCCAGTTCCTGCGAACGGTCCGTGAAGTAAGGCCGCGACGCGGGCAACTGCGCTGGCACGGACGGGTACCCGGTGTTCGCGTGCAGATGTATCCCGCCATGGACGGTGCCCGCCTGAACCACCGAACCGGACACGTCCGCAGCCACTTCATTACGCAACGACGGTTTTTCAGCCCGCCATTCCTCTGCATCGCGTTCAGGCAAGGAATCAGCTCCACCGGGGGCGAGGACGCTCAGAATCCGGGTCAACATAACCCGGAGATCCCCGCCCGGCAAGGGAAACAGGCGATATCGGCTAGCACTGATGGCCGCATTTCCGGCGGGCCGGAATAATGAGGAAATAGCCCGTAACGCTCTAGGATCCATGGACACTTCCGCCCCCCTCGACTCAGCGGGAACAAGGCGCGGGCGAGAACGGCGGGATCGTGGTGAACTGAACGAATGACAGATCCGATGACCGTGGCCATTGCCACCGCGATGGCGGGCAAGGCCGTCGAGGTGGCGGGCGAACCGGTGCGCGCGGCCGTCGCCGAGATCGCCCGCCGCGTCCGCGAGCGGTTCCACGGCCGCCCGTCCGACGAGGCGGCGCTCGCCCGCGCGGCCGACGAGCCCGAGGTCCTCCAGGGCGCCGTCCTGCGCCTCTTCGACGAGGACCCCGACTTCCGCGCCGACGCGGAGACCCTCTGGAACCAGGCGCAGACGATGGCGTCCGTGTCCGGCGACGGGGTCGTCAACATCTTCAACGGCCAGGCCCAGAGGGTCATCCAGGCCCGCGACATCAAAGGCGACCTGAACCTCGGCTGACCGCCCGCGGCCGGTCAGGCGGCGTCCTGCCCGGACGGCCCTCGGACGGCTTGAAGGAGAGCGCCGCCGCTCTGTCCATTGACCATTCGGACCATCTTCTCCAGATCTGGAGTGAGGTTCCTGTCGTCCTGGAGTTCGGCGATCGCGCCGCGTATGACGGCGTGAATGCGCTGGGTTCCCGTCCCGAGGCGCGGATCCGCCGCATCATCGTCGATTCCGCGGACGACCAGGTCGACGCCCTGCGCGCTCATGATGTACTGCACGGCCAGCACAGTGTCGAGACGAGTCTGATTGGCGCGGAGGTTGCGAGCCGACGCCATCGCCATCGTGTTGTGGTCTTCCTGCCCGTCCTTGGCGGGCCGCGAAAGCGTCCCGGACGGAAAAGCCCGCACCTGCATTTCCGGAATCAGCGCCGTCGCGACGGTCTGAAGCTGGACCATGCCCGAGTTCAGACCCACCTTGCCCCCAGCCAGATTGGCGGGCAGCCGTAACTCCACCTACTGGAAAGAAGCCGTGCCGACAATTCCTGTGAGAGCACTCCGGCATCGACGAGCCCGGCGTTCAGCGCGTCCAGCGAATGTCCGAGGACCGCTCCGTCCCAGTTGCCGCCCATCACGAACTCCACCTGCCCGTCCTTCTTCCGGAAGATCAGGGGATTGGACGTGGAGGCGTTCATCTCCGGAGCGAGGACCTTCTCGGCGTGGTTCAGGTTCTGCCGCAGGGACGCCAGAATGTGCGGCGCCGCGCGCACCGAGACCGCGTCCTGGACGCGGTGCGTGTCCTCGGGATTGAAGCGCCGGCGCGTGCGATCGGTCATGAACTCGCTGCCGTCCAGAAGCGCGCGCAAACGGGCGACGACTTCCTTCTGCTCGGGAATCTGCCGTTCGTCGTGCGTCCGGGTGTCCAATGACCCGGCCTCGGCCCGCAACGCTTCCATGAACAGGGCGAACGCGCCTTCGGCGAGGTCGGCCTGCGCTTCTCCCCGGTGCAGCGCCTCCAGGGCGGACGCGGCGACGACCGTGCTGCCGCTCATGATGGGCAGCGCCTCACCCATTTCCAGCTCCGCCGGAGCGATCCCGGCGTCCCGGAGAATTTCGGCTGCTCCGGCGACCCGCATGGGGTGCCCGGGCCGCGTCCAGCTAGCGCATCCTCCGGCTCCTGTGACCACCTGCCCGGCCACCGCCATCGGCTGCAGATCGCCCGACCCCAGCGACCCGACCTGCGGCATCACCGGGGTGACTCCGTTGTTGACCAGTTCGAGGAACTTGCCGGGCAATTCCGGCCGGACGCCCATGTGCCCGCGCGCCATCTGGTTCGCGCGGATCACCAGCGCCAGCCGTGCGATCCGCCCCGGAAGGACGGGTTCGGTCGCCACTCCATGGGAGGCCAGCACCCGATTCTGAAAATCTTTGGACTCCTCTGGGCTGATGGGCTTGTCCTTCAACGGCCCAAGCGCCTGGTTCCAGCCATATACGCGCGGGGGCGGCGGATTCTGCCGCGTGACCAGTGCTACCGCGTCGCGCCGATATTCGCGCATCGTCTGGACGGCTTCGGGGGTGAGGCTCACCCGCAACCGCGGAGCCGTGAGAACCTTGAACGCTTTCTCGACGGTCAGGCTCTTCCCGTCCAGCCTCAGCGAGACTTCAGGACCATCGGGAAGCCGAGCCGGATCGACGCTGACGTTCTTGCAGTCCGCAATCGTCCTCCGCTGAGCCGGGCCCTGCTCACGAACGCCCGGCCGGGGCTCCGCCGCGGCCACGACACCGCCGCCCCCGCCGACGAGCAGCAGAGCCGTCCCACCTGCGACCAGCCCCTTCACCGGCAATCCACGCGTCCCCACGAAAGCCTCCCCGAGCGTCGCCCCATCGCGCGTTCGGGCGTACCCGCACAAAGGTCAGCATCCCGCCCGCCACCGGCAAAGATCATCCATGACACCCGGCCCTTTGATGATCTTGCTGCGCGGGGCGCGGACGAAGTCCGGAGTGAAAGCGCCGGAGAGTTCCCGGGAAAATGGCCGTTTTTAACAGCGCATGAACCGGGAACCATAGTGCGGGAAAGTTTGATCACTGCTGTCCCCACCGCGTCCGCAGGGAAGTGATCAAGGTGAGGCGAGCACTCGGGCTCCGGTCCCTGATCGGCATGCTGGTCGTTCTGGCCGCGATGACCGGCTGCGGCGGAGGTGGCGGCCAGTCGGACCAGGTGCGGCTCACCTTCTGGACGTGGGTCCCGGGCATCGAGAAATCGATCGACCTGTGGAATTCCCAGAACCCGGACGTCCAGGTCGAGCTGGAAAGCATCACGGCCGGGGTGGACGGCGGCTACGCGAAGATGTTCTCCGCGGTCAAAGCCGGCGCGGCACCGGATTTGGCGCAGGTCGAATACTGGGAGATCCCCGCGTTCCTGCTCGAACAAGGGCTGGTCGAGCTGGGACGGTACGGCGCCAAGCAGCACGCGGGCGAGTTCGTCCCGTGGCAATGGCGGCAGGGCGTGTTCAACGACGGCGTGTACGCGATTCCGCAGGCGTCCGGGCCGATGGCGCTCTACTACCGCGCCGACCTGTTCCAGCAATGGGGCATCGAACCGCCCGCCACCTGGGACGCCTACGAGCGGGCCGCGCGGCGGATCCGCGGCGCCGACCCGTCCGCCCGGATCGGAACGTTCCCCCCGGCCAACTCGCAGTGGTTCGTCGCGCTGGCCTGGCAGGCGGGGGCGCGCTGGTTCGGCGCCGACGGACGGTGGTCGGTGGACATCGACGACGGCCCGACCCTCCGGGTCGCGGAGTACTGGGACAGGCTGCGCCGGGACGGGCTGATCTTCACCATGCCCGACGTCCACACCGAGTGGTACAAGGCCGTCCGCGACGGGAAGATCGTCGCCTGGCTGGGCCCGCAGTGGGGGGACGCGCTGCTCAAGGGCAACGCGCCCAACACAGCGGGGAAATGGCGGGTGGCCCCGATGCCGCAGTGGAGCACCACCGGCAAGGCGTCCGCGAACTGGGGCGGCTCCTCGACCGCGGTGCTGCGCGGCACGCGGCATCCGCGCGAGGCGCTCCGGTTCGCGCTGTGGCTGAACACCGACCGGCGGAGCGTCGATCACCTCATCGAGGGCGGGTACGGCTGGCCCGCGGCGACGGGGATCGCGCGGGGATCCGCGCTGGACCGCGCCGACCCGTTCTTCGGCGGCCAGCGCTACAACGACGTGTTCGCCGAGGCCGACCGGCACGTCGACACCGGATGGCGGTGGGTCCCGACCACCGCGGCGATGCTCGACTCGCTGAACATCGGGTTCACCGAAGCCGTCGGCGGCCAGGGCAGTTTCGTCGAGGCCGTACGGGCGGCGCAGCGGAGCACGGTGCGCGACATGCGCCGCAAGGGCCTCACCGTCGATGACTGAGCAGCGACCGAGGAGGCGCCCATGACCCGTCCCCCAGCTCGCGGCGCACCGGGAAGGCGGCACGCCCCGCTGCTGTTCTTCGGGCCGTTCGCGGTGGTGTTCCTCGCGTTCTTCATCGTGCCGATCGGATACGCGGTGTGGCAGAGCTTCACCGGCGTGCGCCGCTCAGGACCGCTAGGGCTCGGCGGCAGCGAGACGACGTTCGCGGGCCTGAGAAACTACTCCGACGCGCTGACCCAGACGGGGTTCACCGAGAGCCTGCTGCGCATCCTGCTCTTCGGCCTCGTCACGGTGCCCTTGATGATCTTCGCGGCGGTCGTCCTGGCGCTGCTGCTCGACTCGGCGGCGGCGGTGTGGCCCCGCTTCTTCCGGACGGTCTACTTCCTGCCGTTCGGGATCCCCGGCGTGATCGCGTCGATCCTGTGGAGCTACCTGTACCTGCCGGAGCTGAGCCCGATCCTGGAGGTGCTGCAGCGGATCGGCTTCACCGCCGAGCCGCTCGCCGGCGACTCGGTGCTGTGGGCGATCGCGAACATCGTGCTCTGGGAGTTCGCCGGCTACAACATGCTGATCATCGTCGCGCAGCTGCAGGCGGCGCCGCGGGACCTGTACGACGCGGCCCGGGTGGACGGGGCGAACGCGTGGCAGCTCGTCTGGCACCTGAAGCTGCCGCTGATCCGTCCGGCGGCCGTGCTGGCCGCGGTCTTCACGATCATCGGGACGGTGCAGCTGTTCGCCGAGCCGCTGGTCCTGGAACGGGCGGCGCCCGCCGTCACGAACGACTACACGCCCAACGTGTCCGCCTACAACCAGGCGTTCACGTACAACGACTACGGCCTCGCGGCGGCGGAGGCGGTCTTGCTCGCGCTCGCCGCGTTCGTCCTGTCGTTCGGGTTCCTGCGCCTGGTCGGCCGGGCGGGCCGCCCCGGAGGCGGTGGCCGATGAGGGGGACGCGCGTCCTGGTCGTGGCGGTCCTCGCGGTCGCGGCCGGCTACTTCCTGGTGCCGATCTACTGGCTGGTGGTGGCGTCCACCAAGAGCACCGACGGGCTCCTCGGCAGCTCACCGCTCTGGTTCGCCGAGCCGCGGCCGTGGCGGAACCTGATGGACCTGCTGACCTACGACGACGGCATCTACCTGCGGTGGCTCGGCAACACGGTGCTGTACTCGGGCGTCGGCGCGTTCGCCGCCACGCTGCTCGCCGCCGGGGCCGGGCACGCGATGGCGAAGTTCGACTTCCGCGGCCGGGAGGCGGCGTTCAAGGTCGTGCTCGGCGGCGTGCTGGTGCCCACCACGGTGCTCGCGCTGCCGCTGTACCTCATGTTCAGCCGGATCGGGCTCGCCAACACGTACTGGTCGGTGCTGCTGCCCAGCGTGGTCAGCCCGTTCGGGGTGTACCTGTGCCGGATCTACGCCGAGGCGGCCGTCCCGGACGAGCTGCTCGAGGCCGCACGGGTGGACGGGGCAGGCGAGCTGCGCATCTTCTTCACGATCGCGCTGCGCGTCATGTCGCCCGCGCTGGTCACGGTCTTCCTGTTTCAGCTCATCGGCATCTGGAACAACTTCTTCCTGCCGCTGGTGATGCTGTCCGACCCGGACCTGTACCCGATCCCGCTCGGCCTGCTGTCGTGGCAGTCGATCGTCGACCGGCAGCCGGTCCTGTACCAGCTCGCGATCGGCGGCGCGCTGGTGTCGGTGGTGCCGCTGGCCATCGCGATCGTCGTCCTGCAGCGGTTCTGGCGGACCGGGCTCACGGAAGGGAGCGTCAAGGCTTGAACGATCGGGGCGAGGGGCTTGCCGCGGGCCTGCGCGCTCGGCTCGGCGGGAGCATCGGCTACGGCGGCGACTACAACCCCGAGCAGTGGCCCGAGGACGTCTGGGCCGAGGACGTCCGGCTCATGGCCGAGGCGGGCGTGAACCTGGTGTCGCTCGGCATCTTCTCCTGGGCGAGGGTGCAGCCGGAACCGGAGACCTTCGACTGGGGCTGGCTGGACCGGGTGATGGACCTGCTGGCGGACGGCGGCGTGGCGGTGTGCCTGGCCACGATGACCGCCTCGCCTCCCCCGTGGCTGGCGCGGCTGCATCCGGAGACCCTGCCGGTCAGGCCGGACGGGACCGTCCTGTGGCCCGGGGCGCGGCAGCACTTCACCCCGTCCAGCCGGGTCTACCGCGACTACGCGACCCGCCTCGTCGAGCGGTTGGCGACCCGGTACGGCGGCCATCCCGCGCTCGCCGCGTGGCACGTCGGCAACGAGTACGGGTGCCACGTGTCCGACTCGTACGGGAACGTCGACGCGGTGGCGTTCCGCGACTGGCTGCGCCGCCGCTACGGGACGATCGACGCCCTGAACGAGGCGTGGTCGACCACGTTCTGGTCGCAGCGGTACGCCACATGGGACGAGATCAACCCGCCCCGCCAGGCCCCGACCTTCCCCAATCCCGCGCAGCGGATCGACTTCCGCCGGTTCTCGTCCGACGCGCTCCTGGAGTGCTTCCTGGCCGAGAAGGAGGTGCTGCGGCGCGTAACACCGAACGTCCCGGTGACGACGAACTTCTTCCCGCTGCGGGACACGCTCGACCTGCACGCCTGGGCGCCCCACCAGGACGTCGTCTCCTACGACTCCTATCCGGATCCCGCCGACCCCGGCGCCCACGTCGCCGCCGCGTTCGCCTTCGACCTCATGCGGTCGCTGAAGGACGGCGCGCCGTGGCTGCTGCTCGAACAGGCGCCCACGGCGGTGAACTGGCGGCGCGTCAACCGTCCGAAGGCGCCCGGCCAGATGCGGCTGTGGTCGTGGCAGGCGGTCGGGCGCGGCGCCGACGCGGTGATGTTCTTCCAGTGGCGGGCGTCCCGCGGCGGCGCGGAGAAGTACCACTCGGCGATGGTGCCGCACGCGGGCACCGGCACCCGCACCTTTCAGGAGGTCCGCGAGCTCGGACGGGAGCTGGCCGGGGTCCCGGAGATCGCCGGCGCCCGGGTCCGCGCGCCGGTCGCGCTGGTGCTGGACTGGCCGAGCTGGTGGGGGCTGGAGCAGGACAGCCATCCGTCCGCGCTGCTGCGGCAGCGGGAGGCGAGCCTCGCGCACTACGCGCCGCTGTTCGCGGCCGGGGTCACCTGCGACGTCGTCCACCCGTCGGCGGACCTGTCGGGGTACCGGCTGGTCGCCGTCCCCAACCTCTACATGATCACCGGGTCGGGCGCGGCGAACCTGGCGGGCTTCGTCCGCGGCGGCGGCCATCTGCTGGTGTCGTTCTTCTCCGGCGTCGTCGACGAGCGCGACCGCGTCCACCCCGGCGGCGCCCCCGGGCCGCTGGCCGACGTCCTCGGCCTGCGGGTCGCGGAGTTCTGGCCGCTGGCGAAGGGCGAGCACGTCGACCTCAACGAGACCGAGCCCGGCTGGTTCGACGGCGGCGCGGCGCGCGGGTCCCTGTGGTCGGAGGAGGTCCGGCTGGACGCGGCGTCCCCGCTGGCCACGTTCGCCTCCGGCGCTGTGGCGGGACGCCCCGCCGCCGCCCGCAACCGGTTCGGCACCGGCACCGCCTACTACCTCGCCACCCGTCCCGCCCCAGCCGCGATGGGCACGATGCTCAGCCGCATATGCCGGGAGGCGGGCGCCGCGCCAGACCTCCCGGACGTCCCCGAAGGCGTCGAGACCGTCACCCGCCACACCGAGGACGGCACCCGTTTCGCCTTCGTCCTCAACCACAACGACAGGCCGGTGGCCGTGCCACTGCCGCCCGGTGGCGTCGATCCGCGCGACGGCACGGGGGTCATCCCGCCGTATGAACTCGACGCCAGGGGCGTCCTCGTCGTCAGGTATTCGGCATGAAGCCGTTCGATGGCAAGTGCGCCGTGGTGACGGGCGCCGCGTCGGGCATCGGCGCCGCGATCGTCGACCGTTTCGTGGCCGACGGCGCCAAGGTGATCGCCGTCGATATCGCCGCGGAGCCGCTGCGCGACGCCGCCGCCGACCGCCCCGCAGTACGCCCCGTGCTCGGAGACGTCTCCCAAGCCGACACCTGGACACTCGTAGCGGACCTGGCCCGCGACGAGTTCGGCCGCCTGGACGTCCTGTGCTCCAACGCGGGATTCAGCGTCCACGCCCCGGCGCACGAACTCGCCGAGGACGACTGGGACCGGCAGCTCGCCGTCAACCTCAAGGCCGCCTACCTCGGAGTCCGGGCCTGCGTCGGGCTCCTGGCCGACAGCGCGGGCGCGGTCGTGCTGACATCCTCGGTGCACGCCACCGTCGGGCTGCCGGGACGCCCCGCCTACGCCGCCGCCAAGGGCGGGCTGTGTTCGCTGGGCCGCCAGCTGGCGGTGGAGTACGGGCCACGCGTGCGCGTCAACACCGTCCTCCCCGGACCGATCCTGACCCCCGTCTGGGGCCGCATCGACGACGAGGCACGGCGGCGCAGCGCCGCGGCCACCGCGGCCGACCGGCTCGGGCGGCCCGACGAGGTGGCGGCGGCGGTGGCCTTCCTCGCCTCGCCCGAGAGCTCCTACATCACCGGGGCGAGCCTGCTCGTGGACGGCGGCTGGACCGCCAAGAAGGACTCCGCATGAAGATCGCCAGGGTGGAGACGTTCCCGGTCCCGCCGCGCTGGCTGTTCTGCCGGATCGAGACCGACGACGGCCTCGTCGGCTGGGGCGAACCGGTGGTGGAGGGCCGCGCCGAGGTCGTCCGCGCCGCCGTGGACGTCCTGGCCGAGTACCTTCTCGGACGCGACCCGCTGCGCATCGAGGACCACTGGCAGGTCCTCGCCAAGGGCGGCTTCTACCGGGGCGGGCCGGTGCTGTCCAGCGCGCTCGCTGGCCTGGACCAGGCGCTGTGGGACATCGCCGGCAAAGCGCGCGGCGTCCCGGTGTACTCGCTGCTCGGCGGCCCTGTGCGCGACCGCGTCCGCATGTACGCCTGGATCGGCGGAGACGAGCCCGCGGCGCTCGCGGACGGCATCGCGGCCCGTGTCGATGAGGGGTTCACCGCCGTCAAGATGAACGCCTCCGGACGGATGCCGCCGCTCGCCGGCCAGGCCGCCATGACCGCCGTGGTCGACCGCGTCGCCGCCGCCCGCGAGGCGCTCGGCCCGGAACGCGACGTCGCGGTCGACTTCCACGGCCGCCTCGCCCCGGCGGACTCCCGCCGCCTCCTCCCCCTGCTGGACGACCTGCACCCCCTCTTCGCCGAGGAGCCGGTGCTGCCCGACAGCCCGCACCTCCTCCGCGACGTCGTCACCGCCAGCAGCGTCCCCATCGCCACCGGCGAGCGGCTCTACTCGCGCTGGGACTTCCGGCCCGTGCTCGAAGCGGGCGCCGCGGTCGTCCAGCCGGACGTCTCGCACGCCGGCGGAATCTCCGAGACCCGCCGGATCGCCGCGCTAGCCGAAGTATGGGGAGCCCACCTGGCACCGCACTGCCCGCTGGGCCCGCTCGCCCTCGCGGCCAGCCTCCAGGTCGCGTTCGCCACCCCGAACTTCCTGATCCAGGAACACTCGATCGGCATTCACTACAACACCGGCGCCGACCTGCTCGACTACGTCCTGGACCCGGCGGTCTTCCAGTTCACCGCCGGTCACGCCGCACCACTTTCGGCCCCGGGCCTGGGCGTCCAGATCGACGAGACCGCCGTCCGCCGCGCCGCCCGCACGGACCATACCTGGCGTAACCCGACCTGGCGCCACGAAGACGGCGCCTTCGCCGAATGGTGAGAAGGGCACGACCATGACGAACGAAATCATGGTGGTCGGAGACATCGCGCCGGAGACACAGGCCCTTAGCGAGCAGTTCGCCCACAAGACCTCCTGGACGAACGCGATAGGCATATGCCTGGACGGTGCTTCGAGGCGCTGTACTTGCTCGTCGTCGGTCACGGTCACGGTCACGGTCCGCGAGCCGGGAGAGGTGTAGTGGTGCGTGACGTGCGGTGTCGTGGTGGTCTGCTGGGACCCGTCCCCGAGTCCCACGTGTAGCGGGCGACGCGTCCGTCCGGGTCGGATCGGCGTGAGGAGCCCAGGTCGCCAGCCACTCGGTGACCTGCGCGTCCTCGAACCAGGCCGCCAGCGCCGACCCGTTCGGTGGTACGAACGGCAGGCGGACGCCCACCAGCGTGGCCCGCGCGCCCGCGTCCGGGCTCCCGGCGCTCGCCAGGACGATGATCTCGTCGTCGACCGCGGCCGTGGCGATGCAGCGTGCGGACAGGTCGGACGCGAGCCTTTCCATCTCCGCCCGGACGAGATCGACCTGGCGGAGCTGCTGGGTCCGTGCGCCTCGTCCGCTGGACGCGGCGAGCGAGAGGGGGGCGAAGCGTCCGTAGCCGCCCTGGAAGAACAGCAGGGGAAGCGAGGGGTTCTCGACGTCCAGTTCGCGGACGCGGCCGAGCACGATGTAGTGGTCGCCCGCATCCTGGACCGACTCCAGGTCACAGTCGATCCAGGCGACGACGTCCTTGATGATCGGCGAACCCGACCCCGCGGTGCGGATCTCCATGATCCGGTCGCCGTCGAACGGCGGCTTGAGACGCTATGTGCCGTCCGGGGGCCAGGGAGGGGCGCCTTCCAGGTCGCCGAAAGCCTCGACGTACCAAGCGCGGGCGGAAGGGTGACGTTGCCAGGTGTCCCCTGGGAGCTCGTGTTGGAAGTGGTGGGCCAGTTCCGTGCGGGTCTCGGCTGACAGGCGGAAGCGGTCGACGGCGAGTTGTCGGAGCAGCCTCAGGAAGAGTGCTTGTCGGCCGACTTCGTCGTCAGCTGACCGGCTGGCCTGGATGAGACCCGGCAGCGACAGGTAGATGTCGTCGAGGCGTGGTTCGCGAGGATCGCTTGAGGCGCACCAGAGTTCGAGAAACGCGTGGGTCGTCGATCGAACCTCCCCGTTGCTCGTTCCGAACGCTCTGGTCGTCCCCTGCCCGACAGAGTCCATGCCATCAACGACTGGGGCGAGGGCGTGCCAGATGACATCGGTGTGGGCGTCGCACACGAAGTACGAGTCTCGATGCAGATCCTCGATGTGGTCTCGGCTCCAGCCGACCCACCTGAAGTTGCGGAGATAGTCGAAGGTCCAGAGTGGGTCGATGGGCTCGGGCAGCCATCTGGCCGCGACACCGATCGACAGGTCTCTGACCTCGCCCGCCCGGATCCGTTCGACCCTCAGTGTGCCGGTCAGCCCCCTCCACCCGTCCGTGCTCAACTGCGACCGCCAGAGAAGCGCCTGTCTGCGCCACTCGGTGACCGGCTCGCGGGCGTTCGGGAAGAGTTCCCTGGCGGAGACCGGCGGCCGCGACAGGGCGGCCAGCAGGACCAGGTTGGCGGAGTATGCCGCGCAGCGGTACGGCAGCCCGGTCTGCGCCGGCCCGAAACCGTCCCGGTCCCAGCCCTCCCGCGTGTCCACCTGCTGCAGGAGGTCGATGACCGTCTCGCAGATCCGCTCTCTCTGATCCGCGCCGAGGTCGGCCACGAGATCGCCGAGGAACCGGTGGACGATGCTGTCACGGCTGGTCAGCGGCATGAACGACAGCAACGCCGCCAGGAATCCGTCGTCGGTGGTCCGTCGGCTCCGTAGCGCGCTCACCGCGGCGAGTTCGGCCAGCTCGCGGGCGACCAGACGGGAGAGCAGGAACTCTCCGAATGTCGCGTGGAGGAACTCCAGGGTGGCCAGGCGACGCGCTCCCACAGTCGCCGCCGATCGGTGGACGAAGAAGAACCGGCCGGCGACGAGCTGGGCCGAGGTCAGCGGCTGATGGAACCCCACCTCCGCCGGGGAGCCGGCGCGCTCCAGGCCGAGCGCGGCGAAATCGGCCGACAGCTCTTCCTCGGTGACCCATTGACGTCCTCGGACGAACATCGAGAATGCGGTGACGGAGAGGCGCAGCAGCTCATCCTCCACGGCTGCGTCAAGCCGATCACCAGCGAGCGCGGCATGCTCCTTTCGGACCTCCCGCTGCGCGAATCCGCGGAAGACTCGTTCGTAGAGTTCGGTCTCTTTGAGCCCCTCCACGGCACCCGACACCCCGTTGTCCTCGGCGTCGTAAAGGGCGAGCAAGAGAAGAAGCAACGGTTGTCTGGCCAGCTCACTCTGTGCGAGTGCGGCGGCCGGGCTCAGCGGACGCAACCCACGCGCTGCCAATTGGTCGGCGTTGTGGTCGCTCCAGACCGTCAACCAGGCGGCCACCTGTGCGGCATCGAAGCACTCCAGCTTTACGACGGCCAGCTTGGAGAAAGGGATCCGGGCGCGGTCGGCGACCGCGGTGCGGCTGGTCACGATCACGGCCACCGGGCGTCCTTGGTCGGCCTCGCGTTCCTGGAATCGCGCCACCTGCTCCAGGTAATCGCTTTGACCGATTCCGGTGGCCTGCAGGAGTTCGTCGAATCCATCGAACAGGATGACGGGAAGCGCGCCGGCGGCGGAGCGCGCCACGTCCGGCCAGCTCAGACGTTCGCCGGTCGCCGCCCTGACCGCGGCCTCGATCTGTGTCTGGACGTCGGTATCGGCCGGCACTTCCCTCAGCGGAACGCGGACCGGCAGGAAGTCCGCCGCGGGGAGTCGGGCCGCCATGACTTTGGTGAACAGGGACTTGCCCGACCCCGGTTGGCCGAGGACGAGCAACGGCCGGTCGGCGGCCTGCGGCGAGGTCAGAAATCCTGCGAGGAATCCCTGGAAATCGTCGCGGACGGGAAGAGTCGCCCACCACGACTCCTGGTCGAGCGGTGCCGAGGCCACGACGCCCCCGTACCGGAAGTGGGGATTCAGGTATGCCGCGCCCAAGGAAGGGATGACGACCTCGTCGGCCGGATCGCTCTGCACGATGGGGCGGTCGAGAAGCTTCTGGTGGCCGCGCGCAAGGGCGAGGCGGCGGTCGTCGGGCGCACGCTCGGAGGCGATGCCGTCCAGCAGGCGCCCCAAACCGGCGAGGCCGGTCTGCAGCTCCTCCAGTTGCACGCGGATCGCGTTATGTTGCAGCCGGTTCGTCCAGAAAGCGACTTCCGGGAAGTCGACCGCCAGGCGCCGTAGCAGTTCTTCGTAGCGCCCGACCGCACGGACCGGGACCTGCTCTCGCAGGACCGACTGAAGACGGTCGCGCTCCTGCCCGTTGAGGCGATCCCAAACGGCCAGCTCTTTCAAGAAGTCGATCAATGCGTCCACGAAGCCCGCGTAGACCTCGTCGAGCATGCGCACGTTGTATTCGGGCTGAGGGCCCGTTGCGAGAATTCCCACGAGGTGCCGCAAACGCGCCGACGACTCAGTGTGGCCCGTCACGCTCGCTATCTGGGACGCTCGGTCAAGCTTCAGTTCGTCTATTTCGAAAGGCAGCTGCACTTCGTGCAGGACCTCGAAAAAGGCCGTCATCACGATTACCGAATGCGCCGCCTGCAAGCGCTCGGTCCGCTCGTAGCGGCCGAGCCCGCTGAGGCGTTCGGCCAGGCCGCTGACAAGCTGACCGCTGAGCCGGGCCAGTTCGCCCTTCGCATCGAAGAGGCTGACGGCAAGCTCGCTGCCGCCGCCGGTAGCGGCCAGCAAGAGCCCGCCGGTAAGCCGATCAAGCGCCCCTATGACGGGACTGCCATTACCGCCGAGCAACCGCACGGCATCTGCGTAGCTAAGCTGGGACCGCATGCAGCCCTCTCCGCTCGTCCAGGGGTTCAACTAACCATACGGCCATTAGTCGACCAGACGATGAGCCGGCACGAGAGATGGCGCCGAAGATGGTACGAGCGATTGACGTGCACCCAGGCGGAGATTTGTCCGTCCACGTACCTGTCGGCGCAATTGACGTCCCGGCTGGTAAGCCGACAACCGGCAGGTAGGGCAGCGAGTTTCCGACAAACCGCCATGGTCAAGCACGTGTGTTCCATGGCGGCGATGCCCCTGAAGGACACGTCGATCTCCGCAAAGACCCACAACGAGTCAGTCTCGACCGCCGGGACGCTGCGAAAACAGCCGCTCGGCGATCGCTTGGTCGCCGGGGCCTCGGCCACTGATAACACGATCTCGCGCACGCACGAGATCGTCTCGAATCGGTCGTCCGATGGAGACCTACCAGGCAGTGGCGCCTGCTCGGCCCCAGGCTGGCGTGCGTTCGGCCGCGATGAGGTGGCGCGAGGGACAGATCTTCGTTCCGGGTCGTGTCATCTGGCGCCAGGGAACCCGATGACAACGATCAAGGCCCTGGCCGGAGTATGTTCCGATCAGGGCCTTCACCTGGGGTCTCTCGGTGGAGCTGAGGGGATTTGAACCCCTGACCCCCTCGATGCGAACACAGTTCCACCACTCCGCCGACCTGGACGAACATCCCTTTCACCAGGTCAGGCGACTTACGGCATACCTACAACGACCTACACCACACCCCCAACGACCTAGATCATCTCCCCGGCGTCTCCCACAAGATCACCGGCGAGTGCCGTGACCCGACCGCCTTCGACCGCACCGGCGCCGGGGTCGGTCGCGGAGATGGAGCGCGCCGTCGCACAGGTGCGCGCGCTCGAATGGCTTACCCGCCAACCCCTCGGCCGGCTACCGCTAATGGTGTGGTTCGCGCACGAGGACGGCGGCCTGGTCGGCTCGCCTGCGGCCCACTCCCCCACCGAAGCCCACCAGGCGTTCGAGGCGTGGGTCGCACACCTCCAGCTCGGCCCCGACCCGCCACGGCACCGCGGTGGCCTCACCCGCCTGCGCGCGCAGGGCAGCGTCGACGGTGTCCTCGTCACTCTCCACGCCGAGACCCGGCCACACCCATGACCGGGTACGGCCCCACTCCCCCACCGACTCTTCCCACGCCACAGGCCGTGACGTACCATCACCGGATTCCGCACCCGTGCGTCTCGGAGGAAGAACCCGGGATGATGAAACGATTGGCTGGCGACCTCCTCTCCTGCGCAGCGTTCTCCGCCATTGTCGGCGGAGTCGGCGCCTACTTCGGGTATTTCCTCGCCACTTCCAGTGGCCTCTGGTACATGGACCTCCCCGGCCCCTTTGACGGCTGGCACACCACTTGGTTTTGGGTCGCTGCCGTCGGGTTCATCGGCGACCTACCACGGCATCTGTACCGCGCGCATAAGCACGGGCCGGGCCCCCGCCCAGGCGGCGTCATGCGGTCCAAGAGCCCGCTCGACGACGAGGCGTACGTGCGCAGAACGCTCGACTGGCTGGACGACACGCTGGATTCGGTCAGGGAAGCGGCCCCCGGGGACCGGGTATATCCGCCGTGCTTGCGGTGCGGCCGCGAGGTGACCGGATTCAAAGCCCGGCCGAACGGGCTAGTGCTGATGCGGTTCAAGCCGTGCGGCTGCTGGATGATGCTCAGCCAGCCGAGACGGCGGAGCGCCTCGGGAAGCAAGGCCAGCCCCTAGTACGCACCCGTCGGAACCGCCAGTCATCGTGGAACTCGATGCTGCCTCGGATCACAGTCATTCCCGCACGTCCACGTCGCCAATTGGAGCGAGTCCCCGTTCAGGTCGCTGTTTAGGTTGAATCTCAGGGCCGCGCCCTCGCCGCAGCCAGGGCAAGCTGGCGGATTCTGCAGCAGCGCTTCTGCTTCGCTCTCGCTGAACCGGTGGTTCCGGTCTGGGCCCGTCAGGTTCCAGTCGCAGGGTCGATCCATACCTGAAGTTCGCTCACGTCTCCTCGGTCTCCTTTAGGTCGGTCCGTGCACCTTGGCCGGGGCGTTTGTGCGTCAGGATCGTGGCCGGCTTCCAGACCGGTGACCGGCCAAAGAGCTTGTCTTCGGGAGGCAGCTCGCCTCGGACGCGGTAGCGCCGCGCGGAGGCGTACTTGATGCCGTAGTGGTCAGCGACGTCTTGCAGGGTCCAGTAGTCCGCTTCGGGATCTGGTTCGGGCATGCAGGGGCGCTCCCTTCGTCTACGTGATGGCGACGAAGTCTAGTGGCCGGTCGGCTCTCGCCTTGAAGCTACGTTGTCCCTTTGATGTTGACAAGGTTCCCGGCCTACCTTAACCTTGTCTACATCAGGACGACAAAGAGCGGAGACGGGGACATGACGAAGGCGACCACCTCCAAGACGGCGAACTGCCGCCGCTGCCACGCCCTCCTCACCAACCCCCGCCACGTCGCCGAGCGCATCACCCCGCACTGCCGCCGCAAGGAGCGCGAGGAGGCTGCCCAGCGCGCCGCCCGCCACGAAGCTGCCGTCACCGCCGCTGTCGACGCCGTTGACACCACCGCCTTCAAGGACCCGCAGGCCGCCAAGGACAAGGCGGTCCAGCTGATCCTCGACGAGGCGATCGTCCCCACCCGCTTCCCCGGCGTGTACCTCGCCAACAGCTCCGACGGCGTCTCCACCTACCTCACCGACACCGTCGAGAACTCCTGCACCTGCCCCGCCGGAACCCGGCTCGGCCGCTGCAACCACAAGGTGGCGGGCGCCGCCTTGGACCTGCTCGAAGACAACGTCCTCGGCCTCGCCGCCTGACCGCTCCATCAATCCGAGAGGAAAGCCATGACCGAGATCACCACTGCCGCGACCTGCGACTGCCCCGCCGACGCCACTGAGAATGTCGAAGGCGTCATCGTTACTGGCCACCTGATGACCTGCTCGCTCGGCGAGCCCCGCCGGTACGTGTGGCGGGACGGCGGCGACCTCCAGCTCGGCACGCTCGCCGACTACGCCAGGACGTGGGAGCGCGGCATCTATGACGACTGTCGCGAGGAGCTCTCCGCCGAGCTGCGCACGTGGGACGAGGTCTACCAGCTGACGGTGGAGAGCCTCGGCACCGACGACGCCGACTGGATGCGTTACCGCCTCGTGGTCGCCAACGAGGCCGTCCTCGTCGGCATCGACGGCCGTTTCTGACGCCCGGTCCGGGCTCCCCTGCCCGCCCGCTCTCGGGCAGGGGCGTCTCACCGGGCGCCAGACCGGCCCCGATTCGCGAATCAGCAACCGACACGGGGAGACACACCGTGGAGAACACGACCGACCCGCTGACCAGCCTGTGCGGCACCCCGATCGACGTCCGCACCCGCGCCGACGCCATCGCCAACGGCACCCAGATCGAAGCCCCCGCCGAGTTCGTGGACCGCGCCGACCTGCTCGCCCACGTGACCCTGACCGCCGACGCCTGGGGGCGGTACGTCACCTGGACCAACGAGGACAGCGACCGGACCGGGGTGCTGCTGCAGGACTCGGACGACCGGCTGATGGACATCCTTCGGGCGCTGGCCGCCGGCATCCACCGGGCCGGGCCACTCAACCGCGTGGAGTCGCTGCGGTTCCGGGTGGCGTGCTTCCGCCGCGACGTGGTGTTCGGCCCGGACGACGACCAGGACCCCAGCGAGGTCGAGCTGGAGGCGCTGTTCGGGCGGGGCGCGGACGGCGGCCACCTCATCACCGTCCACGAACCGCGCTGACGGCTTGTCGGATGCTCCGCTACCCCGTTGGCGGAGCACCCGGCGCAGCCACCCGCAAAGGCACACCTGCCGACAAGGAGTACGCATGGAGATCACGCGCGATCAGGTAAGGGGCTACATCACCGCCGTCACGGAGGCGCTCAAAGACGCCGGGCACAAGCTCGACGACCCATTCATCGACGACCAGGACGACGTGGTCATCACCATCATGATCGCTATCCCGGACGCCTTCACCGACGAGCAGGAGCGATTGGGTTTGGCGCTGCTGTGGGAGCCCAGGCACGGATGGGACGCGGGCTTCGTATCGCACCGGGCACTGAACACGGTGCGGATCACGATGCACACGGACCTGCGGCTGGGGGTCGTCCCGGCGCCGGAGGTCATCGTACGGGCGGTCGCGGCGATCGTCGCGAACGGAGACCCGAAAGAGGGCCGGGTCGTGCCGGGCACGGCCGAGCAGCTCGCCGCGTACGTGGGCGGGGAGGCGCCGGTGTCGAGGCAGGCGCAGCTGGCCGGTCAGGTCCGCTCGATCGCGCAAGACCTGGACGACGAGCTGCGTGACCGGCTCGGGTGGGACGAGGCGCACGAGATCCGGGACCGGCTGCTCGCGGTCGCGGACGGCGGGACCGCTTGACCCGACGCCGAGGGAGCCCGCACCCGGCAGGGGGTGCGGGCTCCTTTGGCTCAGGCCGCCTGCAGCCAGGGCCAGTCGGCGTTACGCCCCGACTTCAGGAGCGGGATCAGTCCGAAAATCCGGGTCGGCCCTCCCCATCCGGCTGGCCAGCGGCAGAGAGCAACGGGACGTAGCCCTTCCAGTGGTCACCCCTGACCAACCTGCTGATCGTGGTGTGGTGCACACCAAGGCGGCGAGCGATGCTTCGGCAGGAAACTCCGCTGGCGTGCTCGCGCCGCGCCTGGAGGATGTCCGGGTCAGAGAGTCGCCGGACGACTTCCACGAAGGCCCGGACCTCCTCGGAACGTGTGGCGGATCCTCGCCCCTTCGCCACCATGTCGGCGACGTTGTCCCCGACCGTGCCGAGGAAGAGGTGGGCCGGATTGCAGCAGGGTGGGTTGTCGCAGCGATGCAGGACGCTCAGCATGCCCGCGTCGTCGTAGGTGAGCATCCACGCGACACGGCTCCGTGGCAGAGGTCGTGCTCGCCGACGTGCGGGAGCGGACACCAACAGGCGAGGTCCCGGCCAGCCAGCTCGCGGCGGATCTCATCGGCTGACGGGAAATCAGGCAGCGTGGGGAGTACGGCCCCGGCTGCTCGCATGGCCAAGAGGGTGGTGAAGCGGGCCACAGCTGTGGCTCTGTCCGGCACGCCGGTAGCGCCGACCGCGAACGGATTACCCCACCGTGTTGGCCTTGCGATGTTCACTGCACCGCGTGGTTTCCGGTAGCCCTTTTGGCGGCGGAGCTGGATCCGCTCAGGCATCCACTTCCTCCAGCACCGGGCCCCAGGGCTGGCCTTTGCCGGAGGGGCGGCGAAGCAGCCCCTCGTCGGCGAGCTGGTTGAGTAGCCTGCGCGCTTCCTGCCCCCGGACGTGCCGCGTCGCACCGGTGAGCGCTGCCTGCGCGCGCTGTGAGGTCCACGGGCCAGTCTCGGTCTGGACGGCGGCGCGGAGAACGTCCAGCGGGTCGTCTGGGTGATCCGTTGCGTGGGCGGCGCGGGTGCGTGATAGCTCCTGGCGGAGCCGCTCGATCTCTCGTTCGGCGCTGTCGGCGCGCTCCTCGGCCGCCTTCCGGGCCTGATGTGGAGTGACCTTCCCTACCCGCTGCACGATTAGGGCGTACCGCTCCCGCTCCCCTGCCAACCCGACTTCGAACTCCACGGGTGTCTCGGAGTAGTTCTCTCCACCGGCCAGCATCGTGCGAGCGACACCGACCCAGATCGCGGCGAGTTCCCGGGCGGGCTCGACCTCCAGTTCGGCCGTCCCGTCGCGGATCTGGAGGGCCCGCATCCTGGTGTCGTCCAGGAGCCGCTCGGCCATCTGGTCGACGCCTTCGGCCTCCAGCTCGGCGGCGCGTCGCTCGGCTTCGTCGGCGCGCTGCCGGTGGTGGTGCAGGGCTTTGCAGGCGGCATCGTAGGCGTCCTGTGTCGGGGCGTAGTGCCGGACCTCCCGGGAAGCGTGGTCGTCGAGCGCGGCCAGCGCTGCGCGGGCGGCGGTGTCAGCCTCCCCGCCGGACAGCCCGATTGGCTCCCCTGGCCGTGTCGTGCCGAGTGCGCTGCGGCCCAGCCTGATGCTTACGCTGTCGCGGATCCGGGCGGCGAGGAGGTCGACGAGCTGCTCGCGGTCCTGCTCGGTGAGGTGCGGGTTGCGAGTCATGTCGGGGCTCCAGAGGACTAGTAGATCTCGACGGCAGCGCGGGCACGAGCTTCGATGAGCGTGCTCGGCGGGGCCTCACGGAGGACGAGCGGCGGCCACCCGTCCGGCATGACGAGGCACCGCGGGATGTAGTCCTGCGCCCTATCCGAGCAGGCGAGGCAGTGAACACCCCACTCCCCCGACGCCAGCTCGACGACCACGGGGGCGTGCGGCTGGCTTGCCGGTTCGAGGGACTGGGCTTTGTCGAGCGCGGCCTGGAGACGGTCGGCGAAGCATCGGATCTCGTGTGCACGGTCCTCCCACCGGAGGCGCGCCTCCCGCCGGTGAGAAGGCTCGATGTCTCGTGTGCTGAGCAGTTCCCGTTCACGCGTTCGCGCGTAGGCGATGACTTCCCGGACGGCCGTGACCTGCCCGGCGGCGGTGGCGAGCTGGGCGTCGCGGAGGTCGTCCTGGCCCTCGTGGATCCTCTGCGCGGCGCACGCGAGAGCGCCCTCGTCGATCGCGTTCTCTTCCGTCATGGGGTCACCTGGATCTCATTGAGGGGAACGTTGCGGCGGAGCTGCTCGCGCAGGTCCGATAGGCGGCGGAACGCAGCCGCGTCGCGGCGGTTCAGGGCCTTGCGCGTCGCCTCGGGGATCTTCCGCCAGCAGGTGAGGCACAGGTAGTGGCTGGGTAGCTTCTCGCCCTGGCAGGACGGGCAGGTGGCACGGGCGTTAGGCAAGGCGGGCCCCTTTCGGAAGCGTGAATTCAGCGGGTAGGAGCGCCGCGGCCTCGGCGTCGGTGAGGCGCTGCCAGACCCGCCCGGCACCGGGCTCTGACGCAAGGACGACCTTCAGCGGTGGCCGGGTGAGGAATCCGCCGTTCACGACTCGCCGCGTGTGTGATGCATGTCTGCAACGCTGGTCGGGGCAGGGTGACTCGACGTCCTGGACGGTGACCGTGTAGCCGCGCGGCGCGACGTAAAGCGCGTACCAGGCGTGCGCGGGGTCGCCGCCTGAGGCGGTGGCGTTGAGGTCGGTAGGGACGACGCCTGCGCATTCGCAGGACGGGTCGCTGCACGTCTTCCCGCGGCGCCCCTCGGAGACGCGGGCACGGTCGGCGTAAAACGGTTGCCGGCCCGCCACCATCGGGCACGCCTTCGAGGCGTACACGGCGCAGGGCGAGCAGAGCGGCGGCTCGTCGAAGAAGTTATCTGCGAGCTGGTTGGGGCCGGCGAGCAGCACGGCCGGGCGCCCGAGGCCGTTGCCGCAGGTCTGGCAGAGGCGGTGGGTCCAGCATCGGGCGTAGGTGGGGTTGTGAGGGCTGCGGAAGTCGACGCCGCCGTCCGCGAGCCTGATGTTCACCACCGGGATGACGAGGCCGCCGGTGGTCGGGCGGTGGGCGCATGACGCCGGGATCGGCGGGTGAACCTCATCGCTCATCGTTCGTCAGCCCTTCGGCGAGGGCCTTGTCGAGCGCGTCGACCAGGCCCTGGATCTCCTCAGCGCGGGCGTCGCATTCCTTCCTGAAGGCCCGCTGCGATGCTGGTGCCTTGTCGCGTTTGGCGTGGAGCTTGGTCACGCGGGCGCGGGCCCCGCCGAGGACGTTGCCGACGCGGCTGAGCTGCTTGGCCAGGCGCTCGATCTCGCCCGGCGCGCTCGGGCCGGCCGTGGCCGCGGGCACGTTTGCGGACGGGGCCTTGCCGCTGTCGGTGAACCGGACCTCGACGTAGACGCGCACGAATCGGCTATCGCCGCGGTTGCGCTTGTGCTCGGAGACGTCCAGGACGTCGAAGTGCCGGCGAAGGGCCTCGACTGCGGCGTCGACCTCCTCGGGCAGGTCCATGAGGCGAATCTTCACGTCGCCTCCCAGAGGTCGAGTTGAAGGGGCTTCGGGCTAACGGCCGACTCGGCCGACGCGGTGACCCGTACGGGCTGGTCTTCCGCGGCAGGAACGGCTTCGCGTGGCGACAGGGCGTTGCGGCAGTCGCACGGGCAGACCCACCGGCACACTCGATCGGCGAGCCACACCATGGCGACCCGCTCGTAGCGGGGGCCGGTTGCGAACGCGTCAGTCTCGTGCTCGTACGGCTCGCGGAACGCCAGCGGAGTGACACCGTCGGGGCCGCACACACGCCCCGCGACTCGGCGCTTCGGGTAACCCTTCTTGTTGACGCAGTTCTTGTGCTGCTCGTGCTCGCAGTGCGTGCACTGGCCGTATTGGCAGGGGCAGACTGTTACGCCGTCGTCTTCGCGGCGCAGGGCGCCGGTCCAGGCGTTCTCACGGATCCACGCGGCGCGCTCAAGTGTGAACGGCGGCGGCTCGTCGGGCTGGTTCGCTTTCCAGTGGGCGAGCATGTGCCCGCCGAGCTCGGTGAGCACCGGGCCGTCGTCGGCGTCGACCAGGAGGCCGCGGTCCCGGGCGTCGGCGGCGTTGTTCGGCACGCCGTGGATCCGGTATCGGCTTGCGTCGTAGCGGAGCCGCCCGGCCTCCGCGGCGAGCAGCCATCGAGCGTGGTACTCGCCGATCTCGTCCGGCGGGGCGAGGAAGTCGAACTCCAGCCACGTGGCGATGCCGGTGCCGCAGTCGCAGCGGACCTGCACGGCTACGCGGCCGTGCTCAAGCCGGGTGACGGTGAGGCGGCCGAGGCGCTGCCCGATCGTGTAGCTCATGACAGGGTGCTCGCCTCCAGGTCGAAGCCGAGCTGCTCGACCACTTGGGGCCGGTCGACCTGGACGCCGGTCTCAGAGTGCTCGGGGCATCGGTCGTCGTCGAGAAGGTCGTGGCGTCCGCAGTAGTGCGTGGGCCAGTACCTGCCGCTGGGCAGGGTGTGTGAGCGGACGACGGACTTGCACATCTTCCATGCGGCATGGATGGCCCCGTACTCGGCAACTGCGACGCCGCGCCATCCGTCGTCGAGGAGCGCTTCGGCCTCGGCCATGGCTTCACGGCGGGTGCGGTACCTGCCGGGGTCGACGTAGGCGCCGTGGCCGCACACCTCGATGAACACAGGCTCGGTGCGGCTGCCAGCGACCAGGAAACGGCGCGCGGTCATGAAGCCTCCAGTGCTGTGATCGTGTCGGTACACATCGCCTGCAGCGTCGTCCAGGCTGCGATCCGCTCCGGCCAGCCGGGCCGCTCGTGGTCGCCGGTGATATAGGACGGGTGCCATTCACCGGGCATTGGCCACAGCTCGTGCGGCCGCATCAGGTCCCGCCAGGCATCCAGCGCTGTGAGCGACTCCGCCCAGGCGATCAGGCCCTGACGGCGCGGGTCGTCGCCAAGCAGGCCGGCGAGCTCCTCCCAGGTGATGCTGCGGGTGAGCTTGTGCGGCCATCCGCTGTGGCGCCGCTCTCCCAATGCCTCGAATTGCAGGCCGCCGCGGCGGATGCCGTACCACCACGGTCCGGATTTACCCACGCTCAGGCCCCCACGGGACCGCCACTCGCCCAGGTACACGGCGGCTTCGAGCGCCTCGGGCACGACGTCGCGCAGGACGGTCAGCCCGTCAACGAGGCGGCGGACCTCCGGGTCACCGGCGAACAGGTCCAGCTGCACGGTGGGGGCGGCCATCACGTCTGTCCCCGTCGCGTCGACCACCACTGGTCGTGCAGGGATTGGCGGCACAGCGCGCACCACTCGCCCTGCGACGACGCGCCCCCGCACTCGCGGCACGTCGTAGGACGGATGCGCGGGTCGTCCTCCGGCGGCTCCTCGCCCACCGCAGCGCCGACGCAGGTGGTGCAGAGGCCGGGCGGCAGCGAGGTAGCCCGGCCCACGATGAGCAGGTCGGTGACGTCCTCGAGCGGCTCGGTGGGGACGACGGCCATGCGGTCACAGGCAGTCGGGGCTAGGACGCCGGGCACGGGAGTCGCACCGAGGAACCCGGGTACGAGGTGCCGGGCGTTCGGTAGAGCGTTGGCGTACGGGCTGTACGGGTTCGGCGAAACGCATCTGGTCACTGGTTAGCCTCCTGAGCCTCGAATCGCTCGCACGCGGGCCAGCTCCGGCGTATGTCGGAGGCGGCGCTGTGGGAGAGGGAGACGCGCCCGCATTTGAGGTAGGACCGGGTGTGATGCCCGACCACGGTGAGGAACCGGCAGCCGCCGCACCTCAGCCCCTCCGCTTTGCGGTCGTCGTGCGGGGCCGCATCTGGGTGGAGCCGGACCTGGCGCTTCACAAACAGGCCGATGGGGTGGCGCCCTGCGGCGAGGAGTTCGGCCTGGCGAAGGGTGCGGCGCCGGTCGGCGGAGAGCTCCTCGGCTTGCGGAGGTGCGGTCGGGACGCCCGGCAGGTCGAACCGCGCGTCACTGCTCACGATCTCGCTCCGGATGAGGAGGCGACTGGAGGACGTCGAGGAGGTCGGAGACGAACACGAACTCGCGGCCGTCCTCGTTCCGCCACGCCTTCACCTGGGCGAGCGCGGCGAGTTTGGCCTCCGCCTGCTCAGCGCGCACACGCCAACCGGTTGGCTCAGCCTCGGGTCCGCAGTGCCCTTCGATGCGGGCTGTCTCAGCCACCGTGTCCTCCCTTCACGGGGTCGGTCAGCAGCGCCCGAATGGCGTCCAGAGCGCGAAGGCCCCGCGTGGTCTCTGAGGCGGGGGCGCGCCCGGGAATGTGCCGGAGCCGGAGGAATCGCACACCGCGCAGCGCCACCCCGACCACCCGGCCGCCCTCGTAGGCCGGGCGGTAGCCGGCGGCGGCGAGCCAGACGGTCAGGTAGTCGTCGGCGGGCTGTCCGGCGCGGCGCTGCTTGTCGGGGCTGTCGCTCCACGCGTTGCAGGCGCAGGCAGCGTCGTCACATCGCAGGTCGGCGAGGACGACGGGACGGCGGCGGTGGTGATCCATGCACCCGGCGAGCATCGGGCACGCCCTGATCGCGTAGGCCGCGCACTCGGGGTGCATGCCGGGCTCGGCGCTGTAGCCCCGGCCGAGGTCCTCGGGGCGGCACACCACCACGACCCGGTCGCCGAGCGGTTCACCGCACGTCTGGCAGCGGCGCTTCCGCACGCAGGCGGCCATGAGGTCGGCGCGGGTCTGCCCGAGGAGCCATCCGGCGTGGGGGTGCTGGAGCGTGACCCAGGGGACGACCAGGCCGCTGGCAGTGGGGCGGTTCGCGCACCGCAGAGGGATCGGCGGGCGTCCCCCGGTTGCTGTGCTCATCAGAGCGCCCCGATCACACTGGCGGCCTCAGCCTCGGCGGCGTGGCCCTGCTCGAACGCCCACTCGGCGACGTCGAGCGGCCAGCGCTTGTCGAAGTAGTCGATGACGACGGTGGCGCCGTCCTGGCGGACGGTGTTGCTGGGACCAGCCCCGAAGTAGTCGGCGTGCTCGGCCACGACGGCGGCCGCGGCGGCCTCGGTGAGGCAGGTCAGCCGGATCTCAGCCACGGAGGACCTCCCGCGCGGTCGGGAGGATCGCCTCGTGCACGTCGTCGGGCAATTGCCAGAGCTTCTGCGCGCCCTTGCACGGCACCGGCTCGGGCAGGGCGCGGACGTTCGCGAGGCGGAAGTGCCGCTGCCCGCTGCAGGCCCACGGGCCGCAGTCGCACTCCAACGGCCTGCCGTAGGGCATCCGCAGCGACTTCGAGCACACGCCGGTCAGTCGGGCGACCGCGACCACAGCGCCGCGGACCTCCATGCTGCGCTGGACGATGCTGCGCGGGAGTCCGGCGAGCCGCGCCGCCAGGGCGATGGCGTGCTCCTGGTCGTCGCGGGTGCCTGAGTTGGCGGCGGCGTGAATCGCAAGGAGGCCGGTGTGGTTCGTCATCCAATACCGGTTCTCGACCGGCTTGTACCCGTCGGCGATCACGCCCGCCCAGGGCTGCCAGATCGTCAGCGCCGGGATGTAGGGGCTCCGGGACAGGGTTTCACCCACGGTCGGCCTCCGTTCCGTCGAGGGCCAGGTCGATGCGGTCGGCGTGGACGGTTGCGAGGGCCGCGGGCTCGCGGCGGAGGCGGACGGCGAGGTCACGGGCCCGCTGTACCTGCCTGGCGAGGTGGTTCCGCTCTGCGTCGACCCGGCGTAGTCGGCGGATCTCGGCGTTCGCGCTGGCCAGGTAGTCGCGTAGGCGGCGGTGTTCGGCGCGTGCTTCGTCCAGGACCGGCTGCGCGGCATCGAGTGCGGCGTCGATCGTGCCTTGGTCGCCGGTGGTGTAGTCGCCGGTGTCGAGGAGCTGGTCGATCCGGTTGCGGATGGTTTTCATGTCGCGGAGTGGCTTACGCATCGCGGTCCACCTCCGTCCCGTCGAGGGCGAGGACTTCTTTGGCCCCCGCATGCGGGCACTTCTCGCCGGGCTGGAGGCTGAGGTAGCCGTGCTCCTGGCATCCGCCGTGGTGGTCGAACGTGCACGGGTTCGGGTCGACCATGTCGCCCAGCAGCGTGCGGAGGCGGTCGCGCTCGGCGCGCATCTGGTCGGCGTGCGCTTGCGCTGCCCGCGCCGCCTGCTCGGCGTCGTCCCGCTCGGCCTCGGCCTTCTCGATCAGCTTGAGTGCGCCGTTCGCCCGCCGGTCGGCTTCGGCACGCTCCCGCGCACGCTGTCCGACAAGGTCCTGGGCTTCATCACGGGCCTTGCGGTTCGCCAGAATGTCGTCGCGGAGTTGCTCCCATGAACGGCGGCCAGGCAGGGCCACGAGAGCATCGCCGATCATCTCCCGGGCCGCCTCCAACTCGGCGCGGAGCCGCTCCACCTCGGCCAGCAGGTCCCCTCCGGCCTTCAGTCCGGCGGACAGGATCAGGTCGCTGTCCCGGTCCGGCTGCGCGGGGATGCTCATCCGCCAGCGGGACGGCCCGTCCTTGCAGATGGCTGCGATCTCCTCGTGAGCCCGCTCGATGAGGCGCCCGCCCTCGGAGCGGCGCTCGGGGGTCAGCTCAGCCACGGTCGGCTCCTTCGCCGGGGCAGCCAGGGCCGCACCTGATCAGCTCGTTGCCCGCGAAGACGATGCCCTCGTAGTTCCAGCCAAGGACGTATTCGTGCGCCTGCTCGTCCGACTCGAAGTGGACGACCCCTTCGTCGTCTTCGTCCACCCAGTAGCCGCAGCCCTGGCAGCGCAGCGTGATGCACGGGGCCAAGACCTGCTCGACGGTCACGGTCTCACCGTCGTCGGTGAGAATGCGTGCCTCGTCCCGGGCCTGCTGCTCGGTGTAATGGCGCTCGTCCGCGGCTTCGTCGCTCTGGCCAGGGCGTCGAATGATCCAGCATCGTTCAGCGGTCGAAGGCTCAGCCATGCTCGGGTCCTCCGTTGTCCGGGTTGAGCACGCCGATCGCGATAAGCAGGTCGTGGACCGGGACGGTAAGGTCGTCGAGCTGCTCGGGCGGGCCGCCAGCCTGGACATCGGCTGCGGCGTCCGCCTGTTCCTGGCTGGTCAGGTCGATGACGGCGTTGCGCTGCGCGATGAGCCGTTCATGGTCGGCCTTGAGAGCGGCGTCGGCCTTGCGGCGTTCCTCCAGCGCCCGGAACGCGACGTTGTGCTCGTCGGCGTTCTCGTCGTCGGCGGTGAGCATCTCGGCGAGGGAGTTGCCGAGCATGTGAAGCGCCTCGAACGGGTCGGTGGCGCCGTGCCGGAACGCCTCCCGCATGAGTTCAGTCAGGCGCACGATGATCTCTCCGAGATCCTCATTGGCGGCCTTGGACCTCTCCTGCTCCGTGCGTCGGCGGGCACGTTCGGCGTCGGCATCAGCGAGCCGCGCAGACAGGTCCGAGACCCGGTCCTGAAGCTCGACGATGCGCTCGGCGTCGTCGGCGGAGGTGATGGCCTCCCGCTCCAGCCAGGTCCGGAGCCAGCCTTCGACCTGCCCAGTGGTGTGGACCCAGATCTCGTGGCCCTGCCAGCGGATCGGCGATCCGGGTATGTCGCCGTCGTCGAGGCGGTCGAGGATCTCGGCCGCCATCGTCCGCCGGATTGTGGTCTCGTCCGGATTAGTCACGGCCGTCTCCGTCCTGCTCGGCAAGGACGTCGGCGCGGAACGCCTTGAGGATGGGGGCCCGCAGGTCATCCGCGGCCTGCCATCCGAGCAGGTCGCTGAGTGTCTCGCCGCCGAACGTGTCCCGCACGGCGCTCTCGATCGCCTCACGCTGCCGCCGGTTCTGCTCGGTGAGCAGGCGGGCGCAGGCACGGGCGGCCTTGCCGGGCCTCATGTCCGGCGGTCCGATCGGGATGCTGTCGGCGTAGGCGCGGCCGTCGATGCTGAGCTTCCAGCCGGTCCCGCGCTTCCAGACCAGGTTCCTGGCGGGCCGGTACAGCCAGTCGAGGCTGACGATCGCGAAGTCGCGGCCGGCGGATCCGTGGTCGGTGAGGACGCCGATGTCGTTGAGGGCTTTGTGGGCCTGGGTGTATTGGGTGTTGCCGCTGCGCATCAGGCTTGTCCGTCCTGCTCGTCGACCGTCGCGGTTGCGGCGGTGATGCGGGGCCGGTGGTAGGTCTCGGCGACCCGGTTGGTCTTCGTGCGGCAGTGGTCGCCGGGTGCCGCGTCGCAGCTGGTGCAGTGCTCGCACAGGGCCTGGGCCTGGATCGCAGCGGCGCGGGCGCGGGCGCGTCGTTCGGCCGCGCGCGGCGACTCCCACGCGTCGAGCCCGGGAATGTCGGCGATGCCGTCGACGTAGGCGATGCCGTCCGGCGCTGCGGGTGACGGCGGGCGCTGCCGCTCGGGGCGGACGGGCAGGTCGATCAAGGCGCGGGTCTGCTCGTGCCAGCGGGCGAGACCGAGCACCTGGTACATGGTCGGGATCACCACGGGCTTGGACCGCTTGGGGTCCTTCGTGTCTAGGACGCGTGCACCCCACAGCGCACCGTCCGGCAACGTCGGAGCGAGCGGCGCACGCCCGGCGATGATGGCGTCCAGCTCGGCGACCTTCTGGCCGCTCTCTTCGAGACGGCGCGCCATGGAATCCAGGTCCACGCACAGGTTCTGACCGAGGTCGACGGGCACGTCCGGGGTTTCGGCGGCGACCGCGAGCTGTCGCAGCCACACGCCCACGGCGTTCAGGTGGACGGCGAGCTCGTCGAGGGTGATGCGGTTACCGGCGTGGAGGTGGCCGGTGGCGGTGGGGTCGGTACCGGTCTGCTCAGCCACGGACGCCCCCGTCCTGCTCGTCACCGGCTTGGACGTTGCCGCAGTAGGAACGCCGTGCCTCGTTCTCGGCCGCGCGGCGCTCGTCGATCCGCGAGAACCGGTACCGCATCCCGGCGACGGCGATCTCGATGGACACGCCACCCGGACTCACCGACCGGTGGAACAGGATCCCGGCTTCGGTCAGCGCGGTGGCCGCAGCGTCGATGCGGGAGAACGCCTCCTCATCGCTGCCACAGACTGCGAACGATGGGAACCCGTAGTCGTAGTGCGGGAGCTCGGGGATCTTCTCCAGCAGGTCAGCGATGGCTCGCAGCCCGGTGATGTATTCGTCCCGGGACACCGTCATCGGGCACCGCCGGTCGCGTCCGTGCCGTGCTCGCTCACCCCGGCCTGCTCGTCCTCGCGGTGCACGAGGGTCAGCGGGCCGACCTTGCTGAGGACCTCGTCCGGCGTCGGGGTGGACAAGGGGCCGCGCACCGGGTCCGCCGGGATCATGAAGACCTCGCGGGCCTCCAGCCCGTAGAAGGCGAACCACGCCGAGCCGTGCCTGTCCCGCCACTTGTCGCCGGGGCGGGGCGGCCACTCGGCCGGGGCGACGCGCGTCACCTCGGCCTGCGGAGGCATGCGCCAGTTCGCGCGCTCGCCGTCGAGGCAGTCCACGGCGATGATCGAGACGCAGCCGTGCCCGTCCTGCTCGTTGAACCGGACGCCCTTGATGGTGACGTCGATCAGGTCGCCGCGCTTGAGGGTGTCAGCCACGGGACGTCTCCTCGGCGCGTTGCGGGACGTAGCCGTGGCCTCGGCAGTGCGAGCAGGCAGCGACCGACGCCTCGTCTAGGAGCGCCTGGTAGTGCGCGGTCAGCTCGTCCCAGCGGGCGGCCGCCTCCGCGCGGTTGGCGCCCGCGATGCGGTGCGGGACGTCCAGGACCAGTTCCCGCCGTGCGGTGACGGTGACGGTCTTGCCCTTCCGCGGCCGGGACCCCGACCCGTCCCGGTTCAGAGCGGGACGGTACTCGGTGATCGGCTGGTCGAACGGCACCTGGAGCGAGACGTAGACCCCCGGCTTCCCCTTGTGGTCGAGGAACACGAACTGCTTGTACCGGTGCGCCTGAGCGAGCTGCTTGATGTGGTCGCGGAACCCGACCAGCTCCCCGGGGAACAGGTGGTAGTACTCGGGCCGGTTCCGAAGCGCGTCCGGGAGCCGAGGCACCCACGTCCGGTCGTCGTCGGTCGGGGGCGGGGTGCCGTCGAGGCGGAGCCACGGCCCGTCGATCGTGATGACCTCGTCGGGCTGCGGCTCGGTCACTGCCGTGTACAGCTCCCATTCGACGTCGTTGGGGCTGCGGCTCTCCCACTCGGCGAGGGTCAGCGTGTTCGGGAACCTCTCGGACGCGGTCATGGGGTCGGTGAGCCGGTACCCGATCGTCTTCGCCGGGACCGGCTTGCGGACGGTGATCGTGGTGGCCTCGTGGTTGGTGGCCCACCAGCCGGGCGCCGACAGGCGGCTCATGGGCTGGCCGTCCGCGTCGGGCACGATCGGCTCGCCGCGCCAGGACAGCTTCCCTCGGGCGCCGAGGTAGTACATCCACAGACCGCCGTCGCAGAGGACGAATCGCTCGTTCATCGGCCGGCCTCCTGCGCCTGGTCGCCCTGCGCGGCGCGGTCGAGCATCGTGTTCAGCTCGTCCACCTCGACGCGCGGGTACACCGGGTACTCCGAAGGCAGCCGGGCCGGGTCCTCCAGCCACGCCCGCACCTTCCTCGCGATGTCCACGGGCGTCGGCACCAGCGCCAGGTGCAGGCTCCGCGCGTTGACCTGCTCGCGGCGGGGGCCACGGCCGTGGATCGACCAGCCGCCGGAAACCGACCAGTTCAGCGAGGCGTCGGCGACGGGCAGCTCGATGGAGATTCCGGCACCGACCCGCGGCGGGTGGCAGGGGACCTTCGCGGCGGTGAGGGCCTGGGTGACGGCGTCGGCGTACCGGTCGATCGGCCCGGCGGGGTCGCGCTCGCACGTCCGGAGCCCGGCACGCCACTCCTGGGCGGCGACGCGGTGGCCGCAGGTCCCGACGACGTAGCCGGGCTGGTCGGGGATTTCGCTGCCGGGCGCCGGGGAGGC
>NZ_SMKT01000088.1 GCF_004348735.1 Actinomadura sp. KC06
GTACACGGACGTCCCCGCTGGCGATGGTGCAGGCCCGGAGCGTGGCCGGGCGGCTGGAAGAGCTGGCCGATGTCCAGGTCGAGGTGGTCGGGATTCAGACGGCCGGGGATCGGCATCGGGGTCACCTGGGTGAATTGGGCGGCAAGGGCGCGTTCATGCGCGAGATCGATCGGGCGTTGGTGACCGGTCAGGTCGATATCGCGGTCCACTGCCTCAAGGACGTGCCCGGCGATGTTCCGCGCCCGGATGGGCTGGTGTTCGCCGCCTACGTGGAGCGTGACGACACCGCCGACGTGATGCTGTTCCCGATGGCGAGCAAGATCCAGTGCATGGCCGATCTCCCGACGGGGGCGCGGGTGGGAACGTCGGCGGTGCGGCGGCGTGCGCAGCTCGGGCGGATCCGGCCTGATCTGCGGGTCGAGTACCTGCGCGGCAACGTCAATTCCCGCCTCGGACGGCTGGACGCGGGCGAGGAGTTCGACGCCATCGTGCTGGCGCGGGCGAGTCTGGCGCGGCTGGGCATCGACCGGGCAGGCGAAATACTCGACATCATTCCGGCCGTGGGCGCGGGCGTGCTGGCGGTGGACTGCCGCCGCGCTGATCCCGACATCGTGGAACTGGTGCGGCTGCTGGACCACCACGACACCCGGCGATGCGTGAGCGCGGAGCGCACGATGCTGCACGGGTTGCAGGGGCATTGCAACAGCCCGATCGCGGGGCATGCGCGGCTGGAGCGGGACGGGCGGTTGGCCTTGCGCGGGATGGTCTTCACCCGAGACGGGTCCGAGTTCGTGCACTCGCACGAATGGTCAGCGCCGGACAAGGGCGAGGATCTGGGCGCGTACGTGGCGGGCGATCTGCTCCGCAAAGGCGCCCGCGACCTGATCGACGGTATCCCGCACTGAAAGGAACGCGTCACCTTCTGCGGTGCTCGCCCGTCTGCGTGGGGAACACGTGGACATCGAGGGGTGAGCATGCACGTCGCATACATCGTCGTCACCGTTGTGACGATCTTGGCCAATGCCGCGATCGTCGTCGCCGACCTGGCCAGAGCCCGCTTCGTCCTCGCCAACGGGGCCGAAGTGGGGGTGCCGCAGTGGTCGATTCCGGGCCTGGCCGCGCTCAAGGCCGCCGGGGCGGCGGGGCTCGTGCTCGGCCTGCTGGGGCTCGACCTGATCGGCATCGCCGCGGCGGCCGGGCTCGTGGCCTTCTTCGTCGGGGCGGTGGGCCTTCACCTGCGGACTCGCGTCCTGCACAACATCGCGTTTCCGGGCACCTACCTCGCCTTGGCCGTCGCGTCCCTCACGCTCGCCGCCGCACAATAGGACGCCCGGCTAAGCCTGGCGCCATTCTGGGATGGCGCCGGGGGCGTGCAGGCAGAAGTCCGGGGCGCCTTCCAACGCCTTTTCCTCGCCGCCCGGGGTGTAGGTGACGATCAGGCGGAGCGGACGCCACGTCGTGTTGTACGTGGAATGCCACACGCCTTTCGGGATGTGGACGGCGTCGCCCTCGCGGATGATGAACGGGTCGCCGTCGTCCACCATCTGCGTCGCCTCGCCGGAGATCACGTAGATGACCTCCTCCGCGTTCGGATGGTTGTGGCGCGCGTGCCCCTGGCCGGGGTTGACGATCACCTCGCCCAGCGTGCTGCTCGCGCCCGGCACGCCGGACGGTGTGACGAACCATTTGATCGAGCCCCAGTCGAAGGTCATCGTGGTCACGTCGCCGGGATTCACCAGCATTCAAAGCTCCAGGTTCTTGAAGGCGGCCACCTGCTGTGTGATGGCCCGCTCGGTCGGCAGCCGTTCGACGGAGGAGGCGCCGAAGAAGCCCACGACTCCGTGTGTTCGGGACAGGACGTAGGCGGCGTCTTCCGGTTCCGCGATGGGGCCGCCGTGGCAGAGGACGAGCACGTCGGGACGGACGGCGGCCGCCGCGTCCCGCATCGCCTGCACCCGCTCGACGGCCTCGTCCAGCGTCAGCGCGGTGCCCGCGCCGATGCTGCCCTTGGTGGTGAGCCCGACGTGCGGGACGAGGACGTCCGCGCCCGCCTCGGCCATCGCCCGCGCCTGGTCCTCGTCGAAGACGTACGGGGCGGTGACGAGGTCGCGCTCGTGCGCGAGCCGCACCATTTCGATTTCCAGGTCGTACCCCATTCCGGTCTCTTCGAGGTTCTGCCGGAACACCCCGTCGTAGAGGCCGACCGTCGGGAAGTTCTGTACTCCTGCGAAGCCCATCGCCTTGAGTTCGTCGAGGAAGACGGGCATCAGGCGGAAGGGGTCGGTGCCGCAGACTCCGGCCAGAACGGGGGTGTCCTTTACTACCGGCAGGACTTCGGACGCCATTTCCACGACGATCTGGTTCGCGTCCCCGTACGGGAGGAGCCCGGCGAGCGAGCCGCGTCCCGCCATCCGGTAGCGGCCCGAGTTGTAGATGATGATCAGGTCGACGCCGCCGGACTCCGCGCACTTGGCGGACAGGCCCGTGCCCGCCCCCGCGCCGATGACGGGCTGCCCTTCGGCGACGGCCGCGCGCAGCCGTGCCAGGACGTCCTGCCGGTTCATGCCGATCCCTCCGTGATCATCCGGTGCAGCCGGTCGGCCATCGCGCGTCCGAACGCCGGATCGTTGATGTTCACGTCGAGCCGCTCCGTCTCCACGGCGCCCTCCATCGCCGCGAAGCACGCCTCGTCCGCCTTCGGATCATGGAAGGGCAGGCCGGGCGCGTCCAGCGCCGACACGCCCCCGAGCGGGATGAACAGGCTGGTGGGGCCGGTCGCGGCGGCCAGTTTCGCGGCCACGCGGCGTCCCAGCTCGGCCATCTCGTCCGGGGTCGTCCGCATGAGCGTGACGGTCGGGTTGTGGACGTACAGGTTCCGTCCCGCGAACCGTTCCGGGACGGTCTCGCGCGGCCCGAAGTTGACCATGTCCAGCGCGCCGGGCGCCACGACCTGCGGCACGCCGAGCCGTCCCGCGGCCGTGAGCCGCTCGGGACCGGCCGACAGGACGCCGCCGACCAGGTCGTCCGCCAGCTCGGTCGTGGTCAGGTCGAGCACCCCGGCGAGCAGGCCGCTCTCCACGAGCCCTTCAAGGGCCCGGCCGCCGGCTCCGGTCGCGTGGAAGACCAGGACCTCGTAGCCCAGCTCGTCCAGGCGTTCGCGGGCGGCGTCCACCGCCGGTGTCGTGACGCCGAACATCGACGCCCCGACCAGCGGGCGCTCCTCCGCCGACGGGGCCGGGACGTGCGCCTTCGCCATCCCGGCCGCCGCTGCCGCCGCGTTGCCGAGGATGAGCCGCGACACCCGGTTCACGCCCGCGATGTCGACGACGCTGTACATCATCGTGACGTCCTTGGCACCCACGTACGGGGTCACGCCCCCGGACGCCATCGTGGACACGATCAGCTTGGGCAGCCCGATCGGCAGGTCCCGGACGGCACGCGCCGCGATGGACGACCCGCCGCTCCCGCCGACCGCGAGGACGGCGTCCACCCGTTCCAGCCCGGCGAGCACGGCCGCCGCGCCCTCCCCCATGGCCGTGACCGCCGCGCCGCGGTCGCCCGCGTCCCGCAGCGCTTCCAACGTCGCGCCACCGGCCCGCGCGACCTCTTCGGCGGAGACGTCGGCGTCCACCTCGGACGGCCCGATCCCGGTGTCGACCAGCACCACATCGCAGCCCAGCTCCCGGACCCGGTCACGCAGCCACGCGTACTCCGCCCCCTTGGTGTCGAGCGTCCCCACCAGTACGACAGTCGCCATACGCCCCTCCCATCCCGGTACCGATTCCCCGGACGTTCAGAGGGCAACCGGCATCAGCTCGGGGCGGGCACAGGGGTTTCGGTCGTCACGCCGTCTTCCAGGTTGAGGACGCGGTCGGCCTCGGCCAGGAGAGCCTCGTCGTGGGTGGCGACGATGACGGTGACGCCCTCGCTGGAGACGACGGCGCGCAGCAGCGGCATGATCGCGGCGGCGGTCTCGGAGTCGAGCTGGCCGGTGGGCTCGTCCGCCAGCAGCAGGCGGGGGCGGTTGGCCAGGGCGCGGGCGATCGCGACGCGCTGGCGCTGGCCGCCGGACAGCTCGTACGGACGCTGAGCGGCATGGTCGGCCAGGCCGACAAGCCCCAGCAGGATGCGGACGCGTTCGTCGCGTTCCGCAGGAGGAGTCCGGACGAGCCGCAGCGGAATCTCGACGTTCTCCGCAGCCGACAGCACAGGGATCAGGCCGTGCGACTGGAACACGTAGCCGATGTGGTCGCGGCGCAGGGCGAGAAGCTCGTCCTCGCTGAGGGCGCCGACGTCGCCGCCGTTCACGCGGACGGTCCCGCCGTCCGGGGTTTCGAGGCCGCCTATCAGGTTCAGCAGGGTCGTCTTCCCCGAGCCCGAGCGTCCCTTGATCGCGACCAGCTCACCGGCCGCGACGGTGAACGACGCGCCGCGCAGAGCGGGCACCTCCAGGTCGCCGGTGCGGAAGGTGCGGGTGAGCGCCTCCACGACCACCATCGGGTCAGTCATCGCTCTCCTCCCGGTCGGCCGTCCGGTCGGGCCAGACGCCGACGTGGTCGGGCTCCAGGTTGAGCCGGACGCGGTCGCGCATGTCCAGGGCCGCGGTGAACCCCTTGGGGAGCTGGACGCGCCCGGCGCGGTCGAGCACGGCGTACTCCTCGGCGGTCCGGGTGCCGTCCGCGGCGGAGCGGCGGCGGACCTCGCTGCTGGTGCGGCCGTCGCGGATGCCGATCGTCCGGTCGACGCGCTCGGTCACCTGCTTGTCGTGGGTGACGACGACGACCGTGGTGCCGAGCTCCTCGTTGACGCGGCGGAGCGCGGTGAAGACCTCGGTGGCGGTGGCGGTGTCGAGCTCGCCGGTGGGCTCGTCGGCGAGGACGACGTGCGGCTCGTTGGCGACGGCCACGGCGATCGCGATGCGCTGCTGCTGGCCGCCGGACAGCTCCTGCGGGCGGCGTCCGGCGCAGTCGCCGACGCCGAGCATGCCGAGCAGCTCGGCGGCGCGGGTGGCGCGCTCGCGGCGGGACCGTCCGGCGAACCGCATCGGCAGCGCGACGTTCTGCTCGGCCGTCAGGTACGGGAGGAGGTTGCGGGAGGTCTGCTGCCAGATGAACCCGACCTGCTCGCGCCGGAACCGCAGCCGTTCCTTGGACGCCATCGTCAGCAGGTCGGACCCGGCGACGCGGGCGACCCCGGCGGTGGGCACGTCCAGCCCGGACAGGATGTTCAGCAGCGTGGACTTCCCGGAGCCGGACGCCCCGACGATCGCGACCAGCTCGCCCGCGTCGACGAGCAGGTCGAGGCCCTGCAGCGCGACGACCTCGACGCCGTCGGTCTTGTAGATGCGGACGAGGTTGTCGCAGACGATGTGCGCGCCCTCGCCGTACACGGGGCCGCGTTCGGCGGCGCGCCGCTCAAGCTCGGCCAGATCGGGTGCGTTGATGCTGCCGGGTGCGTTGGTGCTCATTGGTCCCCCGTTCTCAGGACGGTTCCGGGGCGGGCGTCGAAGGCGCGGTCCACGGCGACGGCAGCGGCGGCGGCGAGGAGCAGCGCGCCGAGGAGGCCGAGCAGCGCGGGCAGGCTCGGGACGTGGGCGGTGACGGCGTGGCCGCCGGTGTAGGGGCGCAGGTCCACGACCGGGCCGGTGATCTCGGGCAGCAGCAGCCCGAGCACCCAGCCGGCCCCGACCGCGCAGAACAGGACGGGCGCGATCTCCACGAGCGCGAGGCCGCGGCTCTGCCGCCGGCTGAGGCCGAGGGCCCGCAGGTGCGCGACGGTCCGGCCGCGGGCGCGGGCCCCGACGACGAGGACGAGCAGGACGGCGAGGAGCCCGAACGCGCCGCCGATGAGGGAGCCGTCCCGGAACGTGTCGCGGACGACCGACACCAGCGGCACCCGGACCATGCTCTCCAGCACGTCCTGGCGGAGCTGGACGCCCCGTCCGGGGGCGGCGGCGCGGAGCTTCCCCGCGTCCAGGCCGGGCCCGAAGACGAAGACCTGCGACGGGAAGCCGGTCGCGCCGGCGATGTCCTTGTACGGGACGACGATGTACGCGCTGCCCGGCAGCTGCCCCGGGAAGTGCTCGATCACGCCGGGCGCCTTGACGCGGATCGGGTCCATGCCGGCGCGGCTGAGCGTCGCGTCGCCGGGCCCCATCGTGCGGGCGGCGAGCGGCGAGGCCAGCGCGCCGGGCGCGGAGCCGGGGATTCCGGGCACGTCGGGCGCCAGGTCACGGTAGGCGCCGAGGTCCACGCCGACGACCGTCATGGGCGCCGTGTTCGACTCGGTCGTCACCTCCGTGATGACGCGGGCGCGCACGGCCCCGGTCACGCCGGGGACGGCGCGGACGCGGGCGAGGGTCGCCTCGTCCATCGGCCCGGCCTCGATGCGGGCGTCGGCGCCGACCTCGGCCCAGGACGCGCGTTCCTGCCCGGTCCGCAGGGCCGTGTCCACGGTCGCGGTGAAGCCCGCCACGGTGGCGGCGAGCAGCAGGACGACGAGCGGGAGCGCGCCGACGACGGTCTGCCGGGACGCGCGGGCGATCCCGATGAACGCGACCGCGCCGCGCCGCCGCCGCAGGAACGGCCCGGCGGCGCGCAGCAGGTACGGGTAGGCGCGCAGGACCAGCACGGCGAGCGCCGCGCCGAGCAGCACCGGCACGGCCGCGATCAGCGGGTCGGTGCCCGCCGTCTCCCCGCGCTGGCGCAGCAGCACGACGCCGATCACGGCGAGCGCGACGAGCAGCGCGTCCAGGACGAACCGCCGCCGCGACGGCCGTGCCGAGACCAGGTCGTCCCGGCGGCCCGACGACGAACCGACTCCGGCGCTGCGCTCCCGCAGGACCATGACGGCCGACACGGCGAGGACGGCGGCGACCGGCACGGCGACCGCGTAGATCGAACCGGTTTGGGGCGCCCCGGCGTCGAGGAGGCGTCCGGCGGCGTATCCGAGCGCCGCGGACGGGACGGCGGCGAGCGCCGTCAGCCCGCAGGCTGGCAGGGCGAGCTGCCGCAGCGACGCGCCGCGGGCCCGCATCGTCCAGAGGACGGGCCGGAGCCGTTCCCCGAGCAGCCCGGCGGCCAGCAGCAGCACACCCGCCGCGACGGCGACGAGGCCGCCGAGCGCCAGCCCGAGGACGGACTCGGCGGCGCGGAGCTGGCCGGAGAAGGCGTTCAGCCGGTCGTCCAGCGCGGTCACGACGGAGTTGCGGAAGATCCCGGTGCGGCCTTCGACGACGGAGCGGAAGGCGTCCATGTCGCCGGCGACGTCGCGGGCGCCGGCGGCGCTGATCGCGCCGGGGCGCACCGGGAACCGCCAGCTGAAGGTGAAGTACCGGCCGGGCGTGCGCGCGGCCCTGGCGTACCCGGCGCCGTCGATCAGCGCCGTGCCCGCGTCGGCCTCCAGGGCGTCCATGCGGTCGCCGGTCGACTCCCTCGTCGGGCGCAGGATCCGGGCGCGGGGCGACCAGTACGGGTCGGCGGCGTTCACCGGCTCGTACAGCCCGGTGATCTGGACGCGCAGCGTGGTCCCCGTGGGCGCGCCGCCCGCCGCGATGCGGTCGCCGACCTTGTAGCCGAGCCGGTCGGCGTAGGTTTTGGAGACCATGACCCGCAGGTCTTCGCCGGGCTTCAGGTCGGCGCTGTAAGCGGGCGTCCCGGAGACGACGCGGACGCGTTCCCAGGCGCCGATGTCCCAGCCCAGGTAGAGGATCCTCGGCCGCGAGAACCGCCCCTCGATGTGCATGCGCTCGCTGGTGGCGGACGCCTCGGGCTGGCCCGTCACCCCGCGCAGGGACGACGGCATCAACTGCTGCCAGGTCAGGCCGTGGGAGACCAGCGCGTCCTCGCTCGGGACGGACGTCGTCGCGGCCATGTCCGCCGCCCGGCCCTCCACCCGGACGTCGGCGCCCGGCCCGGCCGCGCCCGCCGCGCTCCGGTCGTAACCGGCGGCCATGCGCGCCGGGACGGCGACGGCGAGCAGCGCCGACACCAGCGTCAGCACGGCGAGCGCGACAAGCGGCGCCCACTGCGCCCGGACGAGCCGCAAGCCCCCTCCGCTCATCGGTCCCTGCCTTTCTGGGGGGCGACCCCCAGACCCCCGCGTGGTCGGACCGATGATCCTCGCTCCGCTCCGGTCATCGGTCCTCCCCCACGCGCAGCCCGGCGCCGGCGTTCCGGCGGCGCAGCACCCGGATCACCGGCGGCAGCACCAGGCCGAGGACCGCCGCCACCCCGGCGACCATGCCGAGCACCACGGGCCACTGGACGATCAGGTCCGCGGGCGGGTACGGCTCGGCGGCCTGCACGCTGAGCACGATGTGCGGGACGACCAGCCGCGCCACGACCAGGCCGAGCAGCGTCCCGCCGAGCAGGCCGATCACGACCAGGTACGCCTGCTCGATCGCGAGGACCCCGGTGACCTGCCGGGGTGCGACGCCGAGCGCCCGCAGCACGGCGAACTCGCGGGACCGCTCCCCCGCCGTCACGGCCGCGTTCACGACGAACGCGATGACGGCGAACGCCAGCGCCGCGCCGAAGCCGAGGACCAGCGCGCCCTGGAGCGCCGCGCCGAGCGGGGCGTCGCGCAGGCGGGAGCGCAGCTCGGCGCGGTCCGCGGCGACCTCGCCCCAGGCGGGGTGGCCCGCGAGCGCCTTCGCCGCCGGGCCGGTCCCGCCGCCCCCCACCGACGCCCACCATTCACCGGGCGCGATGCTCGTCGGCTCCGCCCCGTTCGCGGCGAGCCGGGTGACGGTCAGCGTCGGCAGGTCGACGAGGACGCCGGGCTCGCCGGGCGGGACGCTCGGCAGCGCGGGCGCGATCCCCAGCACCCGCACCGGCTGCTCGCCGTCGACGGTGCTGACCGTGACCTTGCCGCCGACGCCGACCTTGGCGCGGCGGGCCGTCTCCTCGGTGATGACGCCGGGCACGAGCGGCTGGAGGTCGGTGTTCGTCCCGGCGCCCGCGTCCCGGGACGGCGGCGTCCCCGCGCCGAGCATGGCGTGGACGCTGCCGATCACGTCGGAGAACACCAGGTCCCCGGCCCACGACGGGGGCGCCGGGATGGAGACCTTCGCCAGCGCGCCCTCACCGGTCTTCGCGGTCGCCCGCGGCCTCGCATCCTGCGGCTGGACGAACGCGTCCCAGCGGGCCCCGGCGGGCGGCGGCGCCTCCCCGGTGCCGTCGCCCCGCACGTGCAGCAGTTCCAGGTCGAGCGGCCCGGAGAAGGTGTTGTCGTCGTAGGAGTAGTGGACGCCCCGCACCGACAGCGGATAGGACGGCACACCGCCCGGGCCCGCCAGGGCGGCGGCGTCCAGCGCGAGGGTGTGCTCGCGGCCGTCCGCGACGAGGCCGGGCAGCGTCGCCTGCCGGGTCAGGCCGCGTGCGTCCACAATCGTCACCGCCACCTTGTAGGGGTAGCCGGCGGGCGGCCTGTAGTTCCGCTCGGTGGTGGGCACCGGCCCGGCGCGGCTGAGCCGCATGCCGAACAGCAGCCGGCCGGGCTTGCCGGGGACGGTCAGCGCGGGCGCGGCGGGACGTGCCTTAGCCAGCTCGTCCAGGCGCAGGTCGTCGCGCAGGCCGGGCTGGACGCGCAGGATCCGGCCGAGCGTCCCGGCGTCGGCGGCGAGCAGCGTCGTTGGGGCGGTGCCGAGGTCGGCGTCCGTGCGCAGGACGGCCGTCGCCGCGGTCACGCCGGGCAGCGCCGCGACCCGTCCGCCCTGGCCGAGCACCGACGGGGCCTCCGCGCCGCTCGTCCTCGCGCGGGTGACGCGCAGGTCGGCGGCGGCCTGGAAGTCGGCCTGGTCGGTCTGGGACCGGCGCCAGGTCGCCATCGTCGTCACCGACAGCACCCCGACCGCCATCGCCATGACCAGCAGCAGGACGGGCCCCGCGTACCGCAGGCGCCGCCGTCCGACCTGGCGGGTGCCGAGCGCGGAGACGAGCCCGCGCCCCCTCGTCGCGGCCCGTTCGGCGACCCTGGACGTCACCGGCACCAGCCGCAGCAGCAGCACCCCGCCGGCGAGCAGCGCGAGGGCCGGTCCCGACACGATGAACGGGTCGATCCCGGACGTGCCGCCCCCGCCGCCCGTGCCGTCCGCCCCGTACCGGGTGAGCTGCCAGATCGCGAGCCCGGCGACGACCAGCAGGGCCAGGTCGGCGCCCGAGCCGCGCAGCCGCCCGGTCCGGCCGATCCCGGCCTGCGCCTCGACGAACGTGCGGTTCGCGCCGCGCAGCGTCGGGAGCGTCAGGACGACCGCGCAGGTCAGCGCGGTCGCCACCGACACGATCCAGAGCGGGGCGCTCGGCCCGGCGTCCAGCCGCAGCCCGGAGTCGCGGACCGTCGGGGCGTGCGCGGCGAGCCGCAGGAGGGGGCGCGCCAGCAGCGGGCCCAGCACGGCGGCGGGCAGCACGATCAGCAGGCCCTCGGCGAGGCCGAGCCGCGCGAGCTGCCGCATCCCCATGCCCCGGGTCCGCAGCAGCGCGACCTCGCCGCGCCGGTGGTCGGCGAGCAGCCGGGAGACGAGCAGCCACGCGACCCCGGCCAGCAGGACGAGCTGGAGCACCGGAATCAGCATCGTGGACCGTGCCACGAGGACGGCGTCGTCGAGCTGCGCGGTCAGTTCGGGGAGCGCGGTCACGACGGAGAACTGCGCCCCGCCACCGGCCTTCCTGAACGTCTCCTCCGCGTTCGCGACGCGGTCGCCGAGGGCCCCGAGCTCGCCGGACCCCACACCGCGCAGGTCGGGCATGACCGTGAACCGGGCGTCCGCGCCGGTCCCGGTGAAGCGGGCCGCGAACACGTCCGGCGGCACCACGAAAGGCCCGTAGGTGGTGTAGTCGAGCTTCTCGACACCGGTCGTGATCAGCCGGTCGCCCTGCCAGAAGTAGCTCTCCGGGTCCGGGACGTCGAACAGCCCGACGACGCGGACCCTGACGACGGAGTCCTTGTCGACCCGTCCGCGGAGGGTGAGGACGTCGTCCACGTCGGTGCGCATGGCTCGGGCGGCGGCGCCGGGCAGGGCCGCCTGCACCTCGCCGTCGCGCGCCACGGCCGGGTCGGCGGCGGGCCAGCGTCCCCGCGTCAGCCGGGCGTGCTTCTCGATCCCGGTGTAGGTGCCGAACGCCGTCAGCTCCGGATGCTCGCTCTTCTCCTGGCCGGGAAGGGTGTAGGAGTCGCTGCGCACGCCCACCGAGATCGTGAGCGGGACGTCCCCGTACATCTGCTTGAGCGCCTGGCCGACCTGTCCCCGCACCGTGTCGAGCCCGTTGGCGGGGACGTTCGTGCCGACGGTCGTCCCGACCGACTCGAACGTCGCGTCGGCCAGGGTCTGGCGCAGCCCCTCGCGGGTCACCGACCCGGTGTAGCCGACCAGCGCGGCGAGGACGGTGGTGGCGAACAACGCGGTCGCGCACGCGGCCAGGATCAGCGTCCTGTCCCCGGCCATGCGCCTGAGAACCATCCCCCGTCGCCTCACGACCGATCATGATCATTGATGGGCGGCGGGCGCTACAAGGGGGCGTGATGATTCTGTGCCGATTCGCAACCCTCCTGAAATACGGACAAAGTTACGTATTACAGGCCCAGATCGAGGCGCCTTCCGGCGGGACGGCCTCGGCACGCCGCATGATCTCCGCGGGCTCCAGCGCCGCTCCCTCGGCGAACGCCTCCGCGAACGCGTCGTCGCCCAGGGCGTTCCGGGCGCGACCCTCGGCGCGGTCGGCGCAGGCCCGCTCCTCGTGTCCGGCCCGGACGCCCGACGACTCCCGGACGGACGCCGCCTTCCCGAGCGCCTCGGCCGCCTCCCGGTGATATCCGGACAGGGTCAGTGCGCAGGCCAGCCCCTCCAGGGCCCCGGCCGTGTCCCTGGGCGCCTCCAGCCGGATCGCGACGGCCAGGGCGTCGCGCTGGTAGGTGACGGCGGCGGCCGCGTCGCCGCGCGACTCGGCGACCTGGCCGAGCGCGCTCTGCACCATCGGCAGGTACAGCGGCGGGAACTCCTCCGGCGAGGCGGCCCGGAGCAGGGGTTCGAGGCGGTCCTCCGCGTCGTCCAGGCGTCCTTCGGCGCACGCCGACAGGCCCAGCCCGATCTCGGCGAACATGACCGCCCCCGCGTGACCCTGCTCAACGGCCACGCGCAGCGCCCGGCCGAAGAGCCGCCGCGCGGCGGACGGGTCGCCCCGCAGGTGCGCGATCCACCCGCGCCAGGCCATCCGGACGGCGGCGTCCGGCCACATGTGCAGCTCCTCGGCCATCCGCTGCCCGTCGAGCTGGAGCCGTTCCGCCCGGTCGTAGTCGCCGGTCAGCTCCGCCAGCCCGCCGAGCCACTCGACCGTCTGCAGCTGGCCCCACCGGTCGCCCGTCTCGCCGAACAGCACCGCCGCGCGCTCGGCGTCGCGCCGCAGCGCGGCCGGGTCGCCGTGCGCGTGCGCCTGCTTGGCCCGCAGGACCAGCGCCGCCGCCTCGCCCCACCGGTCGCCGCACGCGCGGAACCCGGCCAGCGCCTCGTCCACCGTCACCGCCCCGGCGGCGGTGTCCTCCACGTCGAAGTACGCGAACGTCAGGAACCAGCGCGCCCAGGCCCGCGTGCGCGGGTCGCCGGACGCGTCCACGAGCCGCAGCGCCTCCTCGCGGCGGGCGGCGCCGTCGCCTCCGGCGCCCTTCAGGACCGCCAGGCCCGCCCGCCACGTCAGCGCCCTCGCCCGCATGCCGGACGGGCCGCCGTCCAGGGCGAGCGCGGCCTCCAGCGAACGCAGCGCCTCGGTCAGCCTGCCGCGCAGGAACCAGTACCAGGCCAGCGCGTTGACCAGCCGCAACGCGTCCTCTGCCGCGCCGTCGGCGACGGCCTCGTCCAGCGCGGTCCGGAGGTTGGCGGCCTCGGTGTCGAGCGTCCGCAGCCAGTGCGGCTGGTCGTGCCCGTAGAGGTGCCGCTCGCCGCGCTCGGCCAGGTCGACGTAGTGGAGCCGGTGCGCCCGCCGGACGTCCTCGTCCTCACCCGCCTCGGCGAGCCGCTCGGCGGCGTAGGCGGCGACCGACTCCAGGAGCCGGTATCTGGGCGGCTCGCCCGGACGGTCCGTCATGACGACCAGCGAGCGGTCGACCAGCCGGACCAGCACGTCCAGGACCTCCCCCTCGGGGACGTCCCCGCCCGCGCACACCGCCTCGGCGGACTCCAGCGCGCAGCCGTCGGCGTGCACGGACAGCCGCCGCAGGACGGCCCGTTCCGGCGCGGTCAGCAGCTCCCAGCTCCAGTCGATCACGGCGGTGAGCGTCCGCTGCCGGGCCGGGGCGCCGCGATGCCCGGACGACAGCAGCCGGAACCGGTCGTCCAGCCGGGCGACGAGGCCCTCGACGCCGAGCGTCCGCACCTTGGTCGCGGCCAGCTCCAAGGCGAGCGGGATCCCGTCCAGGCGGCGGCACAGCTCCCCGACCGGCCCGGCGGTCGCGCCGTCGAGCCGGAACCCCCGCGACGCCGCCTCCGCCCGCGCCGCGAACAGCCGCACCGCGCTCGCCGCGCTCGCCGCCGCCGGGTCGTCGCCGTCGCCGGGCACCTCCAGCGGCGGGACGGCCCACACCACCTCGCCCGCCAGCCCGAGCGGCTCCCGGCTCGTCGCGAGGATCCGCACGCCGGGGACGCGGCGCAGCAGCCGCTCCGCCAGCTCGGCGGCCTGCTCGATCACGTGCTCGCAGTTGTCCAGGACGAGCAGCAGCCGCCGGGCGCCGAGCGCCGCCGCGAGCCGGTCGAGCGCGGCCTCCGGCGCGCCGGGCGCGTCCCGGATGTCGAGGCTCGCCGTGACGACCTCGGCCAGGTCGGGCACCGTCGAGCGCTCGAACCCGGCCAGCTCCGCCATCCAGACGCCGTCGCCGAACGCGTCCACCAGCCCGGCGGCGGCCTCGACCGCCAGCCGCGTCTTGCCGACCCCGCCGGGTCCGGTCAGCGTGACGAGCCGGTCGGTGCCGATCCTGGCGCGGATCTCCCTGGCGGCGTCCTCGCGTCCGATCAGCTCGGTCGCCGGGACGGGCAGGTTCGAGCGCGGAGCGGGCCCGGGCGGCGCGGGCGCGCTCAGCCCGGGGTCCTGCCGCAGGATCGCGCGCTGCAGGTCGGCCAGGTCGGCGCCGGGGTCGAGGCCCAGCTCGTCGGCGACCAGCGTCCGGTGGCGCTCGAAGCTCTCCAGCGCCTCGCTCTGCCGTCCCGCCCGGTACAGCGCCAGCATGTGCGCGGCCCGGAGCCGCTCGCGCAGCGGATGCTCGGCGACCGCGTCCCCGAGCTCCCCGGCCAGCGCCCCGTGCTCGCCCAGAAGGAGCCGCGCCTCGGCGTGCTCCTCCAGCGCGGTCAGCCGCAGCTCCTCAAGGCGCGCGGACGCCGCCCGCGTGAACGGCTCGTCGGCGAAGTCGGCGAAGGCCGGGCCGCGCCAGAGGTCCAGCGCCTCGGCCAGCAGCGCCGCCCTCTCCTTCGGCTCGCCCGCCTGCCGCGCCCGGTCGACCAGGCTCTGGAACCGGAGGGCGTCGACCCGCTCCGTGCCCGGGTCGCCGCCTGTGCTGAGCAGGTATCCGGCGGGACGCGACTCCACCAGCGCCCGCGCGCCCGGCTCCGCGTCCTCCAGAACCCGCCGCAGCTGCGACACCTTTGCCGACAGGGAGCCCATCGGGTTCCCGGGCAGCGCGTCGCCCCACAGATCGTCGATCAGCCGGTCGGCGGGGACCGGGCGCCCCTCGTTGACCAGCAGGTCGGCCAGCAGCGCCCGGACCTTGAGCCCGGGCACGGGGACGAGCCCGCCGTCGTCCGTCCAGACGGCGAGCGGTCCGAGCACCCCGAAGCGCACGTTCCGCACCCTATCCGCGCCCGCGGGCGGAAAAGGACCGTAAGAATCCCGTAAACGGTCTGGACCATTGTGGTTCCAGCACGCCGGAGGGCGAACGATCGACCACGGAGGACATCATGCGCAAGATCATCAACTCGACGTACATCTCGCTGGACGGCGTGATCGAGAACCCGCAGAACTGGACCTCGGCGTACTTCCAGGACGAGGCCGCCGCCTACGCCCGCGAGCTGCTGTTCTCCTGCGGCGCGGTCCTCATGGGACGCGCGACGTTCGACGGCTTCTCGCAGGCGTGGCCCGCGATGGAGGAGGCGACCGGCGACTACGGCGTCCGGATGAACACCCTGCCCCACTACGTCGTGTCCGACACGCTGAACAAGCCCGGCTGGGGCGACACCACGGTGTTCCGCCGGGCCGACGCCGTCGCGGAGATCACCAAGCTGAAGGAGCAGGACGGCCAGGACATCCTGCAGTACGGCTTCGGCGACGTGACGCGGACGCTCGTCGACAACGGCCTGCTGGACGAGCTGCGCCTGTGGATCCACCCCGTCATCGTCGGCACCGGCGACCCGGCCGAGCTGCTCACCCGCGCGGACTTCTCGGCGACGTTCGAGCTGGCCGACACCAAGTCCTTCAAGACCGGCGTCATCGTCGCGACCTACACCCCGGCGGCGAAGTAGCGGGCGCGCCGGGCGGCGCCTGCCTGCTGGGCGCCGCCCGGCCCTCACCGCCCGCCCTCGGGAAAGGGCTTGGGGGATCGGTCAGGGAAGCTGGTCGAGCATGCCGTCCAGGATGGCGGGCGTCCGGACGGGCGGCTCCGCCTGCAGGCCGAGCCGGTTGAGGACGTCCCTGTAGCGGGTGATGTCGGAAGGCTTGTCCGGATAGAGCGCGCCGGCGAGCTGCTCCAGATAGACGACGTCGGGCAGTTCCGGCTCGGCGAACCGCAGCAGCGTCACCGGGCCGCACTCGGCGGCGTGCCCGCCGGACGCGAACGGCAGGACCTGCAGCGAGACGTTCGGCAGCCACGAGATGTCGATCAGGAACCGCAGCTGCGCGCGCATGACCTCGGGGCCGCCGACCGCGCGACGCAGGGCGGCCTCGTCCACGACGGCCCACAGCTTCAGCGGGCCCGGACGCTCGAACACGCGGCGCCTGCGGCGCATCCGCAGCTCGACGCGCCGCTCGATCTCGTCGGCGGGCGCCTCCGGATGCCGGGCCGTGATGAGCGCGCGGGCGTAGTCGGGGGTCTGCAGCAGCTCGGGGACGTCCTGGACCTCGTACACGCGGGCGACCACCGCGCCCTGCTCCAGCCCGAGGTAGGGCTCGAACCAGGCGGGCACCAGGTCGCCGTACTCCTGCCACCAGCTCGGCCGGTTGGCGAGGGCGACGAGCTCCAGCAGCGAGTCGCGGCGGTCGGGATCGGTCACGCCGTAAAGGGTGAGCAGGTCGCAGACGTCGCGCTCCTTGAACCCGACCCGGCCGAGCTCCATCCGGCTGATCTTGGAGTGGGAGCCGCGGATCTCGTAGCCGGCGTCCTCGGTGGTGATCCGCGCGGCCTCGCGGAACCTGCGCAGCTGCGCCCCGACCAGCAGGCGCGGCACCGTCGGGCCCGCCGTCCGCTGGCCGTTCCGGTACGCGTATCCGTTCGGGGGGACGATCCGTCCCGGCGCCGAATCCGCCACGTCGTCGGGGTGCTCGCTCGCGCTCATCGCGGGATGCCTCCTCGAACGCGCAAGAACCTTTCTCCTCGCAGAAGTTACTCGTAAATCCCTGACTTGCCCAGCTATCCCGATTGTCCGGTTTCGTGACAATCTCTGGTGAAGTGCCCAGCTATCGGGCACGCATCCCTGGTGACCTGGCACGATACGGCTTCGAGAAAAATCTTGGAAGAAGTCCGGCGGCGGTGTCGATCCGGCCGGGCCTTCTTCGACGCGTCTGTGAGGGCCGGGAGGGACCGGCCGCCACGAGACAGAGGAGACTGCGATGCGGTTCTTGCTGATGACCACGGACGACAACTCGGCCGACGCCCCGCCGGACGAGGCGATGATGGCCGAGATGGGCAAGTTCATCGAGGAGACGTCCAAGGCCGGGGTGCTGCTGGCGACCGGCGGGCTCGAGCCGCACGGCACCCGGATCGCCTCGTCCGGCGGCAAGGTCACCGTCACCGACGGCCCGTTCGCCGAGGCCAAGGAGTCCGTCGTCGGGTTCGCGCTGGTCGAGGTGCGCACCCGCGAGGAGGCGATCGAGCTGTCCCGGCGGTTCTACTCGATCGTCGGGGACGGCGAGGGCGTCATCAAGCAGGTCTTCGGCCCCGGAGACCCCTTCCCCGGCGAGTGACCCGGCAGCCCGGCGGCCGGTGAGCAGCCGCTGAGCTTGCGCGGCGGCCGGTGCGGGTGCTCTCATCGGCAGCGTGACGACTGCGGACAGGGGCCGCGTGCACGCGAGCGTCGACGCGGTGTGGCGGCTGGAGGCCGCCCGCATCATCGCCGGCCTCGCCCGGATGGTGCACGACATCGGGCTCGCCGAGGAACTCGCGCAGGACGCGCTGGTCGCCGCGCTCGAGCAGTGGCCGGAGTCAGGCGTCCCGGACAACCCGGGCGCCTGGCTCATGGCCGTCGCGAAGCGCCGCGCCATCGACCGGATCCGCCGCCTGCAGCGGCTTGAGCACAAGCTGGAGGAGATCGGCCGCGACCTGGAGACGCAGGCGCCGCCGGAGCTCGACGTCCCGGACGACGAGCACATCGAGGACGACGTGCTCCGCCTCGTCTTCACCGCCTGCCATCCCGTCCTGTCCACGCAGGCCAGGGTCGCGCTGACGCTGCGCATGCTCGGCGGCCTGACCACCGAGGAGATCGCGCGGGCGTTCCTCACGTCCGAGCCGACCGTCGCGCAGCGGATCGTCCGGGCGAAGCGGACGCTGTCGGACGCGGGCGTCCCGTTCGAGGTCCCCGAGGGGCCGGACCGGGCCGCGCGGCTGTCGTCCGTCCTGGAGGTCATCTACCTGATCTTCAACGAGGGGTACACGGCCACGGCGGGCGACGACTGGGTGCGGGCCGACCTTTGCCAGGAGGCGCTGCGCCTCGGCCGGGGTCTCGCCGAGCTGGCGCCCGGCGAGCCCGAGGTGCACGGGCTCGTCGCGCTGATGGAGATCCAGGCGTCCCGCACCAGGGCGCGCACCGGCCCGTCCGGCGAACCCGTCCCGCTCGCCGACCAGGACCGCGGCCTCTGGGACCGCCTCCTCATCCACCGCGGCTTCGCCGCCCTGCTCCGCGCCAAGGCCATCGGCGAGCCGCCAGGGCCGTACGTTCTGCAGGCGGCGATCGCAGCGTCCCACGCGCAGGCCGCCGCAGCCGAGGACACCGACTGGGCGCAGATCGCGTCGCTGTACGAGATCCTCGCGAGCGTCGCCCCGTCCCCCGTCGTGGAGCTGAACCGGGCGGTCGCGGTCGGCATGGCGCACGGGCCGGAGCGGGGTCTCGCGATCGCGGACGCGCTGCTGGACGAGCCGTCCCTGCGCGGCTACCACCTGCTGCCGAGCGTCCGCGGCGACCTGCTCGCCCGGCTCGGCCGCGCCGGCGAGGCCCGGACGGAGTTCGAGCGCGCCGCGGCGATGACCCGCAACGAGCCCGAACGCAAGGTCCTCCTGAACCGCGCCGCCTCTCTCGGCGACAGCCCCGGGTAGCCGTCTGGGAACATGCGCCAAACGGTGTTTGCTACTTAGGGGAATGCCGATGCTCGGAGAGGAACCCCGGTGATCGATCGCTCAGACGTCCAGGCCGCCGCCGCCCGGGTGGACGGCCACGTCCGCCGCACGCCCGTGCTCGCGGTGGACCCGGCGCCGCTCGCGCCCGCCGCGCGCATGTGGCTGAAGCTGGAGCTGACCCAGCACACCGGGTCGTTCAAGGCGCGCGGCGCGTTCAACCACATCCTCGCCGCGCGGGACGAAGGGCGCCTGCCGGACGCCGGGGTCGTCGCGGCCTCCGGAGGCAACGCGGGTCTGGCGTTCGCGTACGCGGCGTCGCAGGCGGGCGTCCCGGCCGAGGTGTACGTGCCGGAGACCGCGCCCCCGGTGAAGGTCGCCCGGCTGCGGGCGCTCGGCGCCGCCGTCGTCCAGATCGGCACCCGGTACGCCGAGGCGCAGGACGCCGCCACCAAACGCGCCGCCGACACCGGGGCGCTGTTCTGCCACGCCTACGACCTCCCTGAAGTCTGCGCCGGGCAGGGCACGCTCGGGACGGAGATCCTGGAGCAGACCGGCGGGGAGATCGACACGGTCCTGCTGGCGGTCGGCGGCGGAGGGCTGATGGCGGGCGTCGCCGCCGCCCTCGAAGGCCGCGCCCGCGTCGTCGGCGTCGAGCCCGAGCGCATCCCGACCCTCGAACGGGCCCTGCACGCCGGACGCCCCGTCGACGTGGACGTCTCCGGCGTCGCCGCCGACTCGCTCGGCGCCACCCGGCTCGGTGAGATCGCGTTCTCCGTCGCGTCCCGGACCGGGGTGCGGTCTCTTCTCGTCACCGACGAGGCGATCATCGAGGCGCGCCGGTTCGTCTGGGACGAGTACCGTCTGGCCGTCGAGCACGGCGCCGCCACCGCGGTGGCCGCGCTCCGGTCGGGCGCCTACCGGCCGGCGCCGGACGAGCGGGTCATGGTCGTCCTCTGCGGGGCCAACACCGACCCGTCCGACCTGGTCTGACGCGCTACGCCTGCAGCTGGGCGGCGAGGGCGCGGGCCTCGCGGACGAGGTCGGACGAGCCCTTCCGGGCCGCGAGCACCTCGACCTCGGGGATGGCGCCGCGCGCCCCCGACCAGCGCGCGGTCCTGCGCCCGAGCGCGATCAGCCGCTTGAGCCCGTGCACGGGACGCTCGCCCGGCTCCGGGCACAGGACGGGCAGCGCGGCGGCGATGACGTCCCAGATCTGCGCGTATGCGCCGGCCTCGGCCGCCCGTTCGAGGGCCTCGATGATCCTGACCGGCTGGATCTCGCCGTCGAGCGCGAGGCGTCCGATGTGGCGCCCGAGCTCGGCGGCGGGCAGGTCGCCGCGGGCGGCCATGGTGAGCAGCGCCCCGTCCGCCTGATCGTGCCTGCGCTGGACGAGCTCGCGTGCCAGGAAGTGCCCCACGGCCTCCGCGAACGGCCCGTCCCCGCGGGTCACCTCGACGAACGCCCCCACCGACATCCCGGTGCCGAACGGGTACCTGGTGGGCCCGAGGTGCGGCAGGACATGCGCGGCGGCGACCTCCGGATGGGACGGCAGCAGCCGCGGCCAGGTCGGCTTGTACCAGCCGTGCTCCCAGCCGATGTTCCTGGGCGGGGCCGTGAACACGGCGTCGACCAGCGGGAGCCCGGTCGGCGGCGCGCTGATCACGGCCTCCGGCGCACCGCCCGCGAACGGCCGCATCGAGACGACGGGCACGGGCAGCCCGCCCGCGGCGAGCCATCGTGCGGCGGTCCGGCCCGCGGGCGAGCTCAGCGCGGCGGCGCGGCGGGCGGCCTCCGGGCCGAGGTCGCGCGGCAGCCGCAGCAGGGCCTGCTGGAGGTCGGCGGGCCCGGGATCGGCGCCGGCGTCCTGGAGGACTTCCAGGCGGTCCACGAACGTCGCCGGATCCAAGTGCCCGGTCGGCTCGGTGGGGGTGGCGAGCAGCAGCGGCGGCAGAGCATCGTGCTCGACGGCGGCGACGATCTCCGCGCACCGGCTCAGGTAGAGCAGATGCGGGCCGATGACCTGCCCTGGCGACGGGACCCGCTGCCGCCAGTCGGGCGGCAGCGGCACCGTGCGGGTCAGGCGGCGCGCGGCCGCCAGCAGCCAATGGTCGGCCCACGTCCAGCGGGGCGCGTCGTCCAGCCGGGGGTAGAAGTTCTCCCGCTGGACGACGGGCGCGAGCGCGGCCCGGACGCCCTCCGCGTCCCGCCAGGTGAGCTCGGCGAACGCGGCCAGCATCCGTTCGATCCCGGCCCAGTCGAGTTCCGCGTCGTGGATGCCCGCCGCCAGTTCGGCGGCCGTCGTGATGGGCGGCGGAAGCGGGCCAGGGGCAGGGGTGACGGGTGCGATGAGCGGGGGCGGCTCGTCAGCGGGCTCGGGCCGGGCGACGTCGCCGCCGAAGCGGGCGGCGGCCTCGGCGCCGAGATCCGGCGGGAGCAGGGGGACGGCGCCGGTGATCGGCGTCCCGTCGGCCGCCGCGGGGAGCTTGAGCGCGACGCGGACGGCGCGCTGCTGCACGCTGTACGACGTGTGCGCGAACGCCTGGGCGAGGGCGGCGGCGCAGTCGCCGGCGAGCCCCGGCCGCCGCTGGACGGTCTGCTCCAGCCACGACAGCCCCGACTTCACCAGCCCGGACTCGGCGCGGAACAGCACCCCGTCCAGCGCCTCCACCACCTGCTCGGACGGCAGCCCGGGAACCTCCCTGAGCAGGCCGAGCGCGACGTCGGCGACCGGGCCCGGCGCGGCCGGGAGCAGCCGCACGTAGTCGAGCGCGTGCTCGCGGATCTCGCGTTCCCTGGCGGCCGGGTCGTCCGGCATGAGCAGGCCGTGCAGCCGGACGAAGAAGCGCAGGTCGTTGGCCGTCCCGCCGCGCAGGAAACGGCGGACGCAGCCGTCCAGGAGCATCCGCCGCCCGACGACGCCGCGGTCGGCCAGCGTGGCGAGGGTCCGCGGCCAGGACGGGTTGTCGCGCAGCCGCCGTCCGACGCCGTCGGCCTCGAAGACGCGCGGCAGCAGGAACGGCAGCAGCGGATCCTTCGGGCGGGGCGGCGCGGACGACACCCAGCCCACGACGAGCGGATCGTGCTCGGGCGGCTCGATGCCCGTCTCGGTCAGCAGCGCCAGCACGAGGTCGAGCCCGATGTGGCGCGGGCCGCGCAGCCGGAGCGTGAGGCGCCGCGCGAGGTCGGCGAGCCACGCGTCGTCGCGGTCGGCCCAGAGGTCGAGGAGCAGGGCGGTGTCGTCGTGGTCGCCGAACCAGCGGGTGTTGAACTCGCGCCGGTTGAGCCAGGTCGCGACCGCGGACGCGCCGGTCAGCGTGCCCGCGCCCGCGGCGCGGAAGGCGGGCGCGTAGTCGTCGATGCCCTCCCACGGCTCGCGCCGCGCCCGCAGGAGCCGGAGGTGGCCGGGCAGCGCCCTGGCGACCGCGCGGCGTCCGGCGGCGTCGAGATCGCGGACCGCGTCGGCGACCGCGTCGGGCTTCCGCTCGTCGATGAGGGCGGCGATCGTCTCCCACGCGCGGTCGCCGTCCAGGACTGGTAAGTGCGTTGGGCTCGGCATGCCCGGGACACTAAGGCCCGCCACCGACAGTTTGGCGCCAGGTCAACGCCGGAGTCAGCGCGCGGAAGTCGGCGTGGATCAGCCGAGGGTGCGGAGGGACTGCAAGGGCAGCGGCCGGACGGGCCGCTCCGGCCCGCTGGACCGGATCTCGCGGCCGCTCCCGCACAGCGCCTCCACCATGTGCGCGCTCAGCGCACTGTCGATCGGGTGCGGGACGGGAACGCCGTTGGAGTCGAGCTTCTGGTAATGCGAGAGGTTGAGCGCGAAGGTGATCTGGCGCGCTCCGCCCGCGGACGACAGCGACTGGGTACCGGCGCCAAAGACGGTGCCGTCGTGGCCCCAGAACGTCCCGCACGGCAGCTCGGTGGAGTAGAGCCCGAGGCCGTAGTTCAGCAGGACGTTGCCGTCCGCGTCCTTCGCCGGGACGGTGCGCTGCATCTCCGCCAGCGCGGTCTCGCCGATGAGGCCGCCGGTGAGGAGCTTGCGGTAGAAGCGGTTGAGGTCGTCCGTGGTGGAGACCAGTGCGCCCGCCGTCCACGCCCAGCTCATGTTGAACGTGCTGTAGTCGCGGGGTGGTTTCACGTACTGGAAGAGCGACTCGTACATCCGCGAGTGCGGCCCGTCGATGTGCGGGCCGGACGGGAAGTACGTGTGCTTCAACCCCGCCTTGCCGATGACGTGCCTGGCGATGTACTTCTCCGCCTTCGTCCCGGTGACCTTCTCCAGGAGCCGTCCGGCGATGACGTAGTTGGTGTTGGAGTAGGACCAGCGTTCGCCCGGCTCACCGGTGCGCGGTGCCTGCATGCCCCACTTGATGAGCTGCTCCGGGGAAAGCCTCCGTAGGCGGTTCTCGTCCAGGCTCTTGGGAGAACCTTCCGTCAGCGACGGGAACGCCTGAGCGATGTAGTCGCCGATGCCGCTGGTGTGGTTGAGAAGCATCCGGACGGTGACCTGCTTCCCAGGCCGTCCGGGGAACACCTCGGGCAGGTACTGGCCGACCGGTACGTCGAGCTCGACACGCCCCTTCTCGACCTGCTGCAGGATCGCCGTAGCGACGAGCGTCTTGGTGATGCTTCCGGCCCGATGATGCATGCCCGGCGTGACGGGGCGTCCGGTCTCGGCGTCGGCGACACCGGACGCGCCGTCCCACGTGGTGCGCCCGTCCCGGACCGCCGAGAACAGCCCGATCATGCCCGCCTCGTGCGTGGCGTCGAGGGTGGCGCGCAGCTTCGCGGGATCGGACGGCGCGGTCGGGGGAAGCCCCGTGGCGGCGCCGGCGGCCGCGCGGGCGGCCGGGACGGTCTCCGGTCCGGCGGCCGACACGGCGTGGACCAGCGTCGCCGTGAGCGCCACCGTGACACCGGCCGCGGCGCCCCACGCCGCGGCGGTGCCCGCGAGCCGCCCCCGCCGTCCGAACCGCTTCGCCATCGCCCTCATCTCCAGTCGTCCAGCACGTCCAGAGAGAGTCTCGTGGAGATCATCGGCGGTGTCATCCGACTACGGAAGGAACTCGGCTCCTCCCGCGGAGTGCCCCGTCCGGGCCCGGGTCAGCTCAGCAGGTCGGCGAGGGTCTCGCGCCGGGACGGGTGACGCAGCTTGTGCATCCCCTTGGACTCGATCTGCCGGATCCTCTCGCGCGTCACCCCGTAGACCTTGCCGACCTCTTCGAGAGTCTTCGGTTCCCCGCCGGACAGCCCGAACCGCATCGAGATCACGCCCGCCTCCCGTTCGGTGAGCGTCTCCAGGACGGCGTCGAGGCGTCCGCGCAGCATGGAGGTCGCGACGACGTCGGCGGGGTCGCCGCCGTCCGGGTCCTCGATGACGTCGCCGAGCTCGCCGTCGCCGTCCTCGCCGAGCGGAGTGTGCAGCGACAGCGGCTCGCGGGCCTGCCGGCGCAGCCATTCCACCTTCTCCGGCGTGATGTCCAGCTCGACGGCCAGCTCCTGCGAGGTCGGCTCCCGGCCGAGGTCCTGCATCATCCGTCGCCGGACGCGCGTCATCCGGTTCAGCACCTCGACGACGTGCACGGGGATGCGGATCGTCCGGCTCTGGTCGGCCAGCGCGCGGCTGATCGCCTGCTTGATCCACCACACCGCGTAGGTGGAGAACTTCAGGCCGCGGCGGTACTCGAACTTCTCCACGGCGCGGATCAGCCCGAGATTCCCTTCCTGGACGAGGTCGTTGAGCGGCAGGCCGTGGCCCATGTAGCGCTTGGCGAGCGACACGACGAGGCGGAGGTTCGCCTCGACCATGTGCTCCTTGGCGCGTCGCCCGTCGGCGGCGATCCACTCCAGGTCGGCGCGGTCCTGAAGGCTGAGGTCGTCGCCGAGGGTCTCGAGCCGTTCGCGGGCGAACAGGCCGGCCTCGATGCGTTTGGCCAGGTCGACCTCCTGCTCGGCGGTGAGCAGCGCGGTGCGGCCGATGCGCGAGAGGTAGTCCTTCATCGGGTCGACGAGGTTCACGGTCGCGCGCGGGATCCCACGGGGGGCCGCGCGGCGCGCTTCGGTGGCGTTCAGGGCGGTGTCCTTTGTTCGTCCGGCCGGGAGGGAACGGGTCACCCGTTCTCGGTACCCGATAGCCTTGCGACCTAAACTTAGGACAGACCTATAAATATGTCAACGACAAACTTGGGTCACATATGAGATGATGGCGGCATGGGACTCCGGGAGATGAAGAAGCAGCAGACGAGGGAGAACATCTCGCACGAGGCGACGCGCCTCTTCCTGCGGCACGGCTTCGACCGGGTGACGATCGCCGACGTCGCCGCGGCGGCGCAGGTGGCCAAGATGACGGTCACCAACTACTTCCCGCGCAAGGAGGACCTCGCGCTCGACCTGCACGAGGCCTTCGTCCAGCGGCTCGCCCGCACGGTCGCCGACCGCGCGCCCGGCGAGTCCGCGCTGGCCGCGCTGCGCCGCGGGTTCCTGCACGCCGTGGAGCGGCGCGACCCCGTGATCGGCTTCTCCGGCGCCGGCTTCGCCCGCATGATCACCGGCAGCCCCGCGCTGGTGGCCCGGCTCCGCGAGTTCCACGAGGAGCGCGAGGACGCCCTCGCCGCCGTCCTCGCCGAGGACACCGGCGCGGCCCCGGACGACCCGCTCCCCCGCCTCGCCGCCGCCCAGCTCGCGGGCGTCCACCGCGTCCTGTTCGACGAGACCCTCCGCCGCACGCTGAACGGCGAGACCGACGACGAGATCGCCGCCGCCGTCACCGCGACCGCCCGCCTCGCCTTCGACCTCCTGGAACCGTCCTTCGGCGATTACGCCCAGGGGGGCGACCCCCTGGAACCCCCGTCGCGAGCCGGTCGATCCTCACGCCACGGTGCGGGTTCTCCGTGACCGTGCGGGTCCGTGACCGTGCCGCTGCGGTCGCCCGGCTCGACGGGTCGTGCGACCTCCGGCGCTGGGCGCCTCCGGCCGCACGACCCGTGGCCTCGACTGAGGTTTCGTCCAAGGGTGTGGGGCGTGACTCGTCCGAGTCGGGGTGTCCTGCGGGCTCAGGTGATGACTAGGAGGAGGTCTCCTGCCTGGACTTGGGTGGCTTCGGGGACGGCCAGGCGGGCCACCGTGCCCGCGGTGGGGGCCGTGATGGCGGCCTCCATCTTCATCGCCTCGATGGTGGCGACGACGTCCCCGGCGGCGATCTCGTCGCCCTTGGACACGCGGAGGGTCACCGAGCCGTCGAACGGGGCGGCGACGTGGCCGGGCTCGGACGGGTCGGCGCGCTCGACCGGCGGCGCGTCCGACACGACTGACTTGTCGCGGACGGAGAGCGTCCGGAGCTGGCCGTTCACCGTGCAGATGACCTGCCGGACGCCCGCCTCGTCGATGGCGCCCACCGCCTCAAGGCCGGCGAGGACGCGCACGCCGGGTTCGAGGTCGAACGCGACCTCGTGCCCTGTGCGGAGCCCATAGAGGAACGGGCCCGTGGGCAGGACGGACAGATCTCCGTAGGCCGCGCGGGCTTCGCGATACTCCTTCGCTGGGCCGGGGAAGAGAAGGCGGTCAAGGGTGTCGCGTACCTGGGGTCCGTCCAGGGCCTTCTCTTCTGCGCCGTCGAGTTCGGCACGGGCGGGCGTGTACTGGCGTCCTGCGAGGGCCTTGGTGCGGAACGGCTCGGGCCACCCGCCGGGCGGGTCGCCCAGTTCGCCGTTCAGGAAACCGATGACGCTGTCGGGGATGTCGTAGCGCTCCGGGTTCTCCGCGAAGTCGTCGGGGTCGGCGCCTGCCGCGACCAGGTGCAGGGCCAGGTCGCCGACGACCTTGCTGGACGGGGTGACCTTCACGAGCCGTCCGAGGATCGCGTCGGCGGCCGCGTACAGGCGCTCGATCTCCTCGAACCGGTCGCCGAGGCCGAGCGCGACGGCCTGCTGCCGCAGGTTGGACAGCTGCCCGCCCGGGATCTCGTGCTGGTAGACGCGGCCGGTCGGCGACGGCAGGCCCATCTCGAACGGCGCGTACAGCTTCCGGACGGCCTCCCAGTACGGCTCCATGACGGTGAGCGCGTCCAGGTCGATTCCGGTGGCGTGGTCAGTGGAATCGGTCGCGGCGACGATCGCCTGGAGGGGCGGCTGGCTCGTGGTGCCCGAGAGCGGCGCGGCGGCTCCGTCGACGGCGTCGACACCGGCCTCGATGGCCGCGATGTAGGTACCGATCTGGCCGCCTGCCGTGTCGTGGGTGTGCAGGTGGACGGGCAGGTCGAACCGCTCACGGAGAGCCCCGACCAGAGTACGGGCGGCGGGGGCGCGGAGCAGCCCGGCCATGTCCTTGATGCACAGGATGTGGACGCCCGCTTCGACAAGTTCCTCTGCAAGGCGCAGGTAGTAGTCGAGGGTGTAGAGCCGCTCGTCCGGGGACGACAGGTCGCCGGTGTAGCAGAGCGTCCCTTCGACGAGCGCATGCGTTTGCAGGACGGCGTCGATGGCCGGACGCATGCGTTCCACGTCGTTCAGTGCGTCGAACACACGGAAGATGTCGACGCCCGTACTGGCCGCCTCCTTGACGAAGGCACGCGCGACCGAGTCGGGGTATGGGGTGTATCCGACGGTGTTGCGCCCACGCAGAAGCATCTGGATGCACAGGTTCGGGGCGGCTTCACGGATCGCGGCCAGCCTGTCCCAGGGCGACTCGCCTAGGAAGCGGAGTGCGACGTCGTACGTCGCGCCGCCCCACGCCTCGATGGAGAGAAGCTGCGGCGTCATACGGGCCAGGTAGGGCGCCGCTGCGAGCAGGTCGTACGTGCGTACTCGGGTGGCGAGGAGCGACTGATGCGCGTCCCGGAACGTGGTGTCGGTGACGGCCAAGTTGCTCTGGGAGCGAAGCTGCTCCGCGAACGCGCGCGCGCCGAGCGACAGGAGCCGGTCACGCGAGCCCTGGGGGAAGGGACCGTCCATGGCGAGCGGCGGCAGTTTCGTCGCCGGGTCCAGGTTGGTCGGCGCTTCACCGTGCGGCTTGTTGACGGTCACGTCCGCCAGGTACCGGACGAGCCGTGTCGCACGGTCGCCGCTCGACCGGGCCGTGAGCAGCTCGGGATGGTCGCCGATATAGGACGTCGTCACGCCGCCCGCGCGGAAGTCGGGCTCGTCCAGCAGTGCCTGCAGGAACGGGATGTTCGACGCCACGCCGCGGATGCGGAACTCCGCGACGGCCCGGCGCGCCCTGCGCACCGCCTCCTCGAACGTCCTGCCGCGGCAGGTCAGCTTGACCAGCAGCGAGTCGAAGTGCGGGGAGATGATCGCGCCGCCGTACGCGGTGCCCGTGTCCAGCCGGACGCCAGCGCCGCCCGGCGACCGGTACGCCGAGATCTTGCCCGTGTCGGGACGGAAGCCGTTCGCGGGGTCCTCCGTCGTGATGCGGCACTGGACGGCGAACCCGCTCACCGCCACCTCGTCCTGCGCGACGCCGAGGTCGGCGAGCGTCTCACCGCCCGCGATGCGCAGCTGGCTCTGCACGAGGTCGACGCCGGTGACCTCCTCGGTCACGGTGTGCTCGACCTGGATGCGCGGGTTCATCTCGATGAAGACGTGTTCGCCGCGGTCGTCCACGAGGAACTCCACGGTGCCCGCGTTCTCGTAGCCGATCTCGCGGGCGAACCGGACCGCGTCCTCGCAGAGCCGCCGGGCCACCTCCGCGTCCAGGTTCGGCGCGGGCGCGATCTCCACGACCTTCTGGTGGCGGCGCTGCACCGAGCAGTCGCGTTCCCGCAGGTGGACGATGTGCCCGGCGCCGTCCGCGAGGATCTGCACCTCGATGTGGCGCGGCCGGTCCACCGCCTGCTCCAGGAACACGGTCGGGTCGCCGAACGCGCTCTGCGCCTCGCGGCGCGCGGTGTCGACGGCGGCCTCGAGGTCCTCGCGGTGGTCGACGCGGCGCAGGCCCCGCCCGCCGCCGCCGGCCGCGGCCTTCACGAACAGCGGGAACCCGACCTCGTCGGCCGCCGCCAGCTCCCGTCCTGGCTCGGGCGTCGTGGAGCGGAGCACCGGCAGGCCCGCGCGCCGCGCCGCCGCTACCGCCTCGATCTTGTTGCCCGCGAGGCTCAGCACGGACGACGGCGGGCCGACGAACTTGATCCCGTTGCGCTCGCACGCCTCCGCCAGCTCCGGGCTCTCCGACAGGAACCCGTAGCCGGGGTAGACGGCGTCGGCGCCGACCCGCAGCGCGGTCTCCACGATGCCGTCGACGTCCAGGTAGGCGCGGACGGGATGGCCGTGCTCGCCGATCTCGTACGCCTCGTCCGCCTTCTGCCGGTGCAGGGACAGCCGGTCCTCGTGCGCGTAGACGGCGACGCTGGCGATGCCGAGTTCGTAGGCCGCGCGGAAGGCGCGGACGGCGATCTCGCCACGGTTGGCGACGAGCAGCTTCGTGATCACGTGGTTCTCCAGGAGACGGCGGCGCGGGGGCGTCGGAATCTTCGGATACCTACCCAGTTGAGCGGCCGGGACAGCCACCAGGCCCGGACGAGAGTTGGGAACAAAGTGATAGATCACGCCTGGCGGGAAAAATGCACGTCATTCACTGCGGCGGGCGCCTCGCCAGATGGTGACGCCCGCCACGATCGCCGCCGTGACGAGCCCCACCAGGGAGCCGATGAGGAAACGCGTCCGGGACTCCGCGGGCGCGAACGCGACCCAGCCGACGCAGACGGCGATCCAGAAGCCGAAGTAGCAGGAGATGAAGACGTAGAGGCGCCTGCTCCAGAAGAGGCGCCTGGCCGGCATCCCGGGCGGCACCCGCAGGGCAGCGTCCACGCCGAGCCCGGCCGCCTTCGGACGCTTGAAGTACCCGTAGTCCCGTCGGCTTCCGCCCGGCTCCCAGCCCTCGGCCGAGACGAGCCGGGCGGCGAACTCCTCGGGCGGGCCGAACTCGTCGTCCGGGTCGGCCCCGGACTCGGCGAGGTAGGCGGCGAGGTCGTCGACGGTCCCGGTGACCTCGTCCTCCGGGACGCCGCTGTCGCGCAGCCGTCCTGCCAGCTCGTCGAAATAGGCCGTCTTCACCAGGGAGCTCCTTGGGCGGGCATGTCGCGCACTGATCCGTCGAATCGAGCCACAGGCTAGGTGGCGGCGGAGACGCCGACAAAGCGAGGACGGGCCTGGCCGGATCAGGACGCGGCCAAAACGGAACGATCACTCGGAATAGCCGTAAAGATCTTGCGGTTGCAACTACCGTGCGAAATCCGGCGAACCGGGTAGCACCCCAGTCCACGCCCCATGGAGGTGAACCGTGCCGAGCAGCATTCCCAGAACACGCGACACCTCGCAGCGCGACTACGTGAAGACCACATCGCTGCGAGCGCTCGTCGTCGCCGCGCGGCTGGAACGCGGTCACGCCCCGGAGGGACCGCCGGGCAACGTCAACGGCCGGGCGGAGCACGGCGCCGAACGCCACAGCCCCGACCCGGCCTGACCCCGCGTTTCTCCTGGCCCCTGCGCATGCCGCAGGGGCCTTGGCGTTTTACGGGCCGCTATGCGGGCGCGGCTTCTTGAGGACCCGCCGCGTTGAAGAGTGCGTGGACGGCGGCGCGCGCGCGTCCCGGACCCACGGTCTCCACCATCGCCGTGAGGTGTTCCGCTCCGAGGACGGCCAGCAGCGCGTGCGCCTGGGCCTCCCCATCGGGGACGGTTTGGTCGAGCAGGATCGTCAGGTGCCGATGCCAGAAGCCGTAGGCGCCGATGCGGTAGCGCGCTCCCGGCGAAGCCGTTTCCGACATGCGGACCAGGGACAGATGGGCCAGGACGTAGTCGAGGTAGGCGTCTGCAAAGGCATGCAGCCGTTCGGACGGCTGGACGGCCGCGTCCCCACCACCCGGGCCGAGCGGAGCCGGGCCGGACAGGATCGCGTCCTGCAGGTCACGTTCGCGTTCGTCGAGGAGGGCGACGGCCAGGCCCGCCTTGTCGCCGAACCTGCGGAAGAGGGTTCCCTTGCCGACTCCGGCGGCTGCGGCGACCGCGTCCATCGTGACCGACTCGACGCCGTGCCGGGCGAAGAGCGCGGCGGCGGCTTCGAGCACCTTGGCGCGGTTCCGCGCGGCGTCCGCCCGCTCCTTGGGCGGCGGCGTCCGCATCAGCTCCAGGTCGACGCGTCTCCCGCCGGCCGGACCACGGTCCATCGCGTTCCCCTCCCTCTCATTCGGACTGTAGTCCACTTAGCTCTGCCATGCCACCGCGCTAGATCAACACCTTTGCGGAGCACCTACCATCTTCTGGCCATAGGCTGGTGCGAGTCTGCCGACGAGCCGAAAGCGACGGGGAGCGAGTGGTGTGACGGACAGGACGATGCCGGACGCCCTTCCACTGCGGTCGGGCGACCCGACCGAGCTGGGCGGGTACGAGATCCTGGGCCGCCTGGGCGAGGGCGGTCAGGGCTCGGTGTTCCTGGGCAGGCGGGCCGGTGAGAGCGGCTCCCTTCCCGCCACGGACCACGTCGCCATCAAGCTGCTCCACGGCGGTCTCGCCGGGGACGACTCCGCCCGCGCGCGCTTCGTCCGCGAACTGGAAGTCGCCAAGCGCGTGGCGCGGTTCTGTACCGCGCAGGTCCTCGACGCCGACGTGGCGGGCGACCAGCCCTACATCGTCAGCGAATACGTCCCCGGAGTGACCCTGCACCACGTGGTGCGCACGGAAGGGCCCCGCACCGGCGGCGCCCTGGAGCGGCTCGCCGTCAGCACCCTGACCGCGCTCACCGCGATCCACCAGGCCGGGATCGTGCACCGCGACTTCAAGCCGCACAACGTGGTGATGGGCCCAGACGGCCCCCGCGTCATCGACTTCGGCGTGGCGCGCGCCCTGGGCGCCGCCGGGGAGACGCAGAACGTCGGCACGCCCGCCTACATGGCGCCCGAGCATTTCACCGGCGGAGAGGTCAGCACGGCGTCCGACATGTTCGCCTGGGGCACGACCATGGTGTTCGCCGCCACGGGACGTCCCGCGTTCGGCAACGACGAGATGGCCACGGTCATGCACCGGATCCTGACCGGCGAGCCGGAGCTCGGCGAGCTGTCCGGCCCAATGCGCGATCTGGTCTCCGCCTGCCTGGCCAAGGAGCCCGCGCACCGCCCCACCGCCCGCGAGGCCCAGGAACGGCTGGTGGGGGCGTCCACCGGGACGTCGCCGGGCGCGTCGCCCGTCCAGCCGCTGCCCGCGTTCCCCGGCCTCCCGGCCGACCTCCCGACACCCCAGCCGCCGGGCACGCCGGTCGGGTCGGCACCGGGTTCGACGGACCCGCACGCCAGTCCAAACGCGATGGCCGGGGCGGTCCTCCCGCCCGATCACGTCACGGACCCGTCCGCTCCAAGGCACAGGACGGCCCCGCAGCCTCCGCCCTACGAACCCGCGGGGCACCCGCAGGGCGCGCCTGGCATGGCGCCACCGTTCCCTCCTGGCCCGTCCAACGCTCATGGGTCAGGAGGCAGGAAGCGCGGCCGTCTGCTTCCCATCGCGGCGGCCGCAGCAGTGGCGGCCATCCTCGCGGGCGGCGCCGTCTGGGCCGCTACCAACTCGGGTGCCGGCGAGGGCAAGGAGCAGCAGACCGCCGCGTCCAACGACGACCAGGGCGCCCAAGGCGACCCCGGCAACGCGACTGGCCCCAGCGGCGACGCCGGCAACCCGGGCAACAAGAAGCCAGGGCAGCCGAACGGGAACCGGAACCCGGCGGACCCGAACTCGTCCCAGAAGCCCGGCGCACCGCCAGACGGAGGTTCCACACCGTCGAAGGGCGGCGGAGGCGGCGGAGGAACGCCGCCCAGGGAACCGGCTAACAAGTACACCCCGCAGCAGGTGTGCAACAGCGGCGGCCATGGCGGGGGCTACTACATCCAGCGCTCGCTGAGCGTTTCCGGTGGCACCGCCTACCTGCTTTACAACAGTTCCACCTACAACTGCGCCGTCACGATCAAGACCCGCAATGTGGGGACGAAATCCCCGGTGTCGGTCTGGATCCAGAAGCAGGGCGGCAGCACGATCGCCGACAGCGGCTCGTTCGCGTGGTACGCGGGGCCGGTGTACGTGAAGGCGCCTGAGACCTGCGTCCGGTTCGGCGGCAACGGCCGCACCGCCCCCTACGGCAACTGCGGCTGAACCACCGGCCTCGCCCCGGCTGAACCACCCCCGAGGGAACAGTAAAGGCCACCCTCGCGCCGGGGTGGCCTCTGCTCTGTAGGCGGACGTGTCTCGGTTGGGCAGACGTGTCTCGGTTGGGCGGACGGGTCGACGCTCGGTTCCCCGGAGCCGACCCGTCGCGTTTCAACTGACCGCCAGGGCGCTCGCCCTAGGTGAGGGATCGTCCCTCTGTAGCGTGCTCGGGCGGCGGCCGTTCGGCGGGTTCCGACGTGTCAGTTACGGGAGGCGATGAGATGGTCGAAGTCGCCGTCCTTTGCACCAAGGATGAGCGCTTCGATCTCGGGGCGGGTGTATATGAGGGCCGGGCCCTCGGGATGACGAGAGTTGCGCATCGCCACCTGCCCTCCGGGCAGCTCAGCGATCTCGACGCAGTTCCCCTGGGAGTTGCTTCGACGGGACTTCAGCCACCGGGCCCCTTGCAGGTCCGTGGCCGGCATCCCGTTGTCGTAATCGGTTTGGAGCATCATGTCTCTCTGAGAAAATCACCGAGAAGCTCGACGGTGCGTTCCGGGGTCGCACTGTCGACGCACAGGCGTTCCATCGCCTGCAGATAGGTGTCGACGTCGTCGCGCTTGTCCAGGTACATCGCGCCGGTGAGGTTCTCGACGTAAACCACGTCCGGCAGGTCCTGCTCGGGAAAGCGCAGGATCGTGAACGCGCCTCCCTCGGCCGCGTGGCCTCCGAACCTGAACGGCATGATCTGGATGGTGACGTTGGGCAGTTTGGACATCTCGATGAGGTGTTCGAACTGGCCCCTCATCACCTCCGGGCCTCCGATGGGACGTTTCAGCGCCCCTTCGTCCACCACCGCCCACAGGCGCGGAGCTTCCGGGCCCGTGAGGCGTTCCTGCCGTTGCATGCGCAGTTCCACGCGCTGTTCGATCTCATGTTCCGCGGCACCGGCGTTGCCCAGGCGGATCACCGCTCGCGCATACCCCTCCGACTGCAGCAGTCCCGGGACGAACTGCAGTTCATACGTGCGGATCAGCGCCGCCGACTCCTCCAGACCCACATAGGTCTGGAACCAGCCGGGCAACACGTCGTTGTACCGGTGCCACCAACCGGGGGTGTTGGCCTCCCGCGCCAACTGCAGCAGCGCTTCGCGTTCTGTCTTGTCGCTGACGCCGTACAGTGAGAGCAGGTCGTCCACGTCACGTTCTTTGAAGCTGACTCGTCCGAGCTCAAGGCGGCTGATCTTCGACTCCGACGCACGGATGACGTAGCCGGCGTCCTGACGGGTCACGCCCTTCTGCTCGCGCAGACGGCGAAGCTGTGACCCGAGCAGGATCCGGCGGACCGTCGACCCGCTTCCCGGCGTCTCTGGAGTCACGCCCAACCTCCCGGCTATTCGGCGGACAGCGAACCTAGTGTGCCACTGGCCTCTGTGTCCTGCGGTTACCTCCGATCACTTGCGTGCGGTCCGCGCCGCCCCACACCCTCACGACGCAGATGCACGTGCATTGGGCCTTGCATTCGCACGCTACGATGCGCAGGATAACGCACGAGACTTCCAAGCCACGGCTGCACAACAAGATCACTTTGCGGGGTCCGGTTGGAATGACGTCACGCCACGCGCACGACGACACGCGGTGGGGGTTCGGTCCGCTCTGCGGACCGGCCGATCCGCACGGCCATGCCGCGCCGTCGACTCCCGTCCCGGAGTCGTCCGACCTGCCCCAAAGCCTGGACACGGCCGTCACCGCCCTGACCGAACTGAAGGACTCGACGGTCTCGTTCACCGTCAGGCCCGACCCGGAGTCGGTCACCGCGGCCCGGCATTTCGCCGTGTCACGCCTCATCGAGTGGGGCGTGCCCGAACTGGCCGACGACGTCGGGCTCGTCGTCTCGGAACTCGTCACCAACGCACTGCGGCACAGCGGCGGGACGTCCCGCGGCCGGTCGGGCGACGACGTGCACCGCGAGGGCGTGTACGACGACCCGGCCGATCCGCTGGGCTCCGCGCCGTCCGCGATCAGGCTGCGGCTCAGCCTCGAACAGCCGTGGCTGCTCTGCGGAATCATGGACGCGAGCCGTGCGGCGCCGCGCCGCAGGGAGCCCGACTACATCGCCGAGACGGGACGGGGGCTGCATCTCGTGGAGTCGTTCAGCGACCGCTGGGGATGGCGCGCTCTTCCGCAAGGAAAGGTCGTGTGGGCTCTGTTCCGTTCCCCATGAGCTGCGCGTAATAGCCGCGTCACAGGGGTAACAAAGGAGTTCCCACTCGGTCCCCGAGAAACGACCGGCAGAGAGGAGCACCGGTGGACTTCGCCGTCGAGCATCGCGTCGAAAAGGGCCTGACGGTCGTGAAGATCAGCGGCGAGATCGACGTCTTCACCAGCCCCCGGCTGCGGGAGGCCCTGCTCGGCATCATCGACAACGGCGGCGCGCACCTGGTCATCGACCTCGGCGAGGTCACCTTCCTGGACTCCACGGGCCTCGGTGTACTGGTCGGCATCTACCACCGGCTCCGCGCGCGCGACGGCTCGATGTCGTTCATGGGCGTCAACGACCGGGTACGCCGCGTCTTCCACGTCACCCAGCTCACCAAGATCTTCGTCCTGCACCGCTCCCTCGAGGACGCCATCGCGGCCCACGAGTCCGCGACGTCCTGATCGCTCCCTTGCCGCCTCCCGCCTCCCCGCTCCCCCATGCTTATGCCGGTATACGCCCCCTCTTGGGCGACTTCGTTCCCGCCGGTTATCCACAGTTCCGGGGGACGCGCCCGTCGTCGCGAGTACCCGGTACGGTGAGACCGAGATCAAGCCCGCCGCCTGGGCACGTCCCTCCGACGCGCGCGGTGCTGTCCGCCAGCCGACCCATCGAACGGACGGGAGCGCTCCGTGGCAGAACAGCCGCTGCATGAGCACACGCTCGGCAATGGCCTGCGCGTGGTGGTCTGCGAAGACCACGTCGTACCACTGGCCGCCGTGAACATCTGGTACGGGGTGGGTTCGCGGCACGAACGCGCCGGCCGGACGGGCCTCGCCCACCTCTTCGAGCACCTGATGTTCCAGGGCTCGGCGAACGTCGCGGAGGGCGAGCACGCGGCACTGCTGGAGAGCGCGGGCGCGGCGTTCAACGCCAGTACCTCGTTCGAGCGCACGAACTACTACGAGACGGTGCCGGTCAGCCATCTCGACCTCGCGCTCTGGCTGGAGGCCGACCGGATGGGCACGCTGCCCGCCGCGCTCACCCAGGCCAACCTCGACAACCAGCGCGACGTGGTGAAGAACGAGCGCCGCCAGCGCTACGACAACCAGCCCTACGGGACGGCGTTCGAGCGGCTGTGCGCGCTGACCTTCCCCGCCGGGCACCCCTACGCGCACACGCCGATCGGCTCGATGGAAGACCTCGACGCCACCACCCTCGAAGACTGCGCCGACTTCTTCGCCACCTGGTACGCGCCGGGCAACGCCGTCCTGTCCGTCGTCGGCGACGTCGACCCCGAGCAGACCATCGCCGCGGTGGAGCGCTACTTCGGCGGGCTCCCGGCGGGCCCGGAGAAGCCCCCGGCGCGGCCCGGCGAGCTCGGGCCGCTGACCGGCGTCCGCGAGGAGACGCTGGACGAGGACGTCCCGTCCCCCGCCTACTTCGCGATGTTCACGCTGCCCACCGACGGCGGCGACGACGTCGAGGCCGCCGAGCTCGCGGTCGAGATCCTCGGCGGCGGCTCCGGCTCGCGCCTCTACGACCGGATGGTGCGGCGCGACGAGATCGCCACCGAGGTGTGGGCGGGGGTGACCCGGCTGGCGTCCGGCCAGTCCCTGGCCATCGTCGACGCGATCGGCCCCGAGCCCGACAAGATCGCCGCCGTGCTGGACGAGGAGCTCGAACGGTTCGCCGCCGACGGCCCCGACGCCGACGAGGCCGCCCGCGCCACCGCCCAGGCCGAGCGCGGGTTCCTGGAGCAGACCGAGACCGTCACCGGCCTCGCCAACGCGCTCTCGCAGAACGCCACGCAGTTCGACGACCCGGCCCGGGTCTTCACCGCCCCCGGCCGCGCCGCCGCCGTCACCGGGGACGCGATCAAGGAGATGGCGGGCCGCTGGCTCGCGCCCGGCGGCCGCACCGCCCTGACCTACGGAGGCGCCTCATGACCAGCGGCCTGGAACTGCAGCCCCGCCCCGTCCCGGGGCCCGTTCCGGCGTGGGCGTTCCCGGCCGCCGACGCGGGCCGCGTCCCGGCCGGGCCCGGCACGCTCCGCTGCGACCTGCCAGGGCGCCGCCTCGCCGCGGTCCGGCTCGTCCTGCACGCGGGCGCGGGCCGCGAGCCCGGCCACCTCGACGGCGTCGCGACGCTCGCGGCGCGCGCGCTGATGGAGGGCACGGAGCCCGGCGGCGGCACCGCGCTGACCGCCGCCTTCGAACGGCTCGGCGCCAGCCTGTTCGCCTCCGCCGACCTGACCGCGCTGCGGATCGCGCTCGACGTCCCGGTCACGCGGCTCGGCCCGGCCCTGGAGCTGTTCTCCTCGGTGGTGCGCCGCCCCGCGCTGGACGACTCCGACGTCCGCCGCCTCGTCCGCGAGCGCCTGGAGGAGATCGCGCAGGAGGACGCCGACCCGGGTTCCCGCGCCATGCGCGAGCTCCGCGCGGTGATGTTCCCCGCGGAGGCCAGGGCGTCCCGCCCCACCGGCGGCAGCCGCACCTCGGTCGACGCGCTCCAGGGCGCCGACGTCCGCGCCTTCTACGGCTCCGTGGTCCCCGCTGAGGCCACGGCGGTCGTCGCCGGCGACCTGTCAGGGGCGGACGCCGACGCGGCCCTCACAGCCGCTCTGGAAGGCTGGGCCAACACCGGCGAGCCGCTGCCCACCGCCGACCGGATCATGCCGGAGTCGGCCGCCAGGATCGTCGTCGTCGACCGTCCCGGCTCGGTGCAGACGTACCTCAGCTTCGGGCACGGCGTCCCCGACCGCTCGCACCACGACTGGCCGTCCCTGATGGTCGCCTCGCACGTGCTCGGCGGCGGGCTGACGTCCCGGCTCAACGCGGTACTGCGCGAGGAGAAGGGCTACACCTACGGCATGCGCGCCGGCCTGCTGCGGATCCGGCACTGCGGCCTGTTCATCGCCCAGGGCGCCGTCCACACCGAGGTCACCGCCGACGCCGTCACGGACGCGCTGACGGAGCTGCGCGGCATCCTGTCCCGCGGCATCGACGCCGAGGAGCACGGCGCGTCCGTCCGCGCGCTGGCCGACCGTGCGCCCGCCGAGTACGAGACGGCCCGCTCCGTCGCCGCCGAACTCGCCGACGTGTCCGCCAACGGCCTGGGCGCCGACTACCCCAGCGCCTACCTGGCCGCCGTCCGCGCGTCCACCCCGGACGGCGTCGCCCGCGCCTACCGCAAGCACATCGACCCCGAGGCCCTGACCGTCATCGCCGTCGGCGACGCCGCCCAGATCCGCGAACCCCTGGAGAAGCTCGGCTACGCCCCCGTCACGGTCACCGCCAAGGAGTAGGCCGCATCGCCCGATCCCGGAACCCGGCAGACGAAAAAGGGTCGGTGATCCGCTTTCCGGCGTGAACCAATGGCATGGTGGACTAGGTCTCATATGCGTTGGCCGGGTCCGGTCGGACTCATACCGGGCACGCGCGGGCTGACTTGCGCGGGGATCGTCCTCGCGGTCTGAAGAGGGGAACGGCCGGTGTCCTACGGGCAGATGGCGGGCGGCGGACCGTCCGTCGACACGATCCTGTCGGAGCCGAACTGCAAACCCGGCGGCGTCGTGGCGGGCAAGGTGCACCTGCGCGGCGGAGCCGGGCCCGTGGAGATCCGGCACGTGACGCTGGCGCTGATGCCGCGCATGCAGAACGGGTACGGCGGCGAGACGGCGGGCCCCGAGGTGTACCGGGGCGCCCTCACGCGCGGTTTCCGGCTGGACGCCGCACAGCAGCGCGACCTGGCGTTCTCCATCCCGCTGCCGTACGAGCTGCCGTTCACCACCGTCCTCGGCCACGAGCTGCCCGGTTTCACGATCGGGATGTGCACCGAGGTCGACGCGAAGGGCCAGCCCGACCCCGGCGACGTCGACCCGATCTCCGTGGAGCCGCTGGAATCGCAGCAGTGGGTGCTCGCCGCGATCGCCCGGCTCGGATTCCAGATCACGAACGTCACGTTCGAGGAGTCCAAGCTGCGGGGCGTCTCCCAGCAGCTCCCGTTCCACCAGGAGATCCACCTCAACCCGCCGTCCTCGTTCCAGGGCCGGATCGGCAAGGTCGGGCTGAGCTTCGTCGCCAGCCCCCGCAGCATGGCCTTCGTCCTGCGCGCCGAAGACCGCGAGCCGCCGTCCGACCAGTCGTTCGGCGTGTTCCAGGTCCCGCACGCCGAGGCCGCCGAGACCGACTGGAACACCAAGATCAACCAATGGCTGGAGGCCGCGGCCGCACTGCCACAGGCG